>JAQRMT010000001.1 GCA_028599035.1 Gammaproteobacteria bacterium
TATCAATATTATCGGTATAAATCTGCAACAATCTTTGATGTCTATTGGCAAACTGAGGATGGGATTCGTCACAATCAAAGCCCATAGCCACTAACGCCTTGCCACCAAAGGCCACCAAGGGCTTGATTTTTTCATAGTCCTTTGTTGCGATGCCATTCTCTAATAGCAATAAATTCAGCGCATAAGCAAGATCGGGTGCAGTATCAACTAGCGTGCCGTCTAAGTCAAAAAGAAAGGTGTTAACTGTCATAAAAATCATTAAAATTTCAAGTTTGTAAATTATAACGCCATACGAATGTTATTTTTAAGATCTCTGCTTTACTTTTTAGGCTCAACGCTAGTTTTATCCCTGCTAGTGATTATTACCTCGATACTTTTTTGGATTCCGCTTAAAGTGCGTTATGCGATTCTTTCAAAGTGGGCAGTGTTTTGTATGTGGTGGTTACGCATTACGCTAAATATTAAGCTTAAAATTATCGGCAAAGAAAATGTCCCAACAACTCCTTGCACAATTATTGCCAACCATCAGTCCACTTGGGAGACGATGGGATTGCAAGTCATTTTCCCACATCAAACTTGGGTGGTTAAACAGGAGTTACTATGGATACCTATTTTTGGCTGGGGTTTGGCGATGCTAAAGCCAATTACCATTAATCGCGGTGAAAAACTAAATGCTTTAAAAAAAGTGATTAAGCAAGGGGTTAATCGAATTAGTCAGGGTATTTTTGTGGTGATATTCCCCGAAGGTACGCGCCAGCCATACGGGCAACTTGGCGAATACCAAAAAGGAGGGGTTGCTATTGCTAAAAAAGCAAGTTGTGACATCTCTCCAGTGTATCACAATGCAGGTAAAGTATGGCCTAAAGGTAGCTTTATTAAGCAGGCAGGTACGATTACTGTGGTTATTGGTAAACCCATTAGCGTTGCTGGAAAATCTGCAACAACGCTAATCAAAGAAGTCAAAGATTGGACTGAAAAACAAGCGCTTAATTACTAACAAGCAAGACTTGTCTAGGATTATCAACTATATTGCTGGGCGTTGAAAATTTGACAGAAAAGTTCAGCGGTTTTTTGCGTATCGTAGAGCGCAGAATGTGCGCTGGCATCGCTCCACTCAATATTAGCCACACGCATAGCTTTGGCTAGCACTGTTTCTCCATAATAAAGTGCTGAAAGGCTGACGGTATCAATGGTTGAGAATTGATGAAAAGGGCTTTTTAGTTTGCTCCTCTCAGTTGCAGCGCGCAAAAAACCCAAGTCAAAAAAAGCATTATGCCCCACCAAAATAGCACGGGTACATTCTTCAGTTTTTATCTCAGTATGAACGGCTTGGAAAATCTCACTAAGTGCAGATTTTTCAGTTATTGCCATACGCAATGGATTATAGACATCAATGCCGTTAAATTTAAGTGCCGATGACTCTAAATTAGCCCCCTTAAAAGGCTCTATATGAAAATGCTGCGGGTCTTTTGGGTAAAATATACCTTTGTCGTCAATGCTAATTATGATCGCACAAATCTCAAGCATGGCATCAGTTTTCTCATTAAAACCACCTGTTTCAATATCGATTACCACGGGTAAATAGCCCCGAATTCTGTCTTTAATTAACATTTTTGAAGAAAATTAATGAGTTGCGATTGTGGTTAAATAAAGCTTGGCGTTTTTTGGGTAAATCAGCGATACTCATTTGGGTAAAACCGTGCTTAATAAACCAATCTGTACCGTGCTTGGTTAAGGCAAAAATCTTAGAAAAATTTTCAGCCTTTGCTTTGAGTGTAATCTTGTCAAGCAGCTTTAATGACAATCCTTTTTTTTGTGCTTTTTTAGAGACTGTCAACGCATAAATTTCCCCTACTCCGCCCTCTTGACAATTTTTTAAGCCTGCACAGGCAACCAACACGCCGTCTTGTTCTAACAAGACAAAATCCGCAAGATTGTTGTTGATTTGTGCATAAGTGCGTGGCAAAACCTTGCCTGCCTTAACAAAAGGTGCAATCAAATCTAGGATTTTTTGTGCGTTATCCAATTTGGATTCGGGTAGAAAAAAACCTTATTTTAGTCTAAAATTTAGTGTTTTTAGTAAACGAAATACTTTTATGTCTAATAAACGCAAATATTCCTCTCAAGTTGTTGATGGTTACGAGCGTGCACCGAGTCGTGCGATGCTTTATCCAGTTGGTTTTAAAAAAGAAGATTTTAATAAACCACAAGTCGGCATCGCCTCAACCTGGTCGATGGTAACACCGTGCAATATGCATATTAACAAACTGGCTGATGAAGCTGAAAAAGGCGTTAATGCTGCGGGTGGTAAAGGCGTTATTTTTAATACTATCACTATTTCAGATGGTATTTCTATGGGATCTGAAGGAATGAAATACTCTTTGGTTTCTCGTGAGGTGATTGCAGATTCAATCGAAACCGTTGTCGGCTGCCAAGGTTTTGATGGTGTAGTGGCAATTGGCGGTTGTGATAAAAATATGCCGGGCTGTGTTATTGGTTTGGCTCGTCTTAATCGCCCCGGTATTTTTGTTTATGGCGGCACGATTCAGCCGGGTGAAAACCACACCGATGTGGTTAGCGTATTTGAGGCGGTTGGACAATTTGCCAACGACAGCATCAGCGCTATTGAATTAGAAAATATTGAAAAAACTGCCATCCCTGGTGCAGGCTCTTGTGGCGGTATGTATACCGCTAACACAATGGCAAGTGCGATTGAGGCGTTGGGCATGAGTTTGCCAAACTCCTCTGCTCAAGATGCGATTTCAGCGGATAAAAACAACGATTGCGTGCGTGCAGGCGAGGCGGTGCTTAATCTATTAGAAAAAGATATTAAGCCCAATGATATTATGACCATGAAAGCTTTCGAGAATGCCATTACCGTGATTATTACCCTAGGTGGCTCTACTAATGCGGTTTTACACCTAATTGCCATGGCAAACGCTGCTGGCGTTGATTTGACTATTGACGACTTTACTCGTGTTGGTGCTAATGTGCCCGTGATTGCCGACCTTAAACCCTCAGGTAAATATATGATGAGTGAATTGGTTGAAATTGGTGGCACCCTGCCCTTGATGAAGATGTTACTGGATGCAGGGCTACTACACGGCGACTGCATGACGGTAACAGGTCAGACCATGGCGCAAAACCTAAAAGATGTTGCGCCCTACGCTGATTCTCAAGAAATCATCAGAACCTTAGACAATCCAATTAAAAAAGACTCGCACCTGAGAATTTTGCGTGGCAACCTTGCCATCGATGGTGCGGTAGCAAAAATCACTGGAAAAGAAGGTTTAAGCTTTAAGGGCACTGCTAAATGCTTTGGTCGGGAAGAAGAGGCGCTAAAAGCTGTTTTAAATGACAAAATCCAAGCTGGAGATGTTATTGTTATTCGCTACGAAGGCCCCGCTGGTGGCCCTGGTATGCGTGAAATGCTCGCCCCCACTTCTGCCGTTATGGGCAAAGGCTTAGGTGGTCAAGTCGCCCTCATTACCGACGGTCGTTTTTCAGGTGGCACTCACGGCTTCGTAGTCGGTCATATCACTCCAGAAGCTTTTAAAGGCGGGGTATTGGCTGTGGTTGAAGATGGCGATGAAATCTTAATTGACGCTGAAAATAATGTCTTGGAGCTTTTGGTTGAGCAATCTATTATTGATGAGCGCCTATCTAACTGGACACAACCAAAACCCAACTACACCAAAGGTGTATTGGCCAAGTTTGCAAAACTGGCTAAATCTGCTTCTGAAGGCGCAGTTACTGATTAATACCCGAATCCAATTGAATTTATTACTTAACTATATTAAATATTAAATAGGTACAGCTAAATATTATCGCTATAGAAAAAGTTATGTATGAGACATTCATTAGTCTAAGTCGTCGTTTTTTCAATTTTTCGTTAGTTTCCCACTGCTGCTGCTTTTCTTCTTTTTCTAATTCTCGTGCTAGTAAGAAAAAACGCTGTGCATCTACTCTAAGTTCATATAAGCAAAGAGCAATAGTAAAAACAAAGAACAATAAAGCTATTGATAGTATAGATTTAAAATTGCCCTCGTTTTTTATCAATAAAAAGAAAAATACTCCTGTAGCACCAGATGATAATGAAAAAATATACGACTTAAGTTTGTTGCCAGCATCTTTTGCAAGTTGATGATATTGAGTTATTTCTTTTTCGCACATAAATTACAGAATTATAAATGATAAGTCAGCCAATTGACTAAATAGTTATTTTAGAATGTGTTCACAAAGGTAATTGCAAGTATTTTTTCTGTTTACAAGGCAAATTTTGAAAAATATAAAGGAACATAGATAACACTATGTGACTGAATATTTTTTGAAATTTAACATCGTAAAAAAGGAAAAAGACGAAGTAATTTAAGCAGGAACAAATACCATTTGTCTATCATCTAGATTAACCGAGGCAATTTGGATTTTAATAGTATCGCCGAGTTGGAAAGTTTTACCAGTGCGAGATCCTGTGAGTTTGTGGTGAATGTCATCAAAGTTGTAGTAGTCGTCTTTCATATCACGAATGGAAATCATACCTTCAACATAAATATCAGTCAGTTCAATAAAGATACCAAAAGCAGCAATGCCAGAGATAACGCCATTAAAGGTTTCTCCGACTTTATCACGCATGTATTCACATTTAAGCCATTTTTCTACATCACGGGTGGCTTCATCTGCTCGACGCTCGGTAACGGATAATTCAGCGCCTAATTCCACCATTCTCTTGCTTGGTTTTCTGGTGTTTTTATTGATGACACGATTAATCGCACGGTGTACCAGTAAATCAGGATAACGCCTAATTGGCGAAGTGAAGTGGGTATAGTCGTCAAAGGCTAGGCCAAAATGACCTTCATTAGCAGGTGTGTAAATAGCTTGTTTCATGGTGCGGAGCACGACAGTTTTGATGATATTTTCATCATCACGACCTTTAGCGTCTTCTAATACTTTGGCAAAGTGTTTGGATTCTGGTTGTGCGCCACCCTCTAAGGTTAAGCCAACTGCGGTTAAGAATTGGCGGGTCACTTCAACTTTTTCTGCAGTAGGTTTGGGGTGAATACGGTATAAGAAATCCTCGTCATTTTCTGCTAAAAACTTCGCTGTGGCTTGGTTTGCCATTAGCATGCATTCCTCAATCAGTTTGTGAGCATCGTTACGAGAAGTGGCAACAATGTTGTCAATTTTACCTTCGTCATTAAATAGAATTTGCGTTTCAATACGGTCAAAGTCCATCACCCCGCGTTTGGTTCTGGCATTTTTTAAGGTTTTGTATAAATCATACAAAGTATTTAAATTGTCCATTACGCTTGCATATTGCTGGGTTAATTCGTTGTCATGGTGTTCTAAAATTTGGCTAACTTTGGTGTAAGTTAGACGAGCGTGCGAGAACATCACTGCTGGGTAAAATTTATAATCCAATAAATTACCCTCTGCATCAATATTCATCTCACAAGTCATACACAGCCGCTCTACATCAGGATTAATAGAGCACAAACCATTCGACAATGCCTCAGGTAACATTGGCACTACACGGCGTGGGAAATAAACTGAATTGCCTCGCTCAATTGCATCAATATCGAGGTCTGAGCCTTCTGCCACATAGTGAGAAACATCGGCAATAGCAACCACTAACTTCCAGCCATTATTAGTAGGCTCGGCAAACACGGCATCATCAAAATCACGAGAATCTTCGCCATCAATCGTGACTAGCTTCATATCGGTAATATCAACTCGCCCTACTTTGTCTTCGGCAGTAACTTGCGTTGGTAATTGCTCGGTTTGTGCCAAGGCTTCTGCTGAGAAATCTACTGGAATGCCGTTACGATACAACGCCGCTTCGGTCTCAACCCCTTCATCCATATAGTCGCCTAAAATTTGAATAATTCTACCTTCGGCAAGGGTCTTGAAAGTTGGTGCTTGAATAATCTCAACAATCACAATTTGTTTATCGGTATTGGCTGCACTGATGTCAGGAATGTTAATATTATTACGAATGCGTCTGTCGTCTACTACAATGTAAGCACTCTCATCATTTAGGTGTAAGCGTCCTACCACGGTTTTAACACTTTCAATCACTTCGATAATTTCAGAATCGCCTCGTTGATCCAGCATTCTCGCCTTAACTCTGTCGCCGTGGAAAACCAATTTCATTTGATAAGCAGAAAGGCGCAAATCTTTACCACCTTCATCTAAAGCAATAAAGCCAAAGCCCTTTGGATTGGCGCTAACTGTGCCAATCACCACATCTCTTTCACTGTTAAAAACATCATACATGCCATCACGATTCATGCTTAGTTGCTGGTCACGAACCATGGCTTTAAGGCGATGTGTTAAGGGTTTTTTTTGTTTGCCGCCAACCTTAAGAACATCAACCAAATCATAGAATGATTGCGGTTGTTTGGCTACAAATTCAAGAATATATTCTCTTGAAGGAATGGGGTTATCGTATTTGTCTGATTCTCTTTGTTGATGCGGGTCGCTCATAGTTTGTTTACTCGTTAAATGGATGGTTCAAAATCAATGTTTCGTCACGATCTGGACCAGTGGATAAAATATCTACAGGCAAATTTGAAAGTTCTTCAATTTTGCGAATGTAGTCTTGTGCCTGTTGCGGCAGATTGTTAAATGAATCTGTGCCAATGGTGGAAGTATTCCAACCTGGCATATCAATATAAATAGGTTTAGCATCAGCGTAGCCTTGTGCATCGTAGGGAGGTGTGGTGATTTTCTTACCATTAAGCTCATAAGCCACGCAAATTCTAATATTGTCTAAAGAATCTAACACATCCAATTTGGTTAGGCAAATACCCGTTACCGCATTCAAATTAAACGAACGATTAAGGGTGACCATATCCAGCCAACCACAACGGCGTTGTCGCCCTGTGGTAGCGCCAAACTCGCGCCCTACTGTGCCCAATACTTTGCCAATTTCATCACCCTTATCTATGGCGACATCGTAAACCAATTCTGTTGGAAAAGGCCCGCCACCAACACGAGTTGTATAGGCTTTAACAATGCCTACAACATAATCAATATCAGTCACACCAACGCCTGAGCCTGTCACTGCACCACCTGAAGTGGTATTGGACGAAGTAACAAACGGGTAAGTGCCTTGATCAATATCGAGCAAGGCACCTTGTGCGCCTTCAAATAAAATATTTTCATTATTAGCGATATGCTCATGAATCTGTTGAGTAACATCGGTAATCATTGGAATAACTACTTTAGCCTGCTCCAAGGCTTCTGTTAATACCGCGTCATAATCTAATGCAGGTGCATTGTAATAATTGCTGAGGGAGAAATTATGATATTCCATCACTTCTTTTAGTTTCTCAGCAAAGGATTCAAAATCTAGCAAGTCCCCAACACGCAATCCACGGCGCGCTACTTTATCCTCATACGCAGGACCAATGCCGTTTCCTGTAGTGCCGATAGCCGCCTTTCCTCGCTTGGCTTCTCGTGCATTGTCTAGTGCAACATGATAAGGCATAATCAACGGACATCCCGGTGAGATTTTTAAACGCGATTGCGCATCAACGCCTGTGGACTCTAATTCACCTAGCTCTTTAATCAGTGCCGACATTGATAACACCACGCCATGAGCAATTAAACACTCAACGCTATCGCGCAAAATACCTGATGGGATAAGGTGTAATACGGTTTTTTCACCATCAATAACCAAGGTATGGCCTGCATTGTGTCCACCTTGAAAACGCACTACGCTAGCCACTTTGTCGGTAATTAAATCCACTATCTTACCTTTACCTTCGTCACCCCATTGAGTGCCAATTATGACAACATTTTTTGACATACTTTACTTCCTTTGAGACAAAAATTTTAAATCAAATGAGAAGCCTGTTGCCGCTCTTGAACATCCAAATGATGCACTAAGTCCGTTATAACGACCACCTTGTGCGAGTGCTTTGGCATAATTTTCATTGTAAGCTGAGAACACAACACCTGTATGATATTCATACGCCTTGAGTTCAGCAAGATCAAGCACCACTTCAACATCTGTAGCACTAAGTTTGTCGTTAATTTTAATCAAATCTTGAATGGCTATTTTTGCCTTAGGAATGTCTTTAAATATAGTTAGCGCCTCGTTCAACACGCCAGCGTCGCCTTCCAGTCTCATTAATGCACTGAACTTATCGGCATGACTTAATGTATTATTTTGTAAAAATACTGTTAAATCTGGCACAGAGTGTTTAACAAAAATTTGCCTAAGTTTTGACAGTTGCTCGTCATTGAGCGCCTCTCGTTCAATTAGCGCATCAAACACAGCAACATTACCCAAACTCAAGACAATAGGCTTAATTGACAGCATTTTTAAACTCTCAAGCATTAACTCAATGACCTCAATATCGGCAGTAACATTGTCCGAACCATATAATTCTGCACCCGCCTGAATTGGCGACCTAGAGGTATAAAAATCATCTGCCCTAGTCTGTAAAATCGCATTAACATAGCAATACTTTGCCACTTTATCATCACCCTGTTTGGCATCAATTCGTGCAATTTGCGGAGTAATATCAGCGTGCACACCTAACATCTTGCCACTGACAGGGTCTAAGAATTTAAACGTTTTTTCATTGACTGAATCACTGGTAAGCAACAAGGATTCAATGTTTTCCACCATCGGCGGAATCACTAAAGCAAAGCCTTTTTGGGCGTATAAGTCAATCAATTTGCGACGCACAGACTCAAACGCCAGCGCCCTGTCGCCAGTCAACTCATCGATGCCCTCGGGTAATTGCCAAGTATTCATGCGCAATTGTTCTATTTAATCACTGGGTTAAAATGACGGAAAAACTCGGTGTTTGGGTTTAGCACCATGATATCACTTTGGCTTGAAAATGACTTGTTATAAGACTCTAACGAGCGATAGAATGAATAAAAATCTGCATTCTTGTTATAAGCTTGTGCATAGTTATTTGCTGAAACCGCATCGCCCTCACCTCGAATTTTTTCGCTATCACGATAAGCATTAGCTAAGATAATGGTGCGTTGCTTGTCTGCTGCAGCACGGATAATCTCCGCCTCCTCCGCACCTTTTGATCGGAATTCCTTAGCAACTCGCTGACGCTCTGCCTGCATACGACGATAAACAGAATTTGACACCTCTTGAGACAAGTCAATGCGTTTAATGCGCACATCGATAATTTCAATACCGAACTCACTAATGTCTTTTTTTGCCAACTGTACAATATTTTGCATAATCTCACTACGCTCACCAGAAACCACATCGGCAATAGTGCGCTTAGAAAATTCACTTTTCAATCCAGTTTTAATGATTTGCGCTAAACGATTACTGGTTCTCTCCATATTGCCGCCCGTTGATTTGTAAAACTGCTCAGCGTCAGTAATATGCCATTTAACATAAGAATCAACAATCACATTTTTCTTCTCACCAGTTAAAAATCGCTCTGCTGGTGTGTCTAGTGTTTGGATACGATTGTCAAATTTCACCACATTATTCACAAATGGCATTTTGAATTTAAGCCCTGGATCGCGTTCAACAGAGACGACTTCACCCAAACGAAGTTTAATGGCACTTTGCGTCTCATTAACTGTGTATAAAGCGGAACCACCAACAAAAAACAACAATGCAACAATAATCAATACTAATTTTTTCATTATCTAACCTCTCTATTACGGAAAACATCTCTAAGCCCACCTCTTTGCCCAGACTGTTGTCCTGGTTGTGCTTCTTGAATAACAACCTCAGTGCGTGATGTATTATTAATCAACTTATCAATTGGCAAATACATCATGCTGTTGGCTTTTGAATCCACCACCACTTTACTGGTATTGGACAGCACATTTTCCATCGTTTCACGATATAAGCGCTCCTTAGTTACAACAGGTGCTTTTTCATATTCCGTTAAAATCTGCCTAAAACGAAACGCCTCACCTTCTGATTTAGATACCACCTCTGATTTGTACGCCTTCGCCTCTTCCAGCATTCGTGCGGCCTTACCACGGGATTTTGGCAAAATATCATTGGCATAAGTTTGCGCCTCATTAATCAAGCGTTGCTTGTCCTCACGCGCTTTCACTGCGTCAGAAAATGCTGCTTGTACCGGCTCTGGTGGTTGTGCATCTTGCATATTTACAGTAGTAATAATTAAACCTGCTTGATAAGTGCTAAGCAATTCTTGAGATTTGTCTTTAATATCGTCGGCAATTGCCACACGACCTTCGGTTAGTACATAGTCCATAGTGTTCTGACCTACCACTTGACGAATAGCGCTTTCAACCACATGACGCAAAGTCAAATCAGGGCTGGCAACATTAAACAAATAAGCTTGAACATCGTTAATTTTATATTGCACCGCAAACTTGGCGTCAATCATATTTTCATCTTTAGTTAGCATCAACGACTCAGAGGATACATTGCCACCACGACGGTTGCTAATTGCATCTCGGTAGCCAATTTGTGCGGTTCTAATTTGTTCAACATTAATTCGATTTAGACTCTCAATCGGATATGGCAAGTGCCAGTGCGGACCTTGAGAAGTCTCCTCTTGAAAAGCACCAAAACGCAATACCACCCCTTTTTCGGCAGGATCGATAATATAAATACCCGACAAAGCCCAGACCAATAAAGCCAGAATAAATATATACTTAAAACCACCTTTTTTAGGTGCACTGGGTGTATTGGTACTTGATGAGGGCTGATTACCGCCAAAAATATTACCAAATTTATTCTTAAAATCCTTAATCACCTCGTCTAACTCTGGCGGCGTTTGACCGTTGGCGCTCCAAGGGTTTTGATTGTTGTTGTCATTCCAAGCCATTAAAATATTCCATATTAAATTACAAATCCGAAACTATTTTACCCAAACTATTGCCTGTCAAAGCATTCTATTAGTAATAAAAAACATAGCTATTATATGAATGTCAATAATGTTAAAATCTTGCATTAAAAAATTAGATTAACTACGGGATTAACCATGAGAAGGCAACTTGCTCTTTCTGTTATTGTTTTACTATCAAGTGCTGTTAGCGCCCAAGAGCGAGAATTTGCCATCGGTTGTGATGATACGCCGCTACTGTTTCCCAAGCAAATACTTTCTACAGACATTGAAAGTTTAGACATTGCCGCAAACCATAGCGAAGTCAGCAATGGTAACTACCTCTTAAGGGGTAATGCTACCGTCAATTCTGCCGAATATTACCTGTCAGCAGATAAAATCAACCTACAAAAAGACAGCAAAACCTCAAGCGCCAGTGGTCATGTTAAATTCCAAGATAAGCGAATAATGCTGACTGGCAATAAAGCAGTTATGAAAAAACAAGATGATAAAACACATACTGTTTTTGAACAAGCCAAATACCATTACCCAGAAAGTAAAATTAATGGCCAAGCACAAAAAATTGTAAACGATGGTACTAAACAAACTTTTGACTCAGTAACCTATAGTCTGTGTCCAGTGGGTAATACTGACTGGGTTATGAAAGCAAATAAGGTGACACTTGACCAAAAAACCAATCTCGGTGTTGCCGAAAATGTAACGGTTGAGTTTATGGGCGTACCAATCTTTTATTCACCCTATTATGAATGGGCATTAAAGGGCAGAAGTTCTGGTTTTTTAGCGCCGAGTTTTGCCAGTTATAACGAATCAGATGCCAGCAAAGACAAAGGCTATCAAATTCGTATTCCTTATTATTTTAACATCGCACCTAATCGTGATTTTTTATTAACACTCAACCAAACATCCACTCGGGGTAGTGTGATTGAAGGTAAATACCGCCAACTCATCTCAGCTCTTAATCAAGGTCGTGTTGAGATTGAGGGGCATTATTTAAACAAAGATAAAATTAGTAAGGAAAAACGCTGGCTAATTGATGCCAAGCTAGACCTATCTTTAAACACCAACACCGAATTAAATATAGTGAGTAATCGTGTGTCAGATAAAAATTACTTTAAAGAAATTACACATAGTGACACCTCGAAGGATTCATTACAGTCTTCTGTTAATCTGTCTTATAAAAATAAAAAAACCAATATCAATGCTTCAATATTTTCTGAAAATGAGCAGTTGGTTAATAACGGCAAGGCAGAATACACACGAGCACCTGAGGTTTTTATTAACAAAAAAATCATCGGTTTAGGCAATCGAGAGGTAAATTTTTCTATGCTTAGTACAAAATTCAAACACAAAGATACCAACGAAAAAACAGGCACTCGTACTCACGCCCAAGCAGAATTTACCCGAAATATTACAACCAACGCTTACTCATTACAACCTAGATTTAATATCTCTAAAACAAAATATTCAATGGACAGTGCGCCAGACCAAGATCGTTCTATTTATAGTTTCGGATTAGATTCTAAATTATTTTTTGAAAGAGATGCCAGTCTGTTTGGCAAAAACATAACTCAAACGCTAACACCAAGATTGGCTTACAATTACACTCAAGGAAAAGACCAAAGTGCGTTACAAAAGTTTGATTCTGAGGCAATAAATTTCTCTTATGAAAATCTATTCTCAGGCAAAAAATTTACAGGTGTTGATAGAATCGGCAAAACCAATGACATTACTCTGGGTGTTGAATCTGATTTCATTGATAATGACACAGGAGCGACTTATTTAAGTCTAAAAATTGCTCAATCGCATTATTTATCCAACACAAAACTGAATGAAACCGGCAACTTGGTTATTCAAGAAAAAGACTATTCAAATATGACTGTCGCTGCTGACCTTACACTAGATAAGTTTACTTTTAACAATGACTTAGAATACGATGCAGACAACAAAGAGGTTGTTAAACACCACAGCGCATTAAGTTATGTTTTAAACCCTAGAAAATTCATCAGCCTAACTCACTCGGATGATGGCGAGCAAAGAACCTCAGGCGTATATGGCGCATACCCAATTATGCAAAAATTTCATCTATTTGCTGGTATTAACCGCTCTCTAACCGACTCAATCACCAACAGAAAAACAGCTGGCATTGCGTACGAATCTTGTTGTTATGCGCTGCGCATAGCGCGCTTTAAACAGCATTTAGATGATGGCAGTTATGACACAGTGACAAAATTTGAATTAGTGTTTAAGGGCTTAGCCTCTAGTGATTCTGGCTTAGCAGAACGCCTAGCAGAAGAAATACCAAACTATTTAGTTAATCTGGACAAATAAAATATCAATGAAACTATTACTCACCCTTGTTTTTACTTTTTCATTTAGCGCCTTAGCATCGCCTAACAGTATTATCGCTATCGTCAATGACACTGTTATTACTTTAAACAGTGTCAGCACTCAAATAAAAAAAACCACAACCAAGGCACAAAAAATAGCACTGGTTGAACAACAAATCGACTTAGTACTACAAGCAGAAAAAGTGCAATCACTAGGTATCAAGCCTAAGCCAGAAAACATCAATGCAGTGTTGGCTGATGTCGCCAAGCAAAATGGCATTACTTTGGCGCAATTACAATCCAATAATCAATTTGATGAAATTGTGAGCAATATCTCTCAACAACTTTCCCTCAAAGGGCTTGAGCAACTTATCGTACAACGCGCCAACATTGCAATAACGCAAACAGAAGTTGACAGATATCTGGCCAAAAAACCTAGTGATAAAACCAATTTGGTTAAGCAAATTAAAATCGCTCAGATTGTGATTAGTGCTGTTGAAAGCACTGACACTTCGTTGCAATCTAAGGATGATTTAATAGTGCAATTTTTAACAAAGTTAAGTAGGGATATTAAAAATGGCACTACATTTTCTAGTCTTGCAAAACTACACTCGCAAGACCCTTCTTATAAAAATGGTGGAGAAACTGATTGGCTAGAGCAAAATAAACTTCCTGCAGTGTTTCAACAACAACTAAAAAACCTTAACACTGGTGAGGTCTCTGAGCCTTTTAAAACAGCGCAAGACTGGCGTATTATTAAAACCATCGCTCAACGCAAAGTTGATATGAACCTTGTTGCCATTAGAGCGCAACTCATCCAACTCAAACAACGGGCTTTTTTCCAAAATTGGTTAAAAACACTGCGAAAAAACGCCTACATAGAAATTTTTGATCACAAACTCTAACATATGTCTAAATCTATTATTATTTTTGGATTTCATGCAATCCAGGCGCAATTAGACGCCAATCCAGAATGCTTACTCAAAGCGTTCACTCTGGACAATCGTCATGACAAGCGCCTGAATACCATCATTACCCAGCTCGACAAACTCGATATCAACACGCAGCGTTCAACAAAACAACAACTAGACAAACTGAGCAAAAACCAAACTCATCAAGGTGTTGCTGCTGAAATATTACTACCCACCCTGCCCAATCAAGATGGTTTAATGCAATATATTGTTAAATTAGAAAAAGCAGCATTAATTTTAATTTTAGACTCAGTGCAAGACCCAAGAAACTTGGGCGCCTGTTTACGCGGTGCTAACGCCGCAGGGGTAGATTGCGTGGTGATTAACAAAGACGGTTCAGCACCAATTAATGCCTTAGTGCACAAAACCTCAGCAGGTGCACTCAATCAACTTAAAATATTCTCAGTCACCAACTTATCACGCACGATTAAGGCGCTAAAAGAGCAAAATATTTGGGTACTAGGCTTAGACGGCTCAACCAATAAATCACTCTACCAAATCGATTTAACCTCACCCAGTGCGATTATTATGGGCTCTGAAGGCTTTGGATTGCGCTCACTCACTAAAAAATCTTGCGATGAATTAGCAATGATTCCCATGCAAGGCAATGTGGAAAGTCTAAATGTGTCGGTGGCAACAGGCATTGCCTTGTTTGAAGCTAATAGACAGCGCTTAAAAACTTAATGCCTAACGCTTGGTTTTTTTGGTAAAATTATCAAGTTTTTGCAATGAAACAAGGAATACCCGATACAATTAAACTTTTTAAGTTTGCCTCTAGGTCGTTAATCTTTTCACAGAGTTATCAAGTGAAGGATTTTCCTAGAATTAGCAAACTGCTCAGCAACCAAGCTTCAACGGTTGATGTGAAACTTAGTTTTAATCTTGAAGAGGGTAGGATTCCTTGTATTAAAGGCGAAATTAAACTGGATGCGGCACTTACCTGCCAACGCTGCTTAGATGAAGTCAGTATTCATTTACAGCCTAAATTTCAGCTTGCTTTTTTGCAAAACGAACAACAAGGCGAAACATTAGATGCTAGCTTTGAGACAATTCTGAATGCTGACGAAGAATTTTCGACCATTGAATTTATAACGGATGAAGTGTTAATAATGATCCCGATGACGCCTATGCATGACTATGAATGCGCATCGTATCAAGACACACAGCCAATAAATCAACAAAAGTGTGAAAGCCCTTTTGCAATATTAAAACAATTAAAAAATACAACTCAGGAGTAAAAAATGGCCGTACAAAAAAGCAGAAAAACCCCTTCAAAGAGAGGCATGCGTCGCTCTCATAATGCACTAACAAGCCCAGCTTTGTCTGAAGACCAAGAAACGGGTGAAACACACTTGCGTCACCACATCACCGCTGATGGCTACTACCGTGGCAAACAAGTGATTAATAAAGCACAGGATATTCCAGAAGTAGAAGCCTAGAAGATTTTAAGATTTTATCGGGATTGTTGATGACAATCAAGGTATCAATTGATGCTTCGGGGGGCGACCATGGGATACCTACGACTGTTGCAGCAGGCATTAAGGCGCTAATCGCATTTTCAGATTTGCATTTGGTTTTTGTGGGTGAGAAGTCTAGTATTCAAGCAGAACTTGACAAAAATATCGGCGCCCAAAAACACGCCAAGCGTTTTAGCATCGCCCATGCCAGTGAAGTTGTTGCCATGTGTGAATCGCCCTCAACAGCACTGCGTAAAAAGAAAGATTCTTCTATGCGTGTTGCCGTTAATTTAGTCAAAGACGGCTCCGTTGATGCTTGTGTCAGCGCTGGCAATACCGGTGCACTAATGGCAATTTCTCGTTTTGTGCTTAAAACTATCAAAGGCATTGATCGCCCTGCCATCATGGGTCGTATGCCAACTATGGACGGACACACGCATATGCTAGATTTGGGTGCAAATGTCGACTCTAAGCCTGAAGCATTACTCGAATTTGCGACTATGGGTTCTATTGCCGTTGAATATACTGAAGACATTGCCTCGCCTACTATTGGCTTGCTAAATATCGGTGAAGAAGAGATGAAAGGCAATGACAGTATCAAACAAACTGCAGAATTACTCAAAGCCTCAACCCTTAATTATGTCGGCTTTATTGAAGGTGATGATATTTACAAAGGCACAGTTGATTTAGTGGTTTGTGATGGCTTTGAAGGTAACATTGCCCTTAAAGCCAGTGAAGGCGTAGCCTCTATGATGGGTCATTACCTAAAACAAGCTTTCACTAAAAATATTTTTACCAAACTGATTGCCCTGATTGCCACCCCTGTTTTAAAAGATTTTAAAGCCAGTCTTGATCCTGGAAAATACAATGGAGCCAGTCTGCTAGGACTGCGTGGCGTGGTCATTAAAAGTCATGGTGGCGCTGATATTGATTCATTTTTTCAAGCAATTAAAGAGGCTTATCTTCAAGTGCAAGCTAAAATTACTGAAAAAATAACAGCACAAGTAGAGCAACAAACTCATGAGTAAATTTGCAAGGATTATTGGCACTGGCTCTTATCTGCCGCCAAAAGTTGTTACCAATGACGACTTATCTAAGACGATTGACACCTCGGATGAGTGGATCACCAGCAGAACAGGCATTAAAGAAAGGCGCATTGTTACCAATGAAAGCACTTGTGATTTGGGTGTAATTGCAGCCAATAATGCGCTAGAAATGTCGGGTATTAATGCTAGTGAATTGGATTTGATTATTTTAGCCACCACCACACCTGACAAAATTTTCCCAGCGACTGCCACCATGCTACAAAATGCCATTGGCGCTAACTGCCCTGCTTTTGATTTACAATCGGTTTGTGCAGGCTTTGTCTTTGCATTAACGACCGCTGAACAATACATCAAAACTGGTGCGGCTAACAAAATATTGGTTGTCGGCAGTGAGACCCTATCACGCATTATAGATTGGAGCGACCGTTCTACGGCTATTTTATTTGGCGATGGCGCTGGTGCTGTGGTACTCAGTGGTAGTGAAGAGACAGGCATCCTGCACTCAAAACTCTTTAGTGATGGCAATTATTTGTCTTCTTTACAAGTTAGTAATAACCGCATTAATGAAACAGGATTTATTGAAATGGCAGGCAATGAAGTCTTTAAGATTGCCGTTAGTCAATTATCATCTTTAGCGCAAGATACATTGACAGCCTGCAATCTAACCTCAGAGGAATTAGACTGGATGGTACCACATCAGGCTAATATCCGTATTATTTCAGCCGTTGCCAAGCGTATCAATACCCCAATGAGCAAAGTCATTGTTACCTTAGATAAACACGGCAACACTTCTGCCGCTTCAATCCCCTTGGCGCTTGATATAGCTGTGCGTGATGGCCGCATCCAAAAAGGACACACGCTATTGCTTGAGGGTATTGGCGGTGGTTTTAGTTGGGGTGGGGTGTTACTTAAGTTTTAAAATTTTCTACTTTGTAATTTAGCCGTCAAGATCTTTAACTGCGCCACATCCACACTAAGTGCATCCAAATCACTAAGGGCACGCTGATAAAGATTTTTATACTCGATTTTCGATGCTTCCAAGCCCAACAAAGCAGGATAAGTGGGTTTATTTTTGTCTGCATCAGAGTTCTGTTTTTTGCCCAATATTTCTTCAGGAGTAAGTACATCTAATACATCATCTTGAATTTGATACGCCAAGCCAATATTAGTGGCAAAACATGTCAAAATTTGCATTTCTTTTTCATCACAAACATTAGCAACCAAAGCACCTAATTTCACTGCACAACCAAGTAAAGCACCTGTTTTTTTCTGATGCATATTTTTTAAAGTATCAATATTCACTGTTTGCGAAGCCACACTTAGGTCAATCGACTGCCCTTCTGCCATTTCAAAAGCCGCATGAGTCAGTGTTTGTAGCAGGTCAATCCTTGTTCTCGCTGACAGCTGTTCATCACTGGCTAAAACCTCAAAAGCCAACGCTTGTAAACCATCACCTGTTAAGATGGCTTGTGCCTCGCCAAAACGCTTATGACAGGCGGGCTGGTTGTGACGAATGTCATCATCATCCATAGCGGGTAAATCATCGTGAATTAAAGAATAGGAATGAATCAACTCCACTGCACAAGCGCTGGAATCTACCAAATCAAGATTAGTGCCAAAGGTATTGGCAACAGTATAGGTTAAAATTGGTCGAAAACGCTTGCCACTAGACAAGACACTGTAACGCATAGCCTCAGTTAAACTGCCTTGATTGGATAAAACCCTGTCTAAGCACTGGTCAACACGCTGCGCATAATTCATTTTACGATTCTTTGTCCAAAGGTTGCTGGGCTTGATAACCATCATCTGCACTGAGCATGGCTATCTTTTGTTCCGCTTCATTCAGTGCCATTTGGCATTGGCGTGTCAACGCCACGCCCTGCTCAAAGCGTTTTAAAGAATCTTCTAGACTCAAATCTCCTGACTCCATTGTCTTTACAATATCCTCAAGTTCGTTCAAGCCTTTATTAAAATCAAATTTTTCTGCCATTATCTTTCTCCGCTATTGCCTGCTTTATTTAGTATCTTATCCATCAACCAAGTCGGCAATAGTCTGATTAATATTGCAAACAATTTTGTTGGGAGTGTTACCCGGTAATGAATTTTTGCTTGCTTTGCACTCAGTGCATGTAGGCAACATTTTAGCACCGCTTCTGCGGGTAAAGTAAAATCTGCCAAATCTTTTGATTGTAAGCGCATAACCATCTTCTGATAGTTGACTTTATAATCGCTATTTTCCATATCAATATGCTCAGTAAACACCTTATAGGCATTGGCTCTAAACTCAGATTCAATAGGTCCAGGTTGGATTAAAGACAATTGAATTTGGGTGTTTGACAATTCTAAGCGCAATGTGTTAACCAAGCCTTCAACTGCAAATTTAGATGCGTTATAAGGCCCACGAAATGGCATTGCCACAAAACCTAATATTGAACTTAGGTAAACAATACGCCCCTCATTCTGGCGCTTCATTGTCGGCAAAACTAAATTGGTTAATTCATGCCAGCCAAATACATTGGTTTGAAATTGTTGTTCTAGCGCATGGCGAGATACATCTTCCAATGCTCCTACTTGTCCATAAGCGCCATTATGGATTAAACCGTAAAGCTTGTCAGTTTTTTCAAAAACAGCGTTCATTGCCGCATTGATTGACTCGGACAAGGTTAAATCCAACTGCAATGCCTCAAAACCCTGAGCCTTAAGTCGCTCCACATCTTTATTTTGTCTCGCAGTGGCAAACACTCGATAGCCCGCTTGCTTTAAACCTTGAGCCACACATAACCCAATACCGCTAGAACAGCCTGTAATTAAAACAGATTTTTGCATAATTATGCGTCTCGTTGTTGTGCTTTGCGCCAGAACTCTGCTGTGACTTTAAGTTCTGGGTTAATGCTCTTGCTACGCAATACTAAAAAATCATAGCCCATTCTAAAGCGTGGATGTTGTAGCAAAAACTCTATTTTTTTAGGGTGCATTTTCTCCAGTTTTGCCTGCATCATCCAAATATCTCTCATTCTAGCGCTCAAATATTTGGGTATAGAGACTTGTTTGGTTTGCCTTATAATAACTTCATCACAGGCTTGCATCATGGCTAAATGAAAAGAGCGCTGCTTCTTCTTAATCAGGGTAAAGCGCTCATTTTGAGCCTGCCATAAAAATACGGCAAACAAAAAAGCAGGGGTTACTGGCTGATTGCGTTTAATACGATCAGAGGTGTTAATGCACGCTTTTTTAACAAAATCGTTAGTACGGGCTTGTTTGAATAAATGCGCTAATAAGCCGTATTTTTCTAATTGCTCGTACACTTCAAAAGAATATTCATTTTGAAACAACTTAACGCACTCTTCGTATAGACGCGCTGGCGATATATTGCCAAGTAATGATGCCTGTTCTGAGATACAAATATCGATTTCTGAACTTAGTTTTGCGCCTAATTTTTTGCTAAAACGCACAGCACGAATCATGCGCACAGGATCTTGTGCAAAACGCTGTTTGGCATCGCCAATCATATGGATTTCTCTAGCCTCAAGGTCTTTCAGTCCACCAACAAAGTCAACTACCTCTTGCTTGTGTATGTCGTAATACAGTGCGTTAATATTAAAATCCCGACGCACCACATCCTCTTCCAGATTGCCATAGCAATTATCACGCATAATAACACCGTTTTTAGCGGTTTGCACTTTGCCAGATCGAAAAGTAGCAACTTCAATAAAGTCTCGTGCACCAAACATTACATGCACCAGACGAAAACGCCGACCAATCAAACGCGAACGCTTGAATAATTTATGCACTTGCTCAGGCTTAGCGTTGGTTGCCACATCAAAATCTTTAGGCTCTAAACCTAACAGCAAATCCCGAACACAGCCACCCACTAAATAAACTTCAAACCCTGCTTTATGGATAGTGTTAACCACCCGCAATGCATTTTTATCCAAAAGTTTTTTGTCAAATTGCACAGATTGACGCACAGGTGCCGTTTTAGCACCTGTCATCATCCTTGAGATTTTTTTAAAGATGTTGGAAATCAATGGTAGGTTCAGGCTGCCAACCCGTTTGTTGGTGCTCAGCAATAATAGTAGTGTAAACACCGCCACGCACATTAAAAATCGCCTTAAGACGCATAAATCTAGGCTTGGTGGCTGCGACCAAATCCTCCAAAATTTGATTGGTCACCGCCTCATGGAACGAGCCTTCATTACGAAACGACCAAATATACATTTTTAAAGATTTCAGCTCAACACAAGCTTTGTCTGCAATGTATTCTAGATGTAATGTGGCAAAGTCTGGCTGCCCTGTCTTTGGACATAAGCAGCTAAATTCTGGCATATCAATTTGAATAACATAATCGCGCTGTGTATTTGGGTTGTTAAAAACTTCTAAAGTTTTACTGGGTTGAGATGACATTAAATAAGTTCCTTTAAAGAAATAAGTTATTTTACAAAAAATCGTAGCATAGTCGATAGCTTTTCGTGTCGATAAGCATATAATAGCAAAATGAAAATAGACAGCAATAAATGCACCCACCACAAGCCTATCAGGGCAGGAGTCTCCCCATGCTCTAAAGATGATTTGGCAATAAGCAAAACATTATTATATAAAATAAAAATTATCATACCAAACAAAACACCTAAGTTTTTTCCACCTCTAGGGGAGGCCTTGCCTAGTAAAACCCCTAAAAACGATAAAATAAAGATGCTTAGTGGTTGTGACAGTCGCCATTGAAATTCTGCCATATCTTTAGGGTTGTTTGAATAAAATAAATCAAGCATTCCTTTCGATTCTTCCTTAGTGAAGTTTGTATTAGGTCGCACCGCACTGCTATCAATAATTTGCAAATCATACAAATCAAAATTTAGGATTCTTTTATTAGCATCGGCTGGAAATCCATGATAACGCTTGCCATCTTGAAGGCGTAGATAGGTATTACCAGTTACAGGATCTGTATATTTTTTCGCTTGCTTTGCTAAAGTAATAATAGGCTCTCCATTCACCAGTGTATAAATAAACACTTCTTCCATTTTTTGTTGCGCATCCCCGTCACCGTCTTCCACTTTAGAGGCATAAAAAACAATATTGCCATTCTTAAATTTTTGAAATTCTTTTTGTTTCATAAAAGAAAATTCTGAAGCATTGTCACTACGATTCAGAATAATCTCTCTCTCCTGTTTAGTCCAAGGCACAGCAACGGTAGTTAAAAATAAAATAAAAATAAAAATAGACAAGACGACAGGTTGTATAAACACCATAAAATGCTTATCTCCCACGCCAAGCGAGTTCATCACAATCGCTTCTGAGTTTTTGTAAAGTCTACTGATTGCCAAGATAATCGCTAAAAACAACGATAAAGACAACATCAAAGGAATATCTCTCACCATATTAAAACCAATTAATGGCAATAAATCAGTCGCAGAAATACCGTGTTTTAGACTTTCTTTAATCATTGATGCTACTTGATTGCCAAATATCACCAAAAAAATAACCAGAAAAATAGCACCTGTTAATACCCATACATTGCGCATCAAGTATTTTGCAATAATGCTGTCAATTAAAGCATAAGTTTGTTTAAAAATAGATACTTCCATCCTTTAAGTATAGACGAAGCAAGTAAAGAGTTTACTACTTCTTTTGTGACATTGACGAGAAAAATTCATCATTGGTTTTACTTAATTTTAAACGGTCAATTAAGAATTCTGCTGCCTCTACTGTGTCCATCGGGTGCAAAATCTTACGCAAAATCCATATTTTTTGCAGTTCTTTCTCGTCGGTAATCAGCTCTTCACGGCGTGTGCCAGAGGCGTTAATATTAATGGCTGGAAAAATGCGTTTTTCACTCAAGCGGCGTTCCAAGTGTAGTTCCATATTGCCCGTGCCTTTGAATTCTTGATAAATAACTTCATCCATCTTTGACCCTGTATCGATTAATGCAGTGGCAACAATGGTAATGCTACCACCATTTTCGATGTTTCTCGCCGCACCAAAGAATCGCTTAGGTCGTTGTAGGGCATTAGCATCAACACCACCTGTCAGCACCTTACCTGAAGAGGGGGCAATGGTATTATAAGCACGCGCTAGACGCGTAATTGAGTCTAATAAGATAATAACATCCTTGCCTTGTTCAGCGCGGCGTTTGGCTTTTTCAATGACAATTTCAGCCACTTGGACATGGCGTTTGGCTGACTCATCAAAAGTTGAGGCAACTACCTCGCCACGCACAGTGCGTGCCATCTCTGTCACTTCTTCAGGGCGTTCGTCAATCAGCAAAACAATCAGCTCACACTCTGGATGATTACGAGAAATTGAGGTGGCAATATTTTGCATAATCATGGTTTTTCCTGCCTTGGGCGGTGCTACTAATAGCCCTCTTTGCCCCTTACCAAAAGGCGCAACAAGGTCGATTACTCTGGCAGTAATGTCTTCGGTTCCGCCATTGCCAATCTCTAAGGTGATGCGTTCATCTGGGTGTAATGGCGTGAGTGAGGCAAAAGGAATTCTGTTTCTGACATTATCTGGATCTTCGCCATTAACCTCAGAGACCTTTACTAAGGCAAAATATTTCTCACCTTTTTTGGGTGCACGAATCTTGCCAGTAACCACATCACCTGTTGATAGGTTAAAACGACGAATTTGATTAGGTGAAACATAAATGTCGTCCGGACCAGAAACATAAGAATCATCTGCCGATCTTAAAAAACCATAACCTTCTTGTAATATATCTAATACGCCGTCGCCTAGCACCTCTTCGTCATTAGCAGATTTGTGTTTTAAGATTGCAAAAATAAGGGTTTGTTTTTTAGCGCGAGAGATGTTCTCAATACCTAAAGACTGCGCCAATTCTAATAATTCGGCAGCTGTAGAGCGTTTTAGTTCAGATAATTTCATAGTATTTTGTGTGTAGAAAGATTATGCCAGTCAAGACAAAGACTGGCGTGAATATTGCTTTAGCAATGGGGTTTAAATAAAAAGTTCGTTGATTTTTTTACAGGTATCCTTTAAAGATTTGAGTCAACAAAAGCACTCAACTCTGCTTTAGACAAAGCGCCCATTTTGGTCGCCTCAACTGCACCATTCTTAAATAACAGCACTGTTGGTATACCACGAATGCCATATTTTGGTGGAGTTTGGTCATTTTCATCGATATTAATTTTAGCAACAGTAACCTTGCCATCATATTCATCGGCAATTTCATCTAACACTGGTGCTAACGCTTTACAGGGTCCGCACCACGGCGCCCAAAAATCGACCAAAACTACTTGTGATGAATTAACAACATCTGACTCAAAAGAATCGTCCGTTACTACTTTAATTTTATCATTCATATATTGTTATGTATTTTATTGCTTAAGGGAAATATTATCACTAGAAAAAGCGATTTTAGGTGAATTATAGCGTCTATTATAAACTTAGTAGCATTATTTTATAATTTTTCTTGCAAATGCTGTTTTAGCTGTTGTTGCTCCTTCTTACTTAATGGCTGTTGATCGGCGTTACTAATAAAGAAAATATCCTCTACTCGCTCGCCCATAGTGGATATTCTTGCATTTACTAAACGAATATTTAACTGATAGAAAATGTGAGCAATATTAGACACTAATCCTTGTTTATCAATCACACTAACCTCAACCTGAGTGAGGTTCCATTTATTATCATCAGAAAACACAATACTCATTTTGTGGTCAAAATGTCGATGTGCGTATTTATCACTCATTGTCCCCACATCAATGCTTGCTTGTGCTAATTCACTCTCTATGGTTTGACCGATGTCAATCTGCTCCATTATTTCATCTTGCAGCACGCTAATAGTGTTGTATGCCTTGTTGTTGTTACTGGTTAAGATTTTTGCATCGACAATATCTAGCCCTAATTTTTCGATAATACTTACCAGCTTAAAAAATAGACCTTTAGAGTCATTACCATACACAAAAATGTCCACTACACCATGCTCGGACAGGCGTTGTGCCACTTTGATGGCTTTATCGTTTGTTTTTCTGAACAATTGCAAATGCCACAAAATATCCTCAACCTGATAGCGTAAAAAATAATCTTTTGGCAAGGTGCCAAGTGTTTTTTCCACTTGCTCAATACTGTAGCCCTGTTGTTGAAGCTCGCCTGCTAACACCTGTTTAACCGCCTGAACTTGCTTGTTAATACTGGGCGGTTTAATTTGTTTTTGCAATTGTTCTTTCGTTTTGTAAAATAATTTCTTCAAAAGCGAATCTTTCCAGCCATTCCACAAATCTTCTTTTGTGGCACGAATATCAGCAACCGTTAATAAATATAAAAATTGCAAAAATTGCATAGATTTCACAGTTTTAGCAAACTGATGAATAACATCAAAATCCTCCAGGTCTTGTTTTTGTGCTGTTTGTGACATTAATAAATGTTGCTCCACCAAGCCTGATACCAAGGCAATATCACTGGTTTTAAAGCAATGATGTGTTAGAAAATCACGCACATCTTGCGCCCCTAAAACCGCATGATTGCCACCCCGCCCTTTAGCAATATCATGGAACAGCCCTGCCAATAATAATAACTCAGGTTTGGTAATACTTTGTGCCAGCTCACTGCAAAGCTCGAACTCTTTGGCAAAGTCATCGACAAAGAAACGCCTAAGATTACGAATTACAAATAAAGTATGCTGGTCCACCGTATAAGCGTGAAATAAATCATATTGCATCAGCCCTGTTATCTCTCCAAAGGCAGGAATATAGCGCTCTAACACGCCATAACGATTCATTAGTTTTAAGGCCTTATTGATACCGTGTTTTTGTTGTAATAGTTCAATAAATAGGCGATTATTTTGTCGCTTTTTGTAATAATCTTTATCGATTAACTCAATGTCCTTTTGCATCTGTCTGAGCGTATCTGCACTAATACCACGCACATAATTATGCTTAGCAACCAACAAGAAGATTTCAATAAAAGCTGATGGTTGTTTGGTAAAAACAGTGTTGTCAATCATATAAATATAGCCGTGGCTAATAACAAAACGCGTGTTTAAATTCTGTGCATGCAACACGCTTTGTTCAAATAATTGCAACAAAATATCGTTCAAACGCGACACCTTAGTCGCTGTTTGGTAATAATCACGCATCAATTTCTCAACCGCAATGCTCTCACCATCTTGATACCCGAGCACACTTGCTATCTCTCGCTGATACTGAAAAGCCACTCTGTCTTCTCGCCGTTTGGCAACAATATGTAAGGCAAAACGCACCTTCCATAAAAATAACTGCGATTGCATCAATAAATCGTATTCGCCCTGCGTTAAAAAATCCTTATCTACTAAATCAGAAAAAAGATTGACATCAAAATACCATTTTGCCACCCATGCCACTGTTTGAATATCACGCAGGCCACCAGGGCTTTCCTTAAGGTTCGGTTCTAAATTATAGGCAGTATTGGAGTAATTAAGATGGCGGTTGTGCTGTTCTTTTTGCTTGCCAACAAAAAACGACTGTGAAGACCAGTCGCTCGCTTCAATCATGGCTTTCATCTTTAAAAATAAGGGTTCTTTGCCCACAAGAATGCGAGATTCTAATAAATTTGTAACCACGCTTAAATCATTAATATTGGCAACACAATCCGCTATATCGCGCGTTGCATGCCCCACCTCTAATCCCACATCCCACAAGAAAGTTAAGAATTTAGATAGGCTCTGCTGGTGTGCATCGTGACTATTTTCAGGAATTAGAATCAACAAATCAATATCAGAATGTAGATGCAATTCACCCCGACCATAACCACCCACGGCTGCCAAACATAATTGATCATCAATCTTAAGTTTCTGCCAAATATCAACCAACAGGGTATCTATCTCATCACTGCGTTTTTGCACCAAAACGCCTACCGAATCAGAATTTTTTAAGAAATCTTGCGCAAGCGAGGTTTGTAATATTTGGTATCTATTTTTAAAAGCCTCTAACTGCATAAGATTATTTACCTAGTACTTTTTTCAAAGTCGGAAAATCTTTACTAGACTCGGTCAAATGACGAGTAATTAAATGCTTAATCGGTGGAAATCGCTGCGCAAAATTCAACACAAATCTGCGCACTTGTTTAATCACTGGCGCATCGTTGGTGAACAATGCCACAACGCCATTCGTGCCAAAGAACATCACTCTGGTTAGATGAATATGCTTTTTTTCAAAACGATTTAATAAAGATTTTGAGCCAATATCCTGGTCTTGTGTTAACGCTTCTTTTATCAGCGACGCTAAAATATTTTGCCCTCTCAAACCCAAATTAAAACCATGTGCCGTTACTGGGTGCATGCCTACCGCTGCATCGCCAATCAATGCAAAACGATTGGCAATAAAAGTTTGTGCGTGCACGCCTACTAAGGGGTAAAAATGGCGCTCACCTACTTGGCTCATTTGCCCTAATTCCCCTCTAAAATCTCGCATCATCTTGGCGTTAAAATCTGCCTCGCTCATATCCAGAACTGCTTGAGATTTGTCAGTTGCCACCGTCAAAACCACAGAAGACGCATTACCTATCATAGGTAATAATGCCAAAGTTTGTCCATAATCAAAACACTCTAAGGCGGTGTTTAAATGGCTTTTTGTATGCGTCATTTTAGTCACAATCATAACCTTAGAAAAATCCTTCATTAACGAGGGAATGCCAACCTTGCGACGAATATTAGAAAAACGACTGTCAGCGGCAATCACCAATTTAGTGGCAATACTGCTACCATCTGCAAACAACACATTTGAATGTGATTCACAATAATCCACATCTTCGACCGACGCATCTGTTATTAGTGTAATGTTATTGGCTTGTGCCACACGACTATACAGCGCTTGGCGTAGTTGATAATTTGGCACTAAATAACCCAAAGCCTCAATGCCTGATGTATCAGATTTAAAACTTAACAACGAGGGCGAATCTCCATCAAAAACCTTGGCTTCTTTTAGCAAAGACACCTCGTCCTGATCCACCAAACCCCAAACACCCAACTTCTTTAAAATTCCTAGAGACAAGTGTGTTAGCGCAATTTCTCTGCCATCGACTGTGGGCTTAGCGATGGCATCTAAGCTAGATTTTTCCACCACCAGCACCTGCACGCCAGTATCTATCATCGAGCAAGCAAAGCTCAGCCCTGCTGGACCACCGCCAATAATAACAATATCATAGTTAGTTTGCATTTTTTGTTTTTAAAATAATGAGATAATAATGCTTATTATAACTACCTAAGGCAATTATGATTTATGTTGTTGTTCAATTTGGCTGTATTGTTTATCTTATTTTTAATGCGCAATTTGCACATTTCAACGCATTAACTTATCTGCTAATCAGCATTGCAACGGTGATTGGGCTTAGTGCTGTGATTAATATGAAACCCAGCAATCTTAACATCTCACCTGCTTTAAAAAAACAACACCAATTAGTCACCAATGGCATCTACCACTGGATTCGTCATCCGATGTACACCAGTGTGTTGCTGTTGTGCCTAGCCTTTTCCCTAACCAATATGCACTACTTAGCACAGCTCACGCTACTGGTTTTATGGATTGATTTAATCCTTAAATCCAACCTAGAAGAAAAACTACTAACCCAGCGTTTTGACACTTATCAAGACTACAAAAACAAAACAGGTCGCTTTATTCCTTATTTATGCAAAGGTCCCTATTAAAGGCAATAAAAAACCACCCCGAAGGGTGGTCTTTTACTATACTGAAATTAATCAGTTCACAAACAACTGGTTACTTAGTGTTAGTTTTGATTCTAGAAACTGCATCTGCATAACCTTTAGCATACGCATCAGCTTGTGCCTTAGCAAAACCATCAGCTTGACCTTTAGCAAAACCATCAGCTTGACCTTTAGCAAAACCATCAGCAATGCCAGAACCTTTAGCATCAGCAGAACCTGAATATTTATTATCAGTTTTGTTCTTAGTATCAAATTTCATACCAAAGTCTGTGTCGTTCATCCAGTTATTAGCACCATTGAAAGGACCCCAGTTAGAGCCACCGTTAAAAGGACCAGCATTAGAGCCACCATTGAAAGGACCCCAGTTGTTGCCGCCGCCGAAAGGGCCAAAGTTTGAACCAGAATTCATAGGACCCCAGTTGGAGCCGCCGTCAAAAGGCCCCCAGTTGTTAGAACCGTTATAGCCATTGCCGTTATTAAAAAAACCAGCTGAAGCTGATGTTGCTACTACGATAGTAGCGATTGCGATAATTTTTTTCATTTTACTCTCCCAGTTTAAATTTAACACATTGTTATTAATGCGCTTTATATCGGGCAGTTTTGCCTCGATAACTGCGTATTATACAGTAAACTATATTAGAAATTAATAATATTATTTTATAATTTGAGAAAATATTATTAAAATGTTAATTTATCAGACCTTGTAGCTTGAAAAACAAATAAAAAAAAGATGCCTTAAGCATCTTTTTTTATTGTTTATTTTGGTATTTAAACTGGTAGTCGCGAGTGAATTCGAATCACCGACCCCTACCATGTCAAGGTAGTGCTCTAACCAACTGAGCTACGCGACTAAAAAGCAAGATTATACTAGAAACAGGTCTTTATAATAGCTTGAATATCACTGGCAGCTTGATAAGGATTATCTGCATTTTTAATCGGGCGACCAACCACAATATAATCTGAACCTGACTTAAAGGCTGTTGCCACATCAACCACACGCTTTTGGTCATCATCATTTGCCACAGGGCGAATGCCTGGCGTTACTGCAATCAATTTGTTATCAACATATTTACGCAAAAATGGCACCTCTAAACCTGAAGACACCACGCCATCGCAGCCTGCCTCAAAAGCGCGTTTAGCACGAGAAATCACTAAATCCTGCACATCGCATTTAAAGCCCAAATCATCCAAGTCGCCCCTATCAAGACTGGTGAGTGCAGTTACTGCCAATATTTTAAGATTACCCTTATTTTCAGCGGCTTTTTCCATTAAGGACTGATTGCCGTGAATGGTGGCAAACGAAGCACCATATTGACTTAAACGCTTGATGGTTCTACCAACCGTTTCTGGTACATCGAAGAACTTTAAATCCACAAAGACTTTTTTATCTTTAGCAATCAACCAATCCATTAACTGAAAATACTGCCCAGTCATCAACATTTCCATGCCAATTTTATAAAAACTAACGCTATCATCAAGCTGATTAACCAAATCTTTGGCCTGCCCTACTTCGGGCACATCTAAGGCAAAAATCAATCTATCTTCAATCTTAATATCTTTCATTGTATTCTTTGTATAAAAATTTGCCTAAATTATACTGTGAGACCCTCGCATTAATATTGTAAAATATTAATAATTTGTCCTTGTGGCTCAGCTGGATAGAGCAGCCGCCTCCTAAGCGGCAGGTCAGTGGTTCGAATCCACTCAAGGACGCCAATTAAAGAGGTTAATAATGCATCAAGGTGAATGCCTGTGCGGTAAAGTTAAATTTCAAATTACGCAAAAAATTACAGATATTGTTATGTGTCATTGTAGCGAATGTAGGCGGGTGCAAGGCACGGCATTTGCAACGAATGGTAATGTGGAAAATAAAAATTTTAAATTTTTAAGTGGTGAAGATAGTTTGACCGAGTTTAAAGAAAATGACAATAAAAGCCGATTTTTTTGCAAAACTTGTGGCTCACCAATTATGGCAAAACTTAAAAACTACCCTGATTATACAAGGGCAAGGTTGGGCACAATCACTACCCAGATAGACGAGCCTATTGAAAAACACATTTTTACCGAATCAAAAGCAAACTGGGACACCATCTGTGATAACACCCCACAACACAAGGAGTGGTAAATGAGCGGTAATAGTATCGGTAAATTATTCACAGTAACCACTGCTGGAGAATCGCACGGCGAAGCATTAGTTGGTATTATTGATGGTTGCCCTCCAGGGCTAGAGCTTAGCGAGGCAGATTTACAAGACGACCTAGACCTTAGGAAGCCGGGCACTTCACGCCACACCACGCAACGCCGTGAAGAAGATTTGGTTAAAATTTTATCAGGTACATTTGAAGGAAAGACAACGGGTACACCGATTGCACTTATCATTCAAAACACCGATCAACGCTCTAAGGATTATAGCAATATTGCCAATTCGTTTCGTCCTGGTCATGCAGACTACACTTATCAACAAAAATACGGCATTCGTGATTATCGTGGTGGTGGTCGTTCCAGTGCTAGAGAAACAGCAATGCGTGTTGCCTGTGGTGGCATTGCTAAAAAATATTTAAAACAAAAATTTGGTATTGAAATCAAAGGCTATCTTGCGCAGTTAGGCCCAATTAAGGTGGAAACACTTGATTGGAATGAAGTGCATAACAATCCTTTCTTTTGCCCTGATGCTAGCAAAGTATCAGAACTTGAAAACTATATGGATGCCTTGAGAAAATCGGGCGATTCTATTGGCGCACGCATCAATATTGTAGCCACGAATATGCCAGTTGGATTAGGGGAGCCAATTTTTGACAGATTAGAGGCGGATGTGGCACACTCAATGATGAGTATTAATGCGGTTAAAGGCGTGGAAATTGGCGCTGGATTTGACTCAATCACGCAAAAAGGCAGTGAGCATCGAGATGCTATTAGCACACAAGGCTTCAACCCCAACAACGCAGGTGGCACGCTAGGTGGTATCAGTTCTGGACAGGATTTGCTGGTTTCCATTGCACTCAAACCCACTTCAAGCTTACGATTGCCGATTGAAAGTATTGACAAGGATGGTAAGCCAACAGAAGTTATCACCCAAGGTCGTCATGACCCATGTGTGGGCATTCGTGCCACACCAATTGCTGAGGCAATGTTGGCAATAACGCTGATGGACCATGTAATGCGTCATCGTGGACAAAATATAGATGTAAAATCGTCCACACCTGTTGTGCCCGCTAGCAAAAAATAAAAAAATCATAACCAAAAGGAAGGAAAAATGTTTTTTTCTCTAATCAATAAATACATCTCTATTAATCCAAAAAATGATATTTTATCAGGACTCACTGTTGCCTTAGCCTTAGTACCAGAGGCGGTTGCCTTTGCTATGTTGGCTGGCGTAAGCCCATTGGTCGGTTTGTACGCTGCATTTACCATTGGCTTAGTTACTTCAATTATAGGAGGTCGTCCAGGTATGATTTCTGGTGCTACAGGTGCGATTGCCGTGGTGATTGGCTCGCTGGTGGCAATGCATGGCGTAGAGTATTTGTTTGCCGCTGTGGTGCTCACAGGGCTTATCCAAATAGTCTTTGGCTTACTTAAACTCGGTAAATTTATTCGCCTTGTACCTCACCCCGTTTTTTTAGGCTTTGTAAATGGCATTGCCATGGTTATTTTTATCGGACAAATTAAACAATTTAAGGTTGGCGATGAATGGATTACTGGTGAGCCATTGCTAATTATGCTGGGTATTATTGCAGCCACAATGGCAATTATTCAATTTTTACCAAAACTTACCAAGGTCGTGCCTGAAATTTTAGTGGCAGTTATCGTTGGCAGTTTAGCGGTGATTTGGCTAGGGCTTGATACCCGCACGGTAGGCGATGTTGCTACAATTAAGGGGGGATTGCCTGCTTTTCACATTCCCGATGTTCCTTTGAGTTGGGAGACTTTGCAAATTGTTGCCCCTTATGCACTAACTATGGCGTTAGTAGGTCTGATTGAGAGTTTACTAACGCTAAATCTAGTGGATGACTTGACAGAAACCACAGGACAACCTAACCGAGAAAGTGTCGGCCAAGGTGTTGCTAATACTGTTACTGGCTTGTTTGGTGGCATGGGTGGCTGTGCGATGGTAGGTCAAAGTATTATTAATGTCAAATCTGGTGGTCGTGGACGCTTATCAGGCGTTGTTGCCTCTGTTGCGTTGTTGTTGTTTATCCTTTATTTGTCTGAATATATTGAGATGATCCCTATTGCTGTCCTTATTGGAGTGATGTTTATGGTGGTCATCGGCACTTTTGAATGGTGCACTATTCGTCTGTTTGGCAAAATACCAACCTTAGATATTGTCACCGGTATTTCAGTAGCAGTGATTACCGTTCTGACTGACAATTTAGCCTTGGCAGTTATTGTTGGAGTGATTTTATCCGCCCTATCGTTTGCTTGGGAATCTGCCAGTAAAATCTATATCAGACAAAGTCAAAACGACAAAGGCAATAATGTATATGAAGTAAATGGCACTTTGTTCTTTGCCTCAAAAGAACACTTTCAAGAATTGTTCAATCCTAAAACAGATACCAATGATGTTTACATTGATTTTGGCAATGCTAGGGTGCTAGACCACTCGGCCATTCAAGCCATTGATAAACTGGCAACCCGTTATAAGCGAGTTGGCAAAACTTTACACTTGCAACACCTTAGTGCCGAATGCAAATTGCTGTTAAAAACTGCTAGAAATTTAGTTGAAGTTAATGTTTTAGAAGACCCTACTTACCATGTAGTGGACGACAAGCTAGCGTAAAAGCGTACAATGGTATCATTGATTAAATATTGGACACAAACTATGAAAAAAATACTTGCTATTACTGCGCTACTCTCATCAACACTGCTAAATGCTCATGGGCTTTCTCAATCAAATGGGTTTAACCACCCCATGCTCAACGATGGATTTTGGCAAGATTTCAATCATCAATTTCAACAATTTAACCGTCAAATGGATAGATTGCAGCACTCTAGTGGCATGGAATTACAATCAAGGCAGTTTTTTGATAAAGACAGTAACAGTTATGTGATTGAGATTAAAACCATGGGGCTTAATAAAAATAATCTAAATATTTCAAACGACAAAAATACACTCATTATTGAGGGTTATAAACAAACTTCAGACAATCAAAATTCTCGTTCTGAGGGTAGTTTTTCCCATATGATGTCTATTCCTCGTGACGGCGACACAAACAATATTAGTGCAGCATTTAAAAAGGGGGTGTTAAGCGTATCAATCCCTAAACTTGGCAAGCCAAAACCACAAATTCAAAAGATAAAAATTCGTTAATTACTTGCCTGGCTTATCGCCCCAAAGCAGTTTGTGTAATTGCACTTGCAGGCGCACATTCAGTTGTTTGGCTAATATCCAATCTGCTAACTGCACAGGCTCAACCTTGTCAAAAACCGGTGAAAACAACGCGCTTGCCTGAGTTGGATACTTGTTCAAAATATTCACGCTCCAATCAAAGTCAGATTTTGAACCAATAACAAACTTTAACTGGTCTTTCGCTTGAAGCTTGTCAATATTATTGACTTTGTTTTGCTTAGATTCATTTGATGAAGGTGTTTTAATATCCATCACGATTGATACGCTCGGATTAACATCAGTAATATCGATACTGCCACTGGTTTCCAGCGATACTTGATAATTTTCTCTAACCAATCTGTCCAATAAAATATAACAATTAATCTGTGCCAATGGCTCGCCGCCTGTAACGCAAATATACTGGGTATTGTATTGCTTGACCTCGTTTAAAATATCATCAATGCTCAATAAATTATTACCCTTAAAAGCATATTCAGTATCACAATAACTACAACGCAACGGACAGCCTGTGAGGCGTATAAACACCGTTGGCAAGCCTACTTCTCGTGCCTCGCCTTGCAATGAGTAAAATATTTCGTTGATGTTTAATTCAGTTTTCATAATTTTGATTTAAGTTGAGAATTTTTTAATGCCTTAATTTTATTACGCATATCTGCTGCTTGTTCAAATTTTAACTCCTCTGCAAAGCCATACATCTGTTTTTCCAATGTCTTGATTTCTTTTGCGAATTGCACAGGGGATAATTTTGCCACAGTTTGAATATTGTATTCGCCCTCAGGTTCTGTCACTTTTGTATCGGTATCTAAAATATCAACAATCGGTTTGATGACACTTCTAGGGGTGATATTATTAGCCTCATTGTAGGCTTGTTGTCTTTGGCGTCGTCGCCGGGTTTCGTCCATTGCTCGTTGCATTGAGTTGGTAATTCTATCGGCATACAAAATCACATGTCCATTAATATTTCTAGCCGCCCTGCCCATGGTTTGAATCAGTGAACGCTCAGAGCGTAAAAATCCTTCCTTATCTGCATCTAAAATTGCCACCAAAGACACCTCAGGTATGTCCAGACCTTCTCTAAGTAAATTAATACCCACCAACACATCAAACACACCTAGACGCAAATCACGAATAATTTCCACCCGTTCAACTGTATCAATATCAGAATGCAAATACCGAACTTTGACATTGTGGTCGTTCAAATAATCACTCAGCTGTTCAGACATTCGTTTGGTTAAAGTCGTTACCAGCACTCGATCACCGAGTGCAACTCGTTTGCGTATTTCACTCAACAAATCATCAACTTGGGTTTCCACTTTGCGTATTTCAATCTCAGGGTCTAACAGCCCCGTTGGTCTCACCAACTGTTGCACAATAGCACTGGAAACCTCTAATTCGTATTGTGCAGGCGTGGCAGAAACCAAAATACATTGATGAATTTTATCCTCAAATTCAGCAAACTTTAACGGACGATTATCCAATGCCGAAGGCAGTCTAAAGCCAAATTCAACCAATGTTGTTTTACGCGCCCTATCGCCGTTATACATACCGCCAATCTGACTCGCTGTCACATGTGATTCGTCCAAAATCACCAGCGCATCCTCAGGCAAATAATCCAGCAATGTGGGAGGTGGCCGCCCTGCCCCTCTGTTTGACAAGTAGCGTGAATAATTCTCAATACCATTGCAATAACCTAGCTCACGCATCATTTCAATATCCATATGCACCCGCTGAGTTAGGCGTTGCTCCTCCACCAGTTTGTTTTGCGCTAACAACTCCTTACGCCGTATTTTAAGCTCATCCTTAACATCGTCAAGCATATTTAAAATCTTAGATTTAGGAGTTACATAGTGCGTTTGCGGATACACTGTTACTCTTTGTAATAGTTTTAACTTCTCACCAGTCAATGGGTCAAACCAATAAATTGCCTCGATTTCATCATCAAACATCTCAATACGCAAAGCCTGCTCTTCTGAATCCGCAGGGAATACATCAATCACCTCACCTTTTACTCGAAAATTCCCACGCATTAAACTCACATCGTTGCGTGTATATTGCATTTGTGACAAACGCGATAAAATCTCTCGCTGGTTAATGACCTCGCCAACACTCAAATGTAGCAACATTTGCATATAACTATCTGGGTCGCCCAAGCCATAAATCGCTGAAACACTGGCAATAATAATTACATCATCTCGTTCCAACAAAGCTTTAGTTGCAGACAGGCGCATTTGTTCGATTTGCTCGTTAATGGAGGAATCTTTCTCAATATAAGTATCACTTGCTGGCACATACGCCTCAGGCTGATAATAATCATAATAAGAAACAAAATACTCAACTGCATTGTTCGGAAAAAACGCTTTCATTTCGCTATACAACTGTGCCGCCAGTGTTTTATTCGGTGCCATAATCAAGCTCGCTCGCTTGGTTTGCTTAATCACATTTGCCAAGGTAAAAGTCTTACCTGAACCAGTGACACCCAATAATGTTTGGAATTTTTTCCCCGTGTTTATCCCGTCAACTAAAGCTTTTATGGCTTTGGGCTGATCCCCTGTTGGAAAAAATTGCGATTCTAATTGAAATTTTCTACCCACTATGCGCGTTTTTTGATTATCATAAGCACTCAATTTTAAAACATTTAAAGTACTATGTCTAATCAACTCTCATTTCGCGTTCAAAAAGTTAAACCGTCAGCCACACTTGCTATTACTGCAAAAGCCAACGAACTTAAATCTCAAGGCATTCAAATTGTACCAATGGGCTCAGGTGAGCCAGATTTTGACACGCCGAAAAACATTCAACAAGCAGGTATAAATGCAATTAATAATGGTCAAACACGCTACACAGCAGTTGATGGCACACCTGAGTTAAAAAATGCCATTATCAGTAAATTTAAACGAGACAATGATTTAAATTACACTGCCAACGAAGTAATGGTGTCATCTGGTGGTAAACAAGTGTTTTACAACCTGTGTCAAGCCATGCTTAATACTGGTGATGAGGTTATTATCCCGTCACCCTATTGGGTAAGTTATCCCGATATGGTGATTTTGGCAGATGCCACGCCAATTGTGGTGGAGACTGGCTTGGAGCAAGATTTTAAAATCACCCCTGAACAACTAGAAAGTAATATCAGCGAAAAAACCAAACTATTCGTTATTAACAGCCCCTCTAACCCAACAGGTGTCATTTATTCCAAGGCAGAATTACAAGCACTTATTGCCGTGCTAAAAAAACATCCCCAAGTGTTAATTATCACTGACGACATTTATGAACATATTCGTTGGAATAAAGAAAGTTTTGTTAATATTGCCATGATTGATGCGACTTTAAAAGATCGCACCATTATCCTTAACGGTGTTTCTAAGGCTTATGCAATGACAGGCTGGCGCATTGGTTATAGCGCAGGTCCAGAAGCCATCATTAAGGCCATGAAAAAAATCCAAGGACAATCAACTTCAAACCCCTGTTCTATTGCTCAAGCAGCAGCACTAGAAGCCCTTAATGGCGATCAAAGTATTATTGATACCATGGCTTCTGCTTTTGCAAAGCGCCACGATTTTATTGTTGATGCACTTAATGCTATTGATGGTATCGAATGCCCAAGATCTGAAGGTGCATTTTACGCCTTTCCAAGAGTTGAAGGCCTAATCAAGCGCTTAGGACTAAAAGACGATGTAGAATTATCCACTTATTGCCTAGAAAAACTCAACATCGCCCTAGTGCCAGGCTCTGCCTTTGGTGCATCAGGCTATGTGCGCTTTTCATTTGCCACCAGCATGGACAACATCAAGCAAGCAATAGAAAAACTCAGCAAGGTTTAAAACAACGCAAAACCAACATTTTGTGAATAATCCAAGATTATTGAATAAAGTTAATCATTTCCAAGTGTCTCGTAGGCTGACAGTTTTGTTAAAAATTAAATCATCGCTGGCTTGATTATCACGGCAGAAATACCCCTCTCGTTCAAACTGATAAGCCATCTCAGGCGTAGTGTCTTTCATGCCTGGTTCTACAAAGCCGTAAGTTACAACCAATGAGTTTGGGTTAAGTAATTGCTCAAAGTGGTCATTTTTACCGGGATTTTCGAGGGTGAAAAGGCGATCGTATAGTCTAAATTCTGCTTTGAGCGCTTTGCTGGCTTCAACGAAGTGAATAACACCTTTGACTTTCCTGCCGTCTGTAGGGTTTTTGCCTAGCGTATCTGGGTCGTAGGTGGCATAGACGGTGGTGATATTGCCGTCAAAATCGGTGTCAAACGAGGTGGCGTTGATAACATAGGCGTTTCGTAGGCGCACTTCTTTATCGATGGCAAGGCGTTTAAATTTCTTGTTGGGAGCAATTTCTGCAAAATCGGCTTTGTCAATATACAACTCACGAGAAAAAAAAATATCGCGTTTACCCATCGCTTCATTTTGTGGATGAATGGGCGCTTGCAAGGTTTCAACTTGATTTTCAGGATAGTTTTCAATAATAACTCTAATCGGGTCAATCACGCCCATGGTGCGTGGTGCAACAACATTTAAATCATCACGCACAGCGTCTTCTAGAATTTTCATATCGGTCATGCTGTCAACTTTGGAAATACCAATACGCTCAACAAAATCACGAATACTGGCAGCAGTATAGCCACGCCGTCTAAGCCCTGAAAGTGTTGGCAGTCGTGGGTCATTCCAGCCTGATACCAGTTCATCTTCGACCAGTTGTTGTAATTTGCGCTTGGACATTACCGTGTATTCTAAATTCAGGCGTGAAAACTCGTATTGATGTGGACGATTGGGTTTATTAAAGCCATCCAAATGTTCAAGAATCCAATCGTATAAATGTCGATTATTTTGAAATTCTAGTGTGCACAGCGAATGGGTAACGCCTTCGATAGCGTCAGAAATGCAATGGGCAAAATCATACATAGGATAAATACGCCATTCGTTGCCTGTTTGATGATGCTTTTCAAAGCGAATACGATATAGTGCTGGGTCACGCATACACATAAACGGACTTGCCATATCGATTTTGGCGCGCAATACACACTCACCTTCTGAAAATTTTCCTTCTTTCATTTTAGCGAGCAAATCTAGATTTTCTTTAACGGAAGTTTGACGATACGGACTGTCTTTGCCTGCTTGTTTTAAAGTGCCACGGTATTCACGGGTTTCTTCTGCATTCAAAAAGCAAACATACGCCAATTCTTTATTAATCAGCTCAATCGCATATTCGTAAAACTTTAAGAAATAATTAGAACTGTATTGAATCTCGCCATCCCATTTAAAACCCAACCACTCAACATCATTTTTAATAGATTCAACAAATTCTGCATCTTCTTTAGCGGGATTGGTATCATCAAAACGCAAATTACACTTACCTTTGTAGTCTTGTGCTAAACCAAAATTCAGACAAATTGATTTAGCGTGCCCAATATGTAAATAGCCATTTGGCTCAGGTGGAAAGCGGGTTTGGATGGATTTGTGCAGACCTGAATCCAAGTCATCATTAAGTTGATGGCGGATAAAATTGATGGGTTTTTCTATGGGGGTGTTGTCGCTCATTTTAGGACTAAGTTGCTATAAAGTTAAGAATTATACTAGGTATTTTCAGCCATGTATTGTAGTGCTTGGTAGAGATACTCCACAGGAATGGTTTTTAATCCTTTTATTGGTTTTTTATGGAAAATATGAAGAATTTTAGAAAATCTTTTTCGAAAAATTATGAAAGTCGAAGCTAGGA
>JAQRMT010000010.1 GCA_028599035.1 Gammaproteobacteria bacterium
CACAACTTAGGCTGTCTTTAGCCTGCACATCGCTGAGTGTGTCTGCTTGCACATTGAAACTGCCGATCGTTAATAACGATACAGCAGATAATTTTAATAACTTATTCATAAAACTTCTCCTTGATTGAGATAAAAAAATTACAATTATTCGAAATTGTAACCGTCGATAAATTATAGCAATAATTTACCCCTACGAAGAGTTAAATTAAGCATCTAACTCATTGATTGCCCTTTATTTGTTGATTATTTGATGCAATATGTCGTCATTTTTTCACTTATTACGGCAAAAATTATAACCTTAAATTAAATTAAAAATATGCTATAAATCAGTAACTTATAATAATATTATATAACTTTTACCACTATTGGTATTTTTTAACTAATAATTGGCTTTTAATGGGTGGTAAAATTTACCTTTAATCCCTTGCAATAGGTAAAAAAACCATGGCAATAAAAACTAAGAACTATTTAGCTAAAGTCCGTTCTAAGACTGGGCTTTCAGACTACAAAATAGCGCAAAAATACGATATTAATCAGTCTAATTTAAGTAAATATAAGTCAGGAAAAATGGCACTGTCTGAGACCCATGCCTGGCTATTTGCGAATATTTTAGGGCTGCCCCCTGCTGAAGTGGTGGCAAACACCAAGCTTGAACATGCAAAACTCACTGATAATTTATCGAAGGCGAAATTTTGGCAGGAGCAACTAGAAAACCTTGCAAACGACTCAATGCCTTTAAAAATAGATATTGCGCAAATTAACCCCATTGTTGGCGACTTAAGCGGAAATACTGACAAAATCATTGATTTGTCGCTTAAAGCCTTTGAAATGGGTACACATTTATTGGTTTTTCCAGAATTGGCACTGAGTGGCTATCCGCCAGAAGACTTACTCTTGCGCAAGGGCTTTATCGCTCAAATAGAGTCCGGGATTGAACAAATACGCAAACAATTACCTGAAACCATGAGCATTTTATTTGGCTCCCCCACTTTCGCTGATGGATGTTTATACAACAGTGCCTGCCTAATCCAGCACGCTCGTGTGCGTTACTATCATAAGCAGCGCCTGCCTAATTATGGCGTGTTTGACGAAAAACGCTACTTTACACCTGGGCAAACCCCTATGGTGTTTGAATGTCAGGGGCGGCGCATTGGTGTGTTAATCTGCGAAGATGCTTGGAATAAAACGCCCGTTAATACTGTGGTGAATTATGGTGCACAAACACTTATCAGTCTTAACGCCTCCCCTTTTCAAATAGATAAGCATAATCAACGCCTACAAACCATTAAACAACGGGTCTTAGAAAATAAAGTGGACTTTGTTTATGTCAATATGGTTGGTGGACAAGATGAGCTGGTGTTTGATGGCGGCTCATTTGCCATGAATAACAAAGGTGAAATTACCCATCAACTGCCTTTTTTTCGAGCCATAACCCATTCTTTGAATATGCCTATGATGAAGCGTAGCACTGAGATAGTGGAAAAAACCATTTACGATGCTCTCGTGTTAGCAACCAAAGACTATGTTGAAAAAAACGGCGTGTTTAATGGTGTAGTTATCGGGCTATCGGGCGGTATTGACTCTGCATTAACACTGGCAATTGCCGTTGATGCGCTCGGTAGTGAGCATGTGCAGGCGGTGATGATGCCTTATGAATATACTTCTAATATGAGTTTAGAAGACGCTAAAGCACAAGCCAGTAGTATGAATGTCGATTATCATGAAGTTAATATCCATCCAATGGTGAGCAGTTTTAATATGCAACTTAGCCCCTTATTTGCAGGAATGCAACCTGACACTACTGAAGAGAACCTGCAAGCACGCATTCGTGGCACGCTATTGATGGCAATATCTAATAAATCTGGCAAAATCTTGCTTGCCACTAGCAACAAATCTGAAATGGCTGTTGGTTATGCAACGCTGTATGGTGATATGTCGGGTGGCTTTGCCCCGCTTAAAGATATTGCTAAAACAAGGGTGTATCGCTTAGCTAAATACCGTAATTCTCTCAATTACACCATTCCAGGACGAGTGATTGACCGTGCGCCATCAGCAGAATTGGCGCCCAACCAAGAAGACCGAGATTCTCTGCCTGAATATGGCGAACTTGACGCTATTTTAGAGCTATTCATTGAAGAAAAACACTCGGTTGAGGCTATTATTCAGCAAGGATATAACGAGGACACAGTAAGGCGTATCACTCGTATGGTGTTTAACAATGAATACAAACGCAAGCAAAGTGCACCTGGCCCAAAAATCAGCCGAAACGCCTTTGGCAAAGAGCGTCGCTATCCCATGACCAGTAAATTTCAGCCTTAACAATTTAAAAAGATGCGTTGAATTTTTCAATTACTCTGTGATTGTGTTTGCTAATCTTGTAAAATCCGTGTTCACGGGGCGTAGCGCAGTCTGGTAGCGCACCACACTGGGGGTGTGGTGGTCACAGGTTCAAATCCTGTCGTCCCGACCAATTTATAGCATTAAAGTTGTATCTGAGATAAACCCAAGAATACCTAGAGTTTTAAGGTAGTATTAACACTTAGGGTTAATAAACCTCCGGTAATCCTATCAAGCAAAAAACGGGGGGCTTTGAGGAGAGATAAAATGAAACAATACAAATCAAAAAGTTTAATAGCAGCATTCTTAGGTGTCACAATGCTATTTGCAGGGAATACAACGGCAGATGAGAGGTATGGCAAACAAAAAGTTGTTTATCACATTAACTATGATGACCCAGAAGCTCAAATAGGTGCTTTGCGTAATATACAAAACCACATTAATGCCGTTGGTAGGGAAAATTTAGATTTTAAAATCGTAATGCACGGCGATGGGCTTTCATTATTGCTTGAGCCTGATGCATTAGAAAGTACTAAATTAAAGCGCGGTAATGCAACCGATGAAATTCAAGCAAGAATCTCTGGACTAAAAGACCAGGGTATTCAGTTTCAAGTGTGCGCCAATACACTACAAGGTAAAAAAATCAGTTATGAAGACGATCTGTATGATGTAGACAAGGCAGACATTGTGCCAAGTGGTGTTGCTGAGTTATCTCGTTTACAGCAAATGGGTTATACCTATATAAAACCTTAGTTTTGTACCTCATTACAGCACCACACAGCCCTATTTTTCTAGGTATCTAATGTAAAAATTTGCAGTATGCCTTTGGCTTTGTGCTTGGTCTCTTGTAGTTCTCGTTCAGCAATGGAGTCAAATACAATACCAGCACCTGCCCTAAAAGTTAAGCTGTTGTTTTGTTGGGTGAGGCTGCGAATAAGGATATTAAAATCCATTTTTCCATTACTGCTAATATAACCTAGTGAGCCTGTGTAGGCTTGGCGAGGCATTTGCTCTAACTCAGCAATGATTTGCATACAGCGCACTTTAGGGCAGCCAGTGATAGTGCCGCCTGGGAATAAGGCGCTGATTAGGTGCTTAATGGTGGTGTGGGGCTTGATTTTGCCTTTGATGTTAGAAACAATATGGTGAACAAAGGGATAGCTTTCTAACGCCATCATCTCATTCACATACACGGAGCCATAGTCGCACACCCTGCCCAAGTCGTTGCGTTGTAGGTCTAGTAGCATAATATGCTCTGCTTTTTCTTTGGGATGGTTAATTAATTGTACTTTAAGACGCTCGTCGTCCTCGCCTTTGCCACGGGGGTGTGTGCCAGCAATCGGACGGGTTTGTATTTGGTTGTCATTGACGCTAAATAAGCGTTCAGGTGAAGATGAGATAATACTAAAACCCTCAAACTGCGCTAAAGCGGCAAAAGGTGCTGGATTGGACTTCTTTAGTGTTTGATAAACCTGTGTTGGACTAATGTTAGCTGTTAGTTCATATTGCCATTGTCTGGATAAATTTACCTGAAACACATCCCCTGCTTTTATATAATTACGGCTACTGGCTACACCTGTCAAGAATTTAGCCTCTTCTTCAGCAGATAAAACTCCTGTTAGTTTGCCTTTGGGTATGGTTTTTAGTTGTTTAATATCTGCCAGTACTTGTGTTATTCTATGCTGGCTGTCAAATTGGTCCAGTAAATAAGTTTGATGGTTGACATGGTCGACAATAATTGCTGTTGGGATTTTGAGTGCAATTGCCACTGGTTGGCTGCCTAAGGGTAAATCTTGCTTTAATATCGGTTCAATTTGACCAATCAGTTCATAGGATAAATACACAAACCAGCCGCCAGTAAAGGGCAAGTCACTGACTATAGAAGAGGTGTCAATTTTTGATTCTAGCTCAGATAGAAAATCAAACTCTGTTAGATTGTTGAGGATAATTTGCTCGGTAGGATGGGCAAATAAAATCGAATATCTGTTATCTTGATTGTGATTTACACTTTCTAATAAAGCCGGATAACGCTTAGAGTCCAGGTGACACAAGGCATCTAGCGCTACCGCAGGAATTGATATTACTTTCACAAGGGTATTTAATGGCGATTAACTACTGATAAATAAATTCAACACGACGATTTTGTTGCCAACCAATTTCATCGTTCATTTTGCTTTGTGGGTTTTCTTCGCCATAACTGACCACTTCTATTCTAGCACCCAATCCCTCATAGAGACCAAATACTTCTTTAACGCTTAAGGCACGATTTTCACCCAAGGCTAGGTTATAATCGCGCGTACCTCGTTCGTCTGCATGCCCTTCTATGCGCAGTCTAATATTTGGATTGGCTTGCATAAACCGAACATGCTTCTCAATCTCTCGGGTGTTTTCTTTATTGATTTCAGTAGCATCGTAGTCAAAGTATAATACTAATTTAGTGCCATTGGCTTTTAATGCAGATACAGTAACTCCTGGCATTGTGGCTACTTTGGCTAATGGTTCATTTGATTCACTCCATTCAAAAGTTGATTGTTCACGCACAACTGCATTAACTATACCCTCGCTTTTGTCTTCAATAACGACTTTATTGGTATTGGATTTTGGCTTTGATTTGAATACCTTGTCCAAGGTTGAGCAAGCGCTCAGTGTCGCCACAAGCGGCAAAATAATTATCATTTTCATTGTTTTCTCCTATTTTATTATTGTTCTAAATTGGTTGACCAATTCGGCTCTCTCACTTCCCCATCGTGTGAGGATAGTTCGTATGAGCGACTACCTTTTACCGATACTACGGATAATACGCCCTTGCCATCACGATGAGCGGAAAAGATAATCATATCACCATTTGGTGAAAAATAAGGCGATTCGTCCAATGTGCCGCTACTCATCATACTTAAGTCTTGGGTTTTAATGTTTAGCATTGCAATACGATAGTCGTTATCAATACGATGCACTAACGCCAAATGCTCACCATTCGGGGAAAATACTGCCTTGGCGTTATAACGCCCTGTGAATGTGACACGATTAATACGATTGCTGACTAGGTTTTTAATATAAATCTGCACCTGTCCAGAGCGATTAGAGGTAAATACAAGGCGCTTACCATCAGCGGAATAACTTGCCTCGGTGTCAATCGCCTTGTGGTGTGTTAATCGAGTCAGTTGTTTATTGGCTAAGTGATAAGAATAAATATCTTTATTACCATTTTTAGACAAAGTTAATAGCAGACTTTTGCCGTTTGGATGCCAGCTAGGTGATGAGGCGATGCCATCAAAACGGGGAAGTTTTTCAATCTTTTTACGCACAAATGGATGCCAAATAAACACCTCAGAGCGTCCATTTTGAAAGGAAACATAGGCGATTTTCTTGTCTTTAAATTGATAATCTGGTGACCAAACTGGGGATAGGATTGGTGCGCTTAATCTGATACGACTTTTGGCATTCATCGCATCAGAATCAGAGATATTAAGACGATAATACCTGTTTCCTTTTGTGTCTTCTTTGACTGTTATATAGGTTAATAGCGTGTTAAACGAGCCACTCTCTCCCAGCAAGGATTCATAAATATGGTCGCTGAGCTGGTGCGCTACTTTTCTAAAGCCATTGATATGAACGCGCGTTGAACGAGTAAAGAGCTGCGTACCGCTATAAATATCAAACAAACGCACAGAAAGTCGGTAAATTTCATCACTTTCTTTCTCAACACTGCCAGTAACAAGTGCCTCTATATTTTGTTTTTTCCAATACTCCGCATTAACTTCATCCACAGGCGCATCAGGAACAATCGCATCAAAGCGCCCTGAGCGCTCTAAGTTATCGTGAATAATTTTTGCAATATCTTTGCCTTGTATGTCTTGATCAATTAGTTTGAAAGGACTTATGGCAATTGGAAAGGTGTTTTCATCTTTTTTCACTACGGTTATTTCCAACACCCCGTGTGCAATGCTAGCACTGAGTATTAACAATAACGCCAAGCTTTTGTTTAACCTCATTCTCTTTCTTCAATCCAGTGCATTTGGATGGCCTCTAGGATTTTTTCCCCAGACTTGTCTTCATTGTCGTCAAACCCCTCTAAGGCGATCACCCTCTTTCTTAAATCAACAAAATTAATGAAAGTCGGGTCAAAGTCTGGGTGTGCCTCGTCAAGTGCAATGGCAATATCTAGGGAATCGGTCCAAATCATAGTTTTTTCCTCGAAAAATAATCTCTAATTTTAATCAAAAATCAACCTTAAATTTAGCATTTTTATCGAATTACTGAATGCACATGCTCTAAGCTTTTAATGACATACATAACCTTGTCCAACTGATTGTGACTGGATACACTGATGACAAAATTCATAGCCTTCATCGAATAATCATGCTCTTCTACTTCCAAATGTTCAATATTGATATTAATTTTAGCAATGGCGTTGGCAATAGATGCTAGCATGCCTCGGCGATTTTCAATTTGCACACGAATCAACACTTCAAACTCTTCGTCTTCATCCGCTTGCCAGTCAACTTCTAGCCATTGTTCACCTTTGTGCTTGGCATGAATTAAATTACCACAATCAAATCTATGTAACACCAGTCCCTTGCTACTGGTTAATATACCAGCCACCTTGTCGCCTGGAATTGGATAACAACAACGGGCAAAACTAATAGGTTCGCCTTTTGTTTTTTTAATGCTAATACGATTAGATGTCTCGCCGCTCTTTGCTTGTAGTTTGTTAAGCACAAAAGACACCAAAAGCTCAGACAATGCGATTTTTATATACAGTTCTTGCTTGGAATTACATTTTAAATCTGTCAAACATCCTTGCCATTTTTTTTCATTAATTGGCTCACCATTGCCCTGATAGTTCAAGGCGTTGGTTAATAGATATTCGCCCAATCGTATAAGTTCAGAGGCAGACTCTTCTTTAAGTTTGGTTTTAATTGAGGCTTTCGCCTTTACTGTTGCGACAATACCGAGCCAAGATGGGCGTGGTTTAGTGTTTTTATCGGTAATAATTTCAATCGTTTGCCCTGATTTTAATTCACTGGATAACGGCACCTCCACTTGGTCTATTTTGGCTTTTAGCGTTTGATTGCCTACATTGGTATGAATGCTATAAGCAAAATCCAATGCGCTAGACTTATGAGGCAGTTGAATAATTTCCCCTTTAGGGGTGAATACAAACACCTCTGAAGGAAATAAATCGGCCTTAGTTTCTTCCAAAAATTCAATCGAAGTGTCTGAATTTTGTTGAATATCTAACAATGAACCCAGCCAATTATTTGCCAATTCTGAAGAATTAGAATTTTCACCTTTATAATGCCAATGTGCTGCAATACCGTATTCGGAGATAAAATCCATATCTTTTGAGCGAATCTGCACTTCAATAAAAATCTTATTCGGTCCAAACAATACTGTGTGCAGCGATTGATAGCCGTTTGATTTTGGCAAAGCGACATAATCTTTAAACTTACCTGGAAAAGGCTTGTATAAGTTATGAATAATACCCAGCGCTTGATAACATTGTGCCACATCGCTCACAATCACTCTAAATGCGTACATATCCAATACTTGAGAGAATTTTAAACGCTTAACTTTCATTTTTTCATAGATGCTGTAAGTTGCCTTTCTGCGTCCACTAATTTTAATTTTATCCAGCCCTTCTTGCGTTAAACGATGCTCGATTTCATCTTGAATTCGGACAATAACCTCTTTGAGATTGCCGTAGCGTTTGTTGATTTGATGGTTGAGCACTTTGTATCGATAGGGGTAAATAAACTCAAAACACAACATCTCCAGTTCCATCTTAATACTGTTTAAACCTAGGCGGCGCGCAATAGGTGCGTGAATTTCAGCAGTTTCTTTGGCAATTCTGAGTTGTTTTTTTCGGCTCACTGATTTAAGTGTGCGCATATTATGCAGACGATCAGCAAGTTTAATCATCATTACCCGCATATCTGTACTCATTGCTAAAAACAATTTTCTAAAATTTTGTGCCTGTTGGTCAATATTTGAATGAAACTCCAACCCTGTTAATTTTGAAACCCCTTCAACAATATGTGCCACTTCTACGCCAAACTCTTCAACGATGTTGACTTGTGTCAAGGTAGTGTCTTCAATACAATCGTGTAGCAATGCGGCCACAATACAATAACAATCTAGCTTCAATTCAGCCAAAATCATTGCCACATTGATGGGGTGAAACACATAAGCTTCACCTGAACGACGATATTGCCCATCGTGCGCTGTTGCTGCTACTATATATGCTCGATAAACGCCTTGCACTTGTTTTTCAGGCATATAAGCATTCAGCACCTTGCACAGGTCGCTAATTAAAATTCTTTTTTCAGGTAAAACCATTTAAAACAACATCAAATTAATATAGCGTATTATCATACAAGCACCTCAGTATAATATTTCGCATAATTTATAAATAATTCTTTTGATGTGATGAGAAACGCAATAAAATTAATAACACTACTGCCCTTGTTAACACTGCTACTCAACGGCTGCTTTGACAATGAAGAAAAAAGAGAGTCTATTACCAAAGGTTGGTCGCCCAAAACCTTCTTTAACCAAGCCAAAGATTCTGATTCAACAGAAGAATCCATCAGATTGTTTGAACAACTACAAGCCGCCTACCCTGGCTCTAAATATGCACTACAATCTAAACTAGAAGTCGCTTATGTGCTTTATAAAAACGAAGATTACGATGAGGCAATTTCACATTTAAATGATTATATCAAACTGTATCCTGAGCATTTTTCAACGCCGTATGCTTATTATTTGCGCGGTGTTATTTCAGAAGACAAATCCCGTTCTATCTTAGATGACTATTTGACTGATAACGCCCAACGAGATGTTGATTCAGTGCGCAATGCATTCAATTATTATATGGCTTTAATCGACAAATTCCCTGAAACTGAATACACCGAAGAGGCAAAAAGTCGCTTAGTCATATTAAGAAATATTCTCGCAAGACATGAATTATTTGTTGCTATTTATTACGCCAAAAGAGGCGCTAATATCGCTGCCATTAATCGCTCTAAGTTTGTCATTGAAAAATACCCAAACACGCCGTCAGTACCAGCAGCACTGCATTTAATGGCACATAACTATGATATTATTGGCGCAAAAACTTTAGCAAAAGATGCTCGTCGTGTGTTGAAAAACAGCTACCCCGTATATCAACCACACTACGATTTAGAGGATTGATTTATTAATGAACAAGCAAGAGCGTTTTTTCGCACTTAAAATCTCCTCTATTATGGCAACCCGACTGTTCGGGTTGTTTATGATTTTTCCCGTATTTTCAGTTTATGCTGTGCAATACGAAAACACCACGCCTTACTTAATCGGTCTGGCAATTGGCGTTTACGGCTTAACACAAGCGTTGTTGCAAATACCCTTTGGTTATTTATCTGATCAATTTGGGCGTAAACCGTTGCTGGTTGTGGGTTTAATATTTTTCTTTATTGGCAGCGTAGTGGCAGCTAATTCCACTGATATTATTCATGTTGTGGTTGGTAGAGCCTTACAAGGCAGTGGTGCGATTTCCGCTGTGTTGATGGCTTTTTTAGCCGATTTTGTCTCTGAAGGTCAGCGCTCTAAGGCAAATGCCTTTGTTGGTATGCAGATTGGTCTGGCATTTATGCTTTCCTTATTGATTGGGCCGATGATTACAGTAAACTTAGGTATTTCTGGGCTTTTTTGGGTCATTGCTGGATTGTCCCTGGCAGCATTGACGATTGTCATCACCCTGCCCCATGTCAAACCGCATGCGCAATACACACTATCAATCCCAAACATCAAACAAGTGTTAACCGCTAAATTACTTAAATTAGATTTTAGTATCTTTACTTTGCACTTGATTTTAACTTGTACTTTTATCGTTATGCCGTTGCTGCTAGTTGAAAACAACATCGTTGCATCTGATTTAAAAGACAACTGGAGCGTTTATTTGCCAGTAATGTTGCTGTCTTTTGTAGGAATGTTGCCCATCATCATTTTGGCAGAAAAATTCCACAAACATAAAACCATGATTATTGCCGCAATTATGATAATGATTAGTAGCCAAATTTTGTTTTATCAAATACCCCTCACTTACACAACACTGCTGATTTTACTAACACTATTTTTCATTGCTTTTAACGCAATGGAGGCTATGTTGCCCTCACTTATTGCCAAGACAGCAACGAGCGATAAACGCGGTCTAGCAATGGGTTTATACTCCACTTCGCAATTCTTAGGTGCGTTCGTTGGCGGTGTATTTGGTGGATGGATTTACAACATATTTGATTTAAATAGTGTATTCTTATTCACTACATTAATGGCATTAATTTGGTTGGGCGTTATGCTCACTATGAAACAACAAAAACTTTAAAGGAGAAAACAACATGGCAGGAATTAACAAGGTAATCTTGGTTGGTAATTTAGGACAGGATGTAGAATTAAAATATACTAGTAGTGGCGACGCTGTAGCAAATATTTCTATTGCCACTTCTGACTCTTGGACAGACAAGAATACAGGGCAAAAACAAGAAAGAACCGAATGGCATAGAGTAGTTTTATTTAGAAAAACTGCAGAATTAGCCAATCAATATTTACATAAAGGCTCCAAAGTGTATGTAGAAGGAAAATTGCAAACCCGAAAATGGCAAGATCAAAACGGACAAGATCGTTACACTACTGAAATTGTTGGTAGAGAAATACAGTTTTTAGATTCTAAAAATAGTGGTGCACCAGCGCCACAACAGCAAGCACAAGCCCCTGTGCAACAATCTGCGCCAGCACCTCAACAGCCTGCCGCTGACCCCATTACCCCAGTTGATAACACTGGATTTGATGACGATATTCCATTTTAGAGCTACAATAGATTTCATTAAAAAGCCCGCATTTGCGGGCTTTTTTTGTTTTATTAAATGAGATTATTTGTTATCCCAGTAATTAGCTTTGTCTCTTAATATCCATCGCACACCCCCTTTAGGGTCTTCCACATCGCCTTTGTATCTGGGAATAATATGCACATGCAAATGCATAACACTCTGTCCTGCCATTAAACCATTGTTAATGCCAATATTATAGGCATCAGGTGCAAACTCCCTGTCTAAAACCTTTTTAGCTGCTTGCACTGCCTTGCCAATCGCTAACAGTTCATCTTCGGTGGCTTCAAAGTAAGTTGCAAAATGCCTTTTAGGAATAACCAGCGTATGTCCTGGTGATGCTGGATAATTGTCAATAAAAGTTATTGTGTGTTCACATTCGCCAATAATGCGCTCATCGTTTCTTAATTGGCAAAAAATACAATTGCTGGTCATGGTTTTTTCAAGTCCTCTGTAGGGTTATAATATAATAAGCAATAAAAAAGCCAGTAATAAATACTGGCTTTTTAGCAAACTAACCAATTATTTTATCTTAACTGGCGGTTGTTTATTGTAGTTATTGTTGTATGGGTTGTAACCATAGCTATTATAACGGTTGTAACGATTGTAATTGTTACCCCAACCATTGTTATTGTCGCTAAACTCATCCATCATGTTTGACATTTCTTCAGAGTACCAACGAGGATCCCAGTATTCATATGGGTTAAAAGAAAAAATACCATTATCTTGTTGGTAGCCGTAATTACCATTATTATTGTAGCCGTTATTACTCCATGGCATGTTGTTGTTGTTCCAAAAAGCGTTTGCACTGAATGTAAATGCAAGCAATACAATTGCTAAAATCTTTTTCATCTTATTTCTCCATTTATTTAAATTTAGGTGTACACGAAAGAATATTATACAACGATAATATTCTTTTTGCAAGTAATTTTTATCAGGCTTTGTCAGTATAATATACCACAATGAGCAAGCAACAGTTATTACAATCCCTTTTACAGCAACGAATTCTAGTATTAGACGGCGCAATGGGGACGATGATTCAAAAACACAAATTAAGTGAAGAAGATTATCGCTCTGAGCGTTTTAAAGACTGGCATGTGCTTGTGCAGGGTAACAATGACCTGCTTTCCCTAACGCAGCCAAAAATCATTCAAGATATTCACCGTGCTTATTTAGAAGTGGGTGCTGACATCCTTGAGACCAATACTTTTAACGCCTCACGCACTTCGATGTCTGATTATCAGATGGAGGAGCTGGCGTATGAAATCAATGTTGAGAGCGCCAAACTAGCACGAGAGGTTTGTGATGAATTTTCAACTGCTGACAAGCCTCGCTTCGTTGCAGGTGTGCTCGGCCCTACTTCTAAAACCTGCTCACTTTCACCTGATGTAAATGACCCTGGATTTAGAAACATTTCATTTGATATGCTAGTTGAAGTCTATATGGAATCAACGCGTGGACTGATTGAAGGTGGCGCAGATATTATTTTAATTGAGACTATTTTCGATACACTCAACGCCAAAGCTGCTATTTTTGCCGTGCAAGAGGTGTTTGAGCGAGACAGTATTTCACTACCCATTATGATTTCAGGCACCATTACTGACGCTTCTGGTCGTACTTTATCAGGGCAAATGACCGAGGCTTTTTATAACTCTCTACGCCACGCTAACCCTATTTCTATCGGTCTTAACTGTGCGTTAGGACCTGATTTATTGCGCCAATATGTGGTTGAGATATCTCGTGTGTCAGATTGCTTTGTTTCTGCCCATCCTAATGCAGGCTTGCCAAATGAATTTGGCGAATACGATCTGGAAGCACAAAGTATGAGTGAGCAAGTGGGGGAATGGGCAGAATCTGGTTTGGTAAATATTCTTGGTGGTTGCTGTGGCTCTACCCCTGAGCACATTAAAGCCATTGCAGACAAGGTTTCGGGCGTTGCTCCTAGAAAAATTCCAGATATCAAGCCTGCATTGCGTCTATCAGGGTTAGAGCCGTTTAATGTCGATGAAAGTTCTTTGTTTGTGAATATCGGCGAGCGTGCCAATGTGACTGGATCTGCTAAGTTTAAACGCTTAATTTTGAATGAGGAATTTGAAGAAGCGCTTGATATTTGCCGCACCCAAGTAGAAGAAGGTGCGCAGGTAGTTGATATTAATATGGACGAAGGTATGCTTGACGGCAAGGCATCGATGATTCGTTTTGTTAATCTTATCGCCTCAGAGCCTGATATCTCCAGAGTGCCACTTATGATAGATTCCAGCAAATGGGAAATTATCGAGGCGGGGCTTAAATGCACACAAGGCAAGCCGATTGTTAATTCCATCTCACTCAAAGAAGGTAAAGATAGTTTTGTTAAAGTTGCCAAGTTGTGTAAACGCTACGGGGCAGCCGTTATTGTTATGGCATTTGACGAAGCGGGCCAAGCGGACACTCAGGCACGCAAAATTGAAATTTGTACCAACGCCTACAATATCTTAGTTAATGAGCTTGATTTTCCCGCTGAAGACATTATCTTTGACCCCAATATCTTTGCTGTAGCGACGGGCATTGAAACGCACGATAATTATGGTGTTGATTTTATTGAAGCCACCCGTGAGATTACCAATACCCTGCCCCACGCCAAAATATCGGGCGGCGTATCCAATGTTTCGTTTTCATTTAGAGGCAACAATCCTGTGCGTGAGGCCATTCACTCGGTGTTTTTATACCACGCCATTAAAGCAGGCATGGGTATGGGTATCGTTAATGCCGGACAATTAGTGGTTTATGATGATATCGACTCTAAACTTAAAAAAGCCGTTGAAGATGTTATCCTCAACACCGATCCCGATGCGGGCGAGCGTTTAGTTGACATTGCTCCTGAGTTTTCAAGCACTGGCAAACCCAAGGATGATAAAAAAGACCTAGAATGGCGCTCTTGGACAGTAGAAAAACGCCTAGAACACGCACTAGTAAAGGGTATCATTAAATTTATAGACGAAGATACCCAAGAGGCCTTTGACAAACTAGGTCGCCCTATTCTCGTTATCGAAGGCCCGCTAATGAGCGGCATGAATGTGGTGGGTGATTTATTCGGTGCAGGCAAAATGTTCCTACCTCAAGTGGTCAAATCTGCCCGAGTGATGAAAAAATCTGTCGCTTACTTAGACCCATTTCTAGAGGCAGAAAAACAAGACTGCGCTTCTAGCTCAAGCGGAAAAATCCTAATGGCAACCGTCAAAGGCGATGTGCATGATATTGGCAAAAATATTGTTGGCGTGGTACTGTCTTGTAATAATTATGAAATTATCGATTTAGGCGTGATGGTACCCACCGAGACCATTTTAGAAACTGCTAGAAAGGAAAAAGTTGATATTATCGGCTTATCAGGGCTTATCACCCCCTCGCTCGATGAAATGGTATTTGTCGCCAAGGAAATGACCCGCCAAGGCTTTACGCTACCCTTAATGATTGGCGGTGCCACTACTTCTAAAGCCCACACTGCCGTGAAAATCGAGCCTGAATACGACCAAGGCGTATTTTATGTGCAAGATGCCTCCAAAGCCGTTGGCGTTGCCTCTAGTTTGCTTTCAAGCACCTTAAAACCTCAGCTTTTAGCCGATACCAGTGCCGAATACCAGCAAGTGCGCCAACGCCGTGCCAATAGAGGTAAAAGCAAACTTATTTCCTTAGAAAAAGCCAGAGCTAATAAGCCTAATATTTCTTTTGACACCATTGTCAAACCCAAAAAACTGGGCATTCATATTTTTAAAGACTATGACTTAGGCGAGATTTTCCAATTCATTGATTGGGTGCCATTTTTCCGCACTTGGGAATTAGCGGGCAAATTCCCCGACATCTTAACCGATGAAATAGTTGGCGAATCTGCCAGCGAGCTGTTTGATGATGCCAAAGCAATGTTTAAAAAAGTCATTGACGAAAAACTACTCACTGCCAATGCTGTTATCGGTATTTTCCCCGCCAACAGCATCAACGAAGACATCGAGCTGTATGATGAAAATGGCGAGGCATTGATGACCCTAAACCACCTACGCCAACAACTGGACAAAAAAGGCAACACCCCAAACTTTTGTTTAAGCGACTTCATTGCCCCAAAAGACAGTAATACAACTGATTATATGGGTGCTTTTGCCGTAACCGCAGGCATAAATATCGACCCATTAGTAGCAGCGTATGAGGCCGAGCATGACGACTACAATGCTATTATGATAAAAGCCGTTGCCGACCGCCTAGCCGAAGCCTTTACCGAACTTATGCACTTTAAACTACGCACCGAGCTTTGGGGCTACAGCTCTGAGGTATTTAATAACGACCAACTCATTCAAGAAAAATTCGACGGCATCCGCCCTGCCCCCGGCTATCCCTGTTGCCCTGAACACAGCGAAAAAGAAAAACTCTGGGATTTACTCGAGGTAGAAAAAAACATCGGCATGACCCTCACCAGCTCCTTCGCCATGCTCCCCACTGCCTCTGTCAGCGGCTGGTATTTTGCCAACCCCAATGCCAGATACTTCGGCGTGGCAAAAATCAATCAAGCACAACTCGAAGACTACGCCAAACGCAAAGGCATTTCAATAGAACAAGCAGAACGACTACTTTCGCCTAATTTAGAATAGTTGTTTAGCTGCTGTCCCCATTATTTTATGATGGTGAAGGCAAGGCTTTCACCAAAACAGCGTGGCGAAGTCTTTGTCTTTTCCTCTCGCTCCCAAGCTTTGGACCCTGTAAACCAGATTGTGTAAAGTTGTTGACTATTCAAAATCAAAAGTTGAATTTTGTTACCCCCCTATTTATGATTGATGCAAAGGTCTCATTTTATAGACTGGTCGTTAGTGATTCTCTTGGTGTTTTGTCCTTGGTCGTACATGGTCTTAAGGACAAAGAAACTGCTTAAAAATAATACGCTTGATAATAGGATGACGGCTTTCTTCATTGGCTTGTAATAAATGGTTTATTGTGATTGTAACTCAACAGCCCTTAAATCTCTAGCTAATTGGTCTAGGGAGGCATTGATGAGTTTAAATGCCCCTTCTGCGCCGTATAACTTAGCAATTTCAAGGGCTTCGTTAATGACGACTTTATAGGGCACTTCAATGCTGTTTTGCAGTTCATAAGTGCCTAAGTAAAGCACGGCATGCTCTACAGAGCCTAATTCGTCGGTATCTCGGCTGATGGTGGGGGCAATGAGTGCGTCTAATGCTTCACGATTTTTTAAAATATTAATAAATAAATTAGAAAAAAAAGATTTTGAGATTTTTCCAGATTTTTGATTGAGGAATTGTTGCTCAATTTTCAATACCTCGCCACCTGATACCAAGTATTGATACAGCGCTTGCACGACTCGCTCTCTAGAGCGTTGTTTGGGGGTTGTGAATGCCATTATTTGACCTGATCGAGCAAATACAACATTTCAATCATTGCCATGGTCGCCTCGATACCCTTGTTGCCTTTGTAGCCACCTGCCCTACCGATGGTTTGCTCCATGTTGCTAGTGGTGAGTACGCCAAAGGTGGTGGGAGTTTCATATTGATAAGACACATCGGCCACGCCTCGTGCGCATTCGCTACAAACAAAGTCAAAATGCGGGGTTTCGCCATTGATAACAGCGCCTAAAGTAACGATGCCATTGTAACTTTTGTTTTTTGCTAATTTTTTAGCCATTAACGGGATTTCAAATGCACCAGGCACATAAAAAACATCAACATTGTTCTCGTTAATGCCGTATTTTTCTAAAGTTTCCTGTGCGCCAGCCAGTAATTTATTGCCAATGTCTTGGTAAAAATAACCAACGATAAGGGCAACTTTTTTGTCTTTTAAGAAATCTGTGCCGGCGTTTTTGTTAAATTTAAAATTCATAATATTTTTTAATTTGTAATATATTCGATGACTTCTAAGCCAAAGCCCTTTAAGGCATTCAGCTTTCTCGGACTGCCTAAAATACGCATTTTCCCCACACCTAAATCAGATAAGATTTGCGCACCCACACCATAAGTCTTGATGTCGTTGCTACCCTCGTGTGTGCGGATAAGCAAGAATACGCCACTGTCCTTGTTGCTAATATGTGCCAAAGCATCATTCACGCCTAGTGAGTCGCTGGTTTCTTGCAGAATGTCGGTAAATACATTTTCCATATGTACACGCACGCAGACCGGGGTGTCTTTGTCAATGTTGCCTTTAACCAAAGCGGTGTGTGTTTGCTGGTGAATGCTATCTAAAAACGACACCAGCGTAAAATCACCATATTGGGTGCTAAATGGGCGTTCATCAATGCGTTCAATGGTTTTTTCGTTCTCCACACGATAAGAAATCAAATCCTCAATTGTGCCCCATTTGATATTGTGTTTTTGAGCAAAAACTTCTAAATCATCACGCCGTGCCATTGAACCATCCTCGTTCAAAATTTCAACAATAACGGATGCTGGCTCTAGCCCAGCAAGGCGGGCTAAATCACAACCTGCCTCAGTATGACCTGGGCGGATTAACACACCACCTGGCTGCGCCATCAGTGGGAAAATGTGCCCTGGCTGGATAATATCGCTAGGTTTGGCGTTTGGCGCTACGGCATCTAGCACGGTTTTTGCTCTATCTGCGGCAGAAATGCCAGTGGTTACGCCTTTCACTGCCTCAATTGAAACGGTGAAGTTAGTGCCATTAGCGTCGTTGTTTTGTGCCACCATAAGTGGCAAATTTAACTGTTTACAGCGTTCTTGAGTTAGCGTCAGGCAAATCAAACCCCTGCCGTGCGTTGCCATAAAGTTAATGTCTTCTTTAGTAACGGTGGCAGCAGGCACGATTAAATCGCCTTCGTTTTCACGGTCTTCGTCATCTAGCAAGATAATCATCTTACCTTGCTTATAATCTTTTAATATCGCTTCAATACTGGCTTTAGTCTTCATTTTTATTATTTATTAATTGTTCAAGATGTCGGGCAATAATATCCACTTCTAAATTAACCTTATCGCCTGTGTTTAACTGCCCTATCGTGGTTGTTATTAAAGTGTGAGGCACAATGTTAATATCAAAGACAGTGGAATCAATGCTGTTTACTGTCAAACTAACGCCATTCACGCTAATTGAGCCTTTTCTGGCAATGTATTTTACCAAAGACTGCGGCACGCTGATTTTAAAACGCATTGATTCGCCTTCTTTGCTTTTATCAACAACTTCGCCCTGAGCGTCTACATGTCCGCTGACCAAATGCCCGTCAATGCCTTGGTTTAATTTTAAAGCTTTTTCAAGATTAATGTTATTGCCCACTGATAAAGCACCCAAAATAGAGCAATTGAGTGTTTCTTGAGAAACATCGGCTGTGAAGCTGTTGCCATCAATCTCAATAGCCGTTAAACACACGCCATTCACCGCAATACTGTCGCCGATTGCTACGCTAGAAAAATCTAACCCACTGGACAAAAAACCAAACACTGCACCTTTGTCGTGCAGGGCTTTGCTTTTAACTTGGCCAATGGCTTGAATGATGCCTGTAAACATAAAATAAGGTTTGATGCTGTTATAAATATAAGTGCGTTGATTTTACGCTATTTGTTTTCAAGGCAATAACAAAAACTAGCACCGAGTAACACGATTATCCACGCTAAATAAATCCACAGTATTATCAACATCAAAATGGACAATGTGCCGTAAATCAACTCGTAAATAGGGAAATATTGTATATAGGCAAACAAGGCGTATTTAATCACCTCCAAGCCCACTGTTGCAATCACACCAGCCTTAATCGCATTAATAAATCGCACTTTTTTCAGTGGTGCTGCATAATACAAAATCGCAAACCCTAAGCTTGACAAGATGAATGCTGCCAAAAGTGGCGTATAAGACGCTACTGCTGATTCGTTAAAAAATTTCAACGCTATTACTAAAGAACTCGCAAACAACGAAGCACCGACCAAAATCGGTCCAACAAATAATACAAATACATAAGACACTAGGCTTTGTATCCAGTGACGATGATGTTTGTCGTGCCAAATAAGGTTAATCCGTTTGTCAATTTCGGACAATAAAAGCACGACTGTAATCAATAAAAACGCAAAAGTAAAGCCTTTTAATGCCTGTGCGTGAGCGATAAATTGCTGCACATAGTTTTGCACTATGTCGTAATTTTTTGGCAAAAGCTGGGTAAATAAAAACTGCTCCAAATGCTGTTGCAACTCAGAAAAATAAGGCGACAGCGAAAACACACTCAACCCCACTGCCAAGCCTGGCACAATCGCAAACAAGGTAGAAAATGACAATATTGCCGCAGAATCAAAACCCTGCCGCTGGATAAATCTTTTTAATACTGCCCCAATCATTTTTAAAAGGTCTCTCTTATTTTTGTATTTTTAAATAGTCTTCATAATTGCCAGAATAATAATTGGCACCTTTTTCTGTCAATTCTACAATTTTAGTGGATAAGGATGAGACAAATTCTCTATCGTGACTAACAAAGATTAATGTGCCTTCGTAATTATCCAGCGCCAAATTAAGCGCTTCGATAGATTCCATATCTAAGTGGTTGGTTGGCTCGTCCATGACCAAGACATTGGGGTTTTGCAGCATTAATTTACCGAACAGCATTCTGCCTTGCTCGCCACCAGAAAGTGCTTTAACGCTTTTACCAATATCGTTTTTGCCAAATAACATTTTGCCCAGAACAGAGCGCATATCTTGGATTTCTTGATTGGGTTTTTTGAATTGTGCCATCCAATCTAATACACTCATATCTTGCTCAAAATCTTCGCCGTGGTCTTGTGCGTAATAGCCAATATTGACATTTTCGCTCCATTTAATTTTACCTTTGTCGGCTTCTAGTTCGCCAACCAGCGTGCGCAGTAGTGTGGTTTTACCTGCGCCATTCTGCCCGATAATAGCAATACGCTGACCGACTTCAAAAATAAAGTTAATGTCTTTTAGCACTTGTAAATCATCAAAACTTTTGGACAAGCCCTCTACTTCAATAATATTGCGGTGTAATACTTTGTCTTGTCTAAAATTAATATAAGGGCTGACTCGTGATGATGGACGCATATCGTCTAAAACAATTTTATCCAGTTGCTTAAGGCGTGAAGTGGCTTGCTTAGATTTAGAGGCGTTGGCTGAAAATCGTGAGACAAAATGCTTAAGTTCTTTCATCTTTGCTTCTTTCTTGGCGTTATCAGACTGCATTTTTTCTTGAATAGCAGTGGCAGCAATCATAAAATCGTCATAATTACCAGGGAAAGTCTTCAATGCACCATAATCCAAATCTGACATATGTGTGCAAACTCCATTTAAAAAATGCCTATCGTGCGAGATGATAACCATAGTCGCCTTGCGTTCTTTGAGCACACCTTCTAGCCAACGAATTGAGTTAATATCCAAGTTGTTAGTAGGTTCGTCCAGTAATAAAATCTCAGGATCAGAGAATAAAGCCTGTGCCAACAATACACGAAGCTTCCAACCTGGGGCGATTTCGCTCATCAAGCCATAATGTTGGCTTTCAGGAATATCCAAGCCCAAAAGTAACTCACTGGCAGAAGATTCTGCCATATAGCCATCCATTTCAGCAAATTCCATCTCTAGTTCTGCTACTTTAATGCCATCTTTCTCACTCATCTCAGGCAAGGCGTAAATACGGTCTCTTTCTTGCTTGATTTCCCACAACTCGCTATGCCCCATAATCACAGTATCAACCACACGGAAATCTTCAAAAGCAAACTGGTCTTGACGCAAAATACCTAATCGTTCGCCATCACTAACGCCCACTGTGCCGTGTGTTGGCGTCAGTTCACCTGTTAAAATCTTCATAAAAGTTGACTTGCCACAACCATTTGCACCAATCAAGCCATAGCGATTGCCATCAGCAAACTTGATAGAAATATTTTCAAACAAGGGTTTTTCACCAAACTGCATGGTGATATTGGCAGTAGAAATCATACAAATTTACCTAATAAATAAAACGCAACATTATCCCATATTAAGCGGATAAAATACGAAAACTATGTTTGATAAAACTGAACAATCTCCCGATAAAAAACTGCTACTTATTATCTTAGCATTATTGGCATTTGGCTGGATTATGTCATCTTCCGCTTCGGTTGGACATTTTGGTGATTTTAGTAAAGCCATTAAACAAGCTGGCTTTATTTTAGTTGGTATTTCTGTTGGTTTTTTTGTCTTAAAACTGCCGCTCCATTTGTTTAAAAAATACGCCGGTTATGCCTTTGTTCTTACCCTTATTTTGCTTGCTATCGTTTTGTTGCCAGACCCAATTGGTCGCTCGGTTAACGGCTCAAGGCGATGGATTAATTTGGTGTATTTCGGATTTCAGCCTTCCGAAATGATGAAATTAGTCATGATTTTATTTATGGCAAAATTTTTAGTTAAGCAAGAAAAAGAGGTAACCAGTTCGTGGAATGGACTTATTCAGGCGGCAATAATTGTTGGCTTAGCTGGCTTACTCATTATGCTTGAAACCGACCTTGGCGCCACCGTTATCATTGCTGCAACTGCACTTATTATGTTGTTTCTAGCAGGCTCTTATATCAAACAACTGCTGATTGTTGGTGGTGGGCTGTTAACGCTCGCTGGTATTTATGTTTATTTTGACCCAGTCAGGCTCTACAGGCTAATGTCGTTTTGGATTAATGATTTGTGGGGTGAAAACGGTGTCTTGCAAACTAGACAAGCGCTAATTGGCATTGCTAGAGGTGACTGGACTGGCGTGGGGTTAGGCGCAGGTATTCAAAAATATTCAAGATTACCAGAGCCACACACCGATATGATTTTTGCCATCACTGGCGAAGAGCTTGGCGTTGTAGGCATGCTGTTTATTCTGTTTGCGTTTGTTTATGCTTTAAATAGAGGTTTTAATATCGCTGCCCAAGCGCTAACAGATGGCAGAAAATACAGCTATTATGTCGCCTACGGTATCTGCACTTGGTTTGCATTACAAATTAGCGTTAACATCGCTATGAATATTGGACTATTTCCCATTAAAGGCTACACTCTGCCGCTAATTAGCTATGGCGGTAGCAGTATGCTTTTTTCCATTATTGCATTGGCACTACTACTCAGAATTGATATGGAAAACAAAACAGACTACAAAAAACGCAAACATTATGTCTAAAACTATCCTCATCATGGCAGGCGGCACTGGCGGGCACATATTCCCCGCTCTAGCAATCGCCAAAGAACTTAAAACCCATTCGGTTAATATTGAATGGCTTGGCTCAAAGCACGGCATGGAAAATACCCTGATACCAAAGCATAACCTGAAGCTACATAGTGTTAATGCTGTGGGTTTGCGTGGGAAAAATTTACTTACACTTATCAAAGCACCTTTCTTACTATCACTCGCTTTGTTACAAACCCTAGGCGTATTTATAAGGGTTAAACCTGATGTTGTACTTGGCATGGGTGGTTTTTCCTCAGGCATTGGTGGTGTAGTTGCTTGGATTTTGCGTATTCCTTTGGTTATTCACGAACAAAATTCAATCTCAGGCACAACCAATAAAAGCCTCGCAAAAATTGCCACCCAGATTTTCCAAGCCTTTGATGGCGCATTTGCCAACGCAATAACGGTTGGCAACCCTGTGTTGTTTGAACCTAAAAAAAATAACAACAGTCATAAAAAACTTAATCTACTGATTATCGGCGGTAGTTTAGGTGCCAAACCTATTAATGATATTGTTAGTCAATTGGCCATTGATATTAATATTTGGCATCAAACTGGCAAACAACACCTAGACACTGTTAAAGCACAATATAAATACAAAAATATAAAAATAACCGCCTTTATTGACAATATGGCAGATGCTTACGCATGGGCAGATGTGGTTTTATGTCGTGCTGGTGCGATGACAGTGTCAGAACTAATGCTCTCAGCCAAGCCCAGTATTCTAATTCCTTTGCCCCACGCAATTGACAACCATCAATTTTATAACGCCAAAATTTTAGCCGATAATAATGCTGGCATATTAATCAAGCAAGAAGATTTAAGCCTTGAATTGTTAACCTCAACACTGGCAACACTCGATGATGAAAAGCTCAAAAATATGGGTGAAAACGCAGTAAAACTCGCCAAACCTGGTGCGGCAAGGGTAATTAGTGAGTATTTAATGGCTGTTGATTAATACCCAGTTTTTCAAATAACATTTGATCGGTATTGGTGTCTGGATTATCAGTTGTCAGCAGTTGTTCGCCATAAAAAATAGAGTTAGCGCCCGCAAAAAAACACAGTGCTTGCATTGCCTCACCCATCTCAGTGCGCCCTGCTGATAGGCGCACTACCGATTTTGGCATCATAATGCGTGCCACCGCAATGGTGCGCACAAATTCACTTTCCGTTGGTGGTTCAATCGCCTCAAACGGTGTGCCAGGGATTGGCACCAAGAGATTAAGTGGCACGCTGTCAGGATGTTGTGCCAAATTCGCTAAAGAGCGCAGCATAGAGGCACGGTCAGTCTGCCCCTCACCTAAGCCCAAAATACCACC
>JAQRMT010000100.1 GCA_028599035.1 Gammaproteobacteria bacterium
AATAATGCGAATTTTATCCAGTGTTTCACGCTCTGCAAATTTGCAAATTAAAATGGTTTTGGTGTTCACACTGGCAATTTGTTCAAGATAGTCACGCATTTGTTTTTCGTCCCACGCCTCGGAAGAATACAATACTGGATATTGATTAAAGCTCAGCGTGTATCCTGCGGTATTTACTTCTTGCAAATCTAATTTAAGTGCTGAGGACGATTGAAAACAGACCTTATAGTCAGATAACACATCCATTGTTGCTTTGTTTGGCGTTTTATCCACTTCACAAAATAAAATAAAATCTTGCGAATAATCTTGCGCTTCTCTGAGTAGTTTTTTGAGTATTTCTGTGTCCATAAGTTGTGCGTACTCAATGGTTAATACCAGTGTGAATTCCTGCTCTTCATCGTCCTTGATGTCGGCAAAAATCTGCTCCAAATCCTCATCTGTATCAATAGGCAATGATAGGGTTTTAAAGATGGCAGCGTAATAATCAAAACGCCAATCTTGTGGCAAATCATCTGGATAAAAATCATCTTGTAAGTCTAAGCCGCTACGGCCAATTAAAAATTCTGTTTTATGCATAATATATATAATAGGTTCTTTTTTTAAAGAAAATTGAAGAATGGATATTCTACTACCAATCATCGCTCTCTTAGCAGGTTTTACACTTTTAATTTGGAGTGCGGATACTTTTACCGAAAATGGCGCAAGAATCGCCAATATTTTTAATATATCGCCTTTGGTAATCGGCCTGCTTATTTTTGGTTTTGGCACATCTGCACCTGAGATGCTGGTGTCTGGCTTAGCGGCTATGGAGGGCAAAACGGGTTTGAGTATTGGTAATGCCATTGGCTCTAATATTTTTAATATTGCCCTTGTGCTTGGTATTAGTGCCATTATCGCACCCATTGAAGTGCGTAGCGAGATTTTAAAAAAAGAATGGCTATTTTTAATGACGGTTACAATGGTTGCTGGTTTTTTGTTATGGGATAAGCATCTTGGTGTGATTGACGGGCTAATTTTAGTGTTTTTATTGGTTTTATTTTTAACCTATACTTTAATAACCGCCAAAAATGCACACAGTCACGAGTTCGATAAATTTGAGCAGACTATTGATAAAGACCAAGCAGGGAAAACCTGGCTAATGCTTATCATTGGCTTGGTGGTGTTAATTGCCAGTGCAAAATTAATCGTTTGGGGCGGTGTTAAAACTGCACAAAGTTTTGGCGTTTCAGATTTGGTTATCGGGCTCAGTGTGGTTGCGCTCGGCACCAGTTTGCCTGAGTTGGCAGTATCCATCAGCAGTGTTTTGAAAAAACAATATGCAATGGTGGTCGGCAATGTGATTGGTTCTAATTTATTCAATACGGTGGCTGTGCTTGCTATTCCTGGATTGATTCATCCGTCCGCTGTGGCAGATGAAGTCATTAATCGAGATTATCCAGTGATGTTGTTGCTCACCATTTTGCTATTTATCGTTTCTTACAAATTCCATAAAAAACACATTATTAATCGTTTTGAAGGTGTGCTACTGGTCGGTGTATTTGGTGTTTATATGTGGCAATTATTTTGAACATAACCCTTTGTAGCGAGGCTGAAACACTCGCTTTTGCTCAGAAACTGGCTGCTTGTACGCACAACATTGAACAAGCACTTGTGGTTTACTTAGAGGGTGATTTAGGGGCAGGAAAAACCACTTTTGCACGAGGCTTTATCCAATTTTTCGGCTTTAATCGAGTCAAAAGCCCCACATACACTTTAGTTGAAAGTTATCAAAATTCAATCATTAATATTCATCATTTTGATTGTTATCGTCTGAACGACCCAGAAGAATTGGAATATATTGGCATTCGAGAATACTTAGGGCACAACCACATTCAGTTGATTGAATGGGCTTCGTTGGGCTTCAGTATGATTGCCCCCGCTGATTTAATCATTGACATTAGTGGTGAAGATGACAGCAGAACATTGGCATTAACGGCGCAAAGCAACACGGGAAAAAAGCTCCTGCAATGTCTCGATTAACAATATCTTGAACTATTATCACTAACGATTAGAAGTCATAATATCTGCTTTCTATTTATTCTTTTCTGCTATCATACTGCTTTAGTTGGATGACGAGAAAGACAGTTTTCTATTTGAAATAGCACGCATTAAAGCAAAAATAAAAATAATTGTCATTAGAATATATGATTTCATCAAAGGGGATATGAGCAACATGCCACACGAAAAAAAAGACAATAAAACGCCGAACTACACAGGTTCAATGAAAAAATTATTTAACGACCATTCTGCTGGACTAGAGTTCGCAGCAGAAATCAGTAAGATTGCCAAGGAAGGCGATGATGATGCGTTAAAAGAGGGTATTGAGAAAGTTAGTCGATACAATATTGAAGAGCTTGAATCTCACCTTCAGCACGAAGAACAGGTCATTTTAGGGCCATTAATTCAAAACCACTCAGAATACATCGAATTATGCATTACTATCGGCAAAGAACATGGTTATATTAGGTCTTTAGTTGAAGAGATGACTATTGAAACAGCAAGAAAAGATTTGGCTGATTTTGGTCGTATTTTAAAAACACACACATTGATGGAGGATAAGGAATTATTCCCTGTTGTTGAAAAATTATTCACCCAAGAACAATTAGACGCTATCTCAAATTTTTCCCCACTTCGGTATCAACCCGTGTCCGACACTCCATCAGCGGGTAATAATTGCCGAAACTCTGATGATAAGCAGGAATGGTTGTTAGATGTGATGGAATTCTATAATGGAGCAGGTCAGCAAGGCGGCAGTATAGTGTTATTTCCTCGATTTAATCCTGAATTGATTGAGCAAATGGCAGGACAAATGGGGCTGGAATTTTTTAATTACCAGCAAGAAGTGATGGAGGAATATGGGCAAGATGCAGACAGCATAAGCCTCGAGCAATTAGAAGACAGTCTACGCAGCAAAGCAAAACACAGGGGCATCATTGCCCACAATGTTGAGGCGTTATTATGCGTAAAGTCTAAACAAGAACGGCAAACTTGGCTACAAGCATTTTTAGATGCTGATTGGCCAAATCCAATCTTTATTCCCATTACCATTTATCAAGCCGATGTATCCAACGAGCATCACAAAGTATGTGATTTAGAGCTCCACAGAATGCCTCGCAATATAGAGAGAGCCGAGCCAATACCCAACAATCGTGCAAAATATTAACACCAACTCTTTTGTAAATTTAAGATTTTAATTAGTTAAGTCCCATGAATATTTATATCCCCACCTTATGATATTTAGTTTGTCTGACAGTTTGCTGTTTATGCTAATTATCACTTTGCAAATTGGATCGCCTGGACCTTCAACTTTGCTGATTATCAATAACAGTATCTGTCCAGTTTCACCACGTTGTTCTAGTTTGAGTATTTGAATTAATAACGCTCAAACCACCCACAATAGCCATCTTAAGAGTTTGAGTTTTTACTTCAAAAAGTTAAAAAATAAAAACTCA
>JAQRMT010000101.1 GCA_028599035.1 Gammaproteobacteria bacterium
GTCAGTATCTAATTCAAATAGAGCAAGCACTAGAAAGTCGTTCAATGACGCAAAAAGAATTGGCAGATAAAATTGGCACATCTGCCAGTTATATCTCTCAGTTTTTTAATCTTAATAAGTTAATCAATTTCAAAACATTGGCAAAAATAGAGTTGGCGTTAGATATTAATTTTGAGTTAAAAAAACCTACTGCGAGTGGTTTAAACCATATTAATAAAATAGAAAAGTTTTACAACAAACCCAATCAAACCATTAGTAATGTAAATTTTATTGCTAGTAATGATGAATTATTCGCAGCATAAAATATGAAAATAAAAAATTCACCCTTGCAATGTCAAGCAAGTATTTTGCGCTCACTGTCAATTAAGGAGTTTATTCCTAAACAGGGTGTTGCAGAACACCCTTCAATGTCTGATTATGCAACAGACTTAAATTTTGATATTTTAGAAAATGCTGATGAAGTTAATGAGTTTTTTGTCCATATAACAATAGACATTAACAACAAAGGCAAAAAAATGCCTGGTTATGTTATTTCATTAAAGGTGGATTATCTATTCCAAATAACGGATGATGAATTGAACGAGGATGCTGTCAGTAATTTGAAAACTTTATCAGCAATTTCAATTGCCATTGCCAAACTACGAGGTGATTTAGAACGCATCACGCAACCCTATCAATTCGGCACCTATAGCCTGCCTTCCATTGATATGCAGGATTTGTTCGCAAAAAAGCAAGCATTGATTCTCAAAAGTAGCAAAATAAAACCCTAGATTCGCCTTGTCTTTTTTAGAGAATGTGCTTATCTAAAAAGGTTTGACCACCACCAAAATAACGATTGCCACCAATATTAACACGGGAAACTCGTTAAACCAGCGGTAAAAAATATGCGAATGCGTGTTTTTATCTTGCTTAAATACAGTCAGCAAATATCCACAATAAAAATGATAGCCAATCAATGGAATAACTAGCGCCAATTTAGTGTGTAGCCAATATTGCGTAGCATAAAATGCCCAATTGTCTATCACCATCCAGGCACCTAACGCTGTTGCCAAAATAAAACTCGGCATCATAATGCCACGATAAAGCTTGCGTTCCATCACTTTAAAACGCTCAATGCTCGTCTTATCATCACTCATAGCATGATAAACAAACAAGCGAGGCAAGTAAAACAGCGCCGCAAACCAAGTGATAATACTAATAATATGAAATGCTTTTATCCACAACATAGTAACTCCCGAATAAAACAATGAATAGGTGTCATTATAGTAAAATAAATCAACTTTAATTCACTTCTATTTTCAATTGCAACAATACCGTGAAATTCCCTATAACTATACTTCGTTCTCGGATAAGGAAGTCGTACGGCGTTTTCTGGGCGAAGCATCATGGGATCTGTTGAATCAACTACGAGAAAATCGTAACACAGGTCGAAGTGCCAAAATGCTATTTGAGGTATTGGGTGATATGTGGGTGGTTAATCGTAACCCTTACCTGCAAGAGGATTTAATCAAAAATGAACGCCGTTGGAAGTCACTAACCGAAGCGCTGTATTCTCGCCTTGATCAAATTCGCACTCGGGCTGATGGCAATGAAAAAGTGCTAGAATTACTACGCAGTGCCGACCAAGCGGTGGATAGTTTTAAATCTTGTTTGAGTGAGTTTCAACGCAATAAAAAACGCATCAAAAAAGCACTGCTCAAGGTCACTCATAATAACAATATTCGTTTTGATGCTTTATCACGCGCCTCACACTCAACCGATGCGACCGACTGGCGTGTGGAATATCCTGCGGTGGTCATCACCCCAGATACAGAATTGGAAATTGCTGCTATTGTTAAAACCTGTATTAAACTGGGTTTAACCATTATCCCTCGGGGTGGTGGTACAGGCTATACAGGCGGCGCTATTCCGCTAAATACACAAACTGCGGTAATTAACACTGAAAAACTTAGTTTTATTGACGAGCTTCAAACCCACCACAATATGCACAGTGTAAATGTCGGTGCAGGGGTGATTACCAAACGAGTCAGCGAAGTGGCAACAGCTAATAATCTAGTATTTGCCGTGGATCCGACCTCACAAGATGCCTGCACCATTGGTGGCAATGTGGCAATGAATGCAGGCGGTAAGAAAGCACTTAGATGGGGCACAACCATTGATAATTTATTGTCTTGGAAAATGGTAATGCCTGATGGCAAATGGTTGCAGATTAAGCGTCTTAATCATAACCAAGATAAGATTCAACTGCTAGATAAAGTGAGTTTTGAAATTCATCATTTGAAAAAAGATGGAAAATCTTCAATCAAATCTGAAACGCTAACTATTAACACCGAAACGCTGCGTAAACGAGGTTTGGGCAAAGATGTTACTAATAAGTTCTTAGACGGATTGCCTGGCATTCAAAAAGAAGGTTGTGATGGTTTTATCACTTCCGCTGAGTTTGTTTTGCATCAACCACTAAAACATATCAACACTTTGTGTTTAGAGTTTTTTGGCTATGATTTAAACAAGGCTGTATCTGCAATTGTTGCCATTAAAGACAGTGTCGATAACGATATTTATGTTGATTTAGTAGGTATGGAGCACCTCGATGCACGCTATATCAAGGCGGTAAATTACACCACAAAAGCCAATCTAGCTGAGTTGCCAAAAATGGTGTTGCTGATTGATATTAGTGCAAACAATCAAGATTTATTAAACGCTCAAATCGAAAAAATCACCTCCCTAACACACGATAGAGAGGGGGAATGCTTTGTGGCACAATCACTAGAAAAACGCCAAACTTTTTGGCAAGACCGTGCCAATACTGCTGCTATTGCTGCTCACACCAACGCTTTTAAAATCAATGAAGATGTGGTGATTCCACTAGACAAACTAGGGGATTACAGCCACGGCATTGAGCGCATCAACATTCGCTTGTCAATTGAGAATAAACTTGCCACATTAAATAGCATTAAAGCTTATTTTCACAGCATTGAGTCAGATACTGGCCTTATAAAAGACAAAATTAATCATGCGTTATCTTTACTTAGCACGGTTAATACGCAGTGGCAACAGGCACTAACAAGTCTCTATCAAGAAGCTGGATTTAAAGAGCTGCAAACTGGCAAGCAGGTAATTTCTTACATCCATGATTTTTCTCAGCCTTTAAATGATTTGTTAATGGGCGATGTGTTCACTAAAATCCGTCAGCAAGTGAAAGCCATCCACAGCAAATATCGTGAAAATCGCTTATTTATTGCCACACATATGCACGCTGGTGATGGCAATGTGCATACCAATATTCCCGTGCACTCACACAACACACAAATGTTGGAATCTGCTGAGGTGCTGGTAGATGAAATTATGATTTTAGCCGAGCAACTCGGCGGCGTTATCTCAGGTGAACACGGCATTGGCCTTACCAAATACCAATATTTATCTGCTGAATTTAA
>JAQRMT010000102.1 GCA_028599035.1 Gammaproteobacteria bacterium
AATCTGAGCATCTTGCTCAGTAATAACCCCGTTTAACTGTTGATTCTCACTATCAATGCGCAATTGATAATCACCCAAACGCTCGCCCAATACATTGAGATTTTTAACTTGCAAAACCCCTTGTAGTGCGTTTGGCCTAACACTTGAATTATTTGCATCCCAACTAGCATTAAGTTCGTTAATTTGCACGACAAATGAGGTGGCATTGGCGATGTTATTAGGCAATAATGCGAGCATTTTTAGTGTTGCACTTGACAAAGTTCCCGTAGTATTTCTGAGTTGCAATTGTTTGAAAATATTAACACCGGCATCAAAAGCAAGCCTGTGTTGCTCTTTTTGCTCAATATCCATACGCCAACTCAATTTTGCCTGCAATAACGCCAGTGGAGAAAAATCCCATTTAATCGCACCCAGTTTACTGTGCGTGCGTCCCTGCCAAATACTACCCTCTAAAGTGGTAATATTTACATTCAGTTGACGAGCAGAGGAATCAAACAGGTTTGCAGGTAGATTGCCAATCAAAAAGAGGAAAAACGAGATAAAAAATAATAAAGCGTATTTTTTCATGGGTGTGTAAAGGTTATTTTTGCATCCACCACGCCGCCACTATTGCGTTTAATATCTGCATCAATAGCCACAATGCCGTATTTAGTTTTAAGTGTTTTTAATCCGTTCAACAACTTGGAAAACAGCATTTTTGACCCCGAAAATGCAATACGCTTGTCACCATCAATACGAATTTTTTTGCGTTTCGCTGTTCGATAAGTTTTCCGAATAATATTTTTGGCTTTTGTTGTAGATAAAGTTGGGAAGACTGCAGAATTTTGCAGCGTTACCAGCGATTGAGATAAAATGCGCTGCTTGTCTAATTGTCGAGTGAGCGTATTGTTCTCACTATTCAGCCAAGCTAAGACCAAGACAAACAATAAAAATAACGATATAACGCCGCCTAAAACTAAAAAGTTTGCCTTTTTTTTATCAGATAAATCATTCCAGTTCATAATCATGGCGTTAATGTGAGTGTTTTTTGATTGAATTTAAGTCGTTTAATCGTCGCTTTAGATTTGACTTCTGTAAGTTTGGACAACAAATCATCACCTGATCGGGATTTATACTTATTCGCTTGCTTGAGTTTTTGTTTAATCTGCACCGGCAAATCAACAATGCGCCTAACTTCAGGAAACAGCTTTTTAAAAGTATTTTTATTGCTATTTTGTTGCGTTTGAATTTGCTGATTAAGATAGTAGTTATCCACTATTAACTGAACTGGCATCAACACCATCAGTGATAAAATAATCACGATACTGAAACGCCATTGATGCAATAATTTTTCCCAATTTCTTAGCCAGTCTATGTCTAGCAAATTAACCTGTTGAGTATGTTTAATGGCTATCGTTGCACTAATTAATTGATAATCGTCTGTGGGCAGCTTATCAAACAACACCTTATTCATTCTGCCACCCAAGAACTCACCCAAACGAAATAACACCCCTTGCTCATCTTCAATATAATGCATCTTTCCTTGCTCATTAGGTAGCAGCATAAAGTCAATCACGCAGCGCTCAACTTCTAATTGTGCTTGTTCTATTTTCCTCTGAAGTCCGCTCATAACTTGTTTTTCCACCACAATCACATCATAAAAATTGGGTGTACCTATTGTTTTTTTTACAAAGAAATCTAACTCTTCAATATCGCTTAACAACACATCTTCTAACAAAAAAGGAATGGCTTTCTTTGCTTTAGCAGGGCTTATTTTGGGTAACTCAACCTGATGTGTTGAGACCAAATTTGCATCAATAGCAATCAAATAACGCTTATCAGATGACAATTCGTCAAATATTGTCAATGCGTTATAATAAATAATGTTCATTAAATGAGACTTTTGTATAATTACGAGCAATTATACAAAGATTTTAAATAATGGAAGTTATATTACAGCTTTTAGCAACAAACAAAATTTACTTAGTTGGCACGATTTTTACCCTCTCTTTGCTGGTTGGTAGTTTTCTTAATGTGCTAATTTATCGCCTGCCTATTATGCTTAACAATGCATGGAAGGTAGAATGCGGTAAAACAGCCGATCAGGCGACATTCAGCCTCTCTTTACCTCGCTCACAATGCCCAAAATGTCGCCATAATATTGCGATATTAGACAATATCCCCATTCTTAGTTATTTATATTTAGGCGGGAAATGCCGCCAATGTAGCGCACCTATTTCATCACAATACCCGCTAATAGAGCTAACTACCGCCTTGCTCAGTGCTTTTATCGCTTGGCAATACGGCTACACTTGGAGCATGCTTGGTGGTATTATTTTCACTTGGATGGTTATCCCCATTGCCGTGATTGATTTTAAAACCATGCTACTACCCGATAAACTCACCTACCCTCTTCTGTGGACAGGCTTGATTTTTAACATTAATCAAACTTATGCCACCTTAACAGACGCTGTTTTAGGTGCAATTATCGGTTATTTATGCCTATGGTTGGTTTATCAAATACATTTTTTATGGCGTAAAAAAGCAGGGTTAGGCTATGGCGATTTTAAACTACTCAGTGCAATCGGCGCTTGGGGTGGTTGGCAAATCCTACCAAATATCCTCTTAATTTCCTCAATTTTAGGTATTGCATTTTTTGCCATCAATGCTCTACTTAAAAAACAAAGCCATTCATCTGCTATGCCATTCGCCCCATTTTTAACAATAGGCGCTTGGATTGTTTTATTTTTTCAGATATTCTTAATGCAAGCAAAAATTATTTAATCTCTTCTTCTTGTGCTAACGCCTTGACCACCCTGGCAATCAGTTGCCCATCAGCATAGATAAAGTGCTTGTGCTCGGTGTTGGTGTTTTGCTTGATTTGCTCATACAGTTTACCAATGTAGGTGGTGGTAAACAGAGTTACCGCCTGCTTTGGTTTGGGTTTTTTTATACCTGGCTCTGTTGGGGGCATAGACAAAAGTGGTGCTGTCGCCGCTGTTAGTTTTGGCAAAGCGTTTGGGTTTGTTGAAGGAAGTCCATTGGATGGTTTTGCTGTTATTTTGGGTCATGTTGCCATTGGCATCGTAGGTGTAACCATCTAAGGGGACGATGGTGCCTGTATTGCCAACAACCTCTACGGTTAGAGTGTAAGTACCTATGTTATTGCCATAAGCACCTGCTGAGATGTAGTAAGTGTCGCTGGTGGTAGCAGTAAAAGTGAGTTTTGAATTAACGCCAACGCCGCTGTCATCGTTGGTGGTACCTGAGATTAGGCTGCCAGCGTTGTTAAATTGGGTAAAGCGCTCTAGGGTGTTTGCTTGAACTTGCATAAGGTGGCATTCTACCTTTGTTTATGGTAAAAAATGAAAGTCTTTTTT
>JAQRMT010000103.1 GCA_028599035.1 Gammaproteobacteria bacterium
ACTGTATATCGTGCGTTAAATTTTCTCTTGGACAACGGTCTTATTCATAAATTAAACAGTATTAATGCCTATATTGGTTGCTCACATCCCTTAAGACATAGTCAATGTTATTTTTTAATTTGTGATGAATGTGGTGAGGCGGATGAGTGTTGCAACAGTCATTTAAGCGATGCCATTAAGCAAACCACTGAGCATCATCAATTTCAAACTAGACAAACAACTGTGGAGATTTCAGGAAAATGCCGTCAATGTGCACAAAATCAAACCGATGAATAGCCTGCTTCAAGCCACACAGTTGAATGTTGTGCGCCAAGGTAAGCAGATTTTGCAAAATATTGATATTACTATCGGCATAAACGACTTTATTACCATTATTGGCCCTAATGGCGCAGGCAAATCAATGTTATTAAAGTGCCTGATGGGATTTTATAAACCTGATAGCGGAAAAATTAAGCGTCAAAAAAATCTTAAAATTGGTTATGTTCCTCAGCGTTTGGTGTCTGATAATACCATTCCTATCAATGTTGAGCGTTTTTTAAAAATTCGCAATGCGGTTAGTCTTACCACTTTGCAACAAATCACGCAAGAGACAAAAATAGACAACTTATTAACAAAGCCCCTTGCTTCTTTGTCAGGAGGAGAGATGCAACGAGTGCTTTTAACCAGGGCATTACTCAATAATCCAAACCTGTTAATATTAGATGAGCCCGCTCAAAACTTAGATATTTCAGGTCAAATTTATTTTTACAAGTTACTTGATCGCATTTACCAAGAAAGAAAATTAAGCATTTTGATGGTTTCACATGATTTACATATGGTAATGGCATCTAGCCAACAAGTGATTTGTCTGTTTCATCATATTTGTTGCTCAGGAGAGCCACAAATTATTACTCAAGATCCTGAATTTATTTCTTTATTTGGTAACGATATGGCTCATATGATGGCACTTTATCAACACAGTCATAACCATCAACATAGGCGGAGTGAAAATGCTTGAGCCTTTTTTAATGCGTGCTTTATTGGCAGGTATTGGCGTTGCTATTATCACTGGGGCAATTGGGTGTTTTGTGGTATGGCGGCGTATGGCTTATTTTAGCGATTCTTTGGCTCATAGCACTTTGCTAGGCGTTGTACTGGGTTTGGCGCTCGGAATGAACACCAACCTAACCACTATGGTTATTTCTTTTATGTTTGCGATTTTATTATTAATCTTGCAGCAAAAAAAACTCTTAACAACCGATACATTGCTCGGTATTCTAGCCCACGCTGCACTTTCTATTGGTATCGTTTTAATCAGCCTATTAAACCAAACCCTAGACCTGCACGCCTATTTATTTGGAGACATTCTCACTGTTACCACCACAGAATTATGGTGGATTTACCTAGGCGGTATCAGCGTTATATTGCTACTCATATTTAACTGGTCATCCTTAGTATTAATGACCCTAAACGAAGACTTGGCTCGTGCAGAAGGGGTTCCCGTGCTATTAACGCACCTACTACTATTACTCATTATGAGTATTGTGGTTGCCGTGTCAATTCGCATTGTGGGCATTTTACTCATTACCTCAATGCTCATCATTCCAGCCGCTAGTGCCCGACAACTAGCTGGCTCACCCGAAGCAATGGCGTTGATTGCCAGTCTATTAGGCGTACTTGCTGTGATTTTAGGTATTTACGGCTCATTTCAGATGGACATCCCTTCGGGTCCGTCTATCGTGGTGGCGGCAGTTTTACTGTTTGTACTGCTACTACCTCTGTCTGTTTTGTATAAAAAAATAACTTCTTACTATTTTCAAAAATAAGATTTTTAATTTGCAAATTAAAAATGTTATGTTATAATGTAACACTTTATATTTATTAATCTTTATTAATCATGAGAAAAATCCAATTACTATCTGCTATTACTACATTTATTTTATTTATTAATCAAAGTTATGCTGCTGGTGCACATGATCATAGTGCGCATAGCGACAATGATTCTTATGCACATTTGGATTTCAAAATCCACTTTGATAGTATCACCAAAGCTGATGAAGCTGATGAAGAAATCAATGAAACTTATAGCCATTCTCATTTTGAATGGGGGATTAATTTAAATGATAATTTTTCTATTCACTCTAATTTAAAACTGGAAGGGGAATCAAGTGGACACAGCCATGGTCACGCAGAAGAGGAAGCAGAACACAGTAGTGGTGATCGTTTTCTTGAGGAGCACCCTTTATTTGTTTCCAAACTCATTATTAATTACAAAAATGAAGATTTTTCCGCTTATGCAGGTAAGTTTAATCCAATTGTTGGTTTTGATTACCATCAATTCCCAGGGGTCTTTGGTTATCAAACCATTGAGGGTTATGCGATTCGTGAACGCCTTGGTGTCGGCGCTATTTTTAAAAATGATTTGGGTGATTATGGGAAACATCAATTAAATGTGAGTAGTTTTTTTGCTGACACGACGGCATTGAGTAATTCTATTTTACATAGAAGAGGGGCGACAAAGCGAGCAGATGGCGGTGTGTCGAATACAGAAAAACTATCCTCTTTTGCTGTCTCCTTGGGCGGTAAAGATTTTTATTCTTTAAACAACAATATTGCTGAAGGTCTTTCTTATCAAGTTGGTTACGCCAAACAAGCTGCAGGAGATAACAACGAAAAGGATGAAAGCCGCCACAGTCTTTCATTGGGTTACCAGCAAAAAATCTCTCAAGATTTAAGCACTGAATTTGTATTTGAACACATGGACATTAAATATTTGTCAGGCGAGGCGGAGCATAATCGCATCTATGACACTTTGAGTGCACAATTAAATTACCAAAAGTGGAATTGGGTCATCTCACGCACTGCTATTAACAACCAAGCCGCAGAAGCTGACGAAAATCATGACGGCTCTGTTACACAGTTGTCCGCTGGTTATAGCTTTGACAATGGGATTGATATTGATATCGCCAAACAACGCTCAGATCAAGATAATGAGATTACAGAGCGAGTTGGCATTGCTTTAAGTTACAGTCTTGAGTTTTAATAACTCTATTTGTCAACTTTAAGCGTGCTAACGACAACATTGCTTAGCGTGTACCCACTGTCTCCAATTTCAAAGTTTTGCGATTCAGTTGAAATTTTGCCAGATACAATAATGGGGGTATATAAATTTCTTAGTTCGGCAGGTGTCTCTGAAACATCAACTAGCACAGTTTGATTAAGTGGTGGTGGGACATGTATGCATTGACCCGCCTCCATTATAAAGGGG
>JAQRMT010000104.1:0-1898 GCA_028599035.1 Gammaproteobacteria bacterium
TTTGTAGATTCGTTTGGTAAGCGAGATATTGCCAACACCAAATATCCTAGAAATAATTGGGGTGTACAGGATTATGACTTATATCAATTTTCCTTAAAGCAAGTTGAGTCTATGCCATCTCCATTTGTCATTGGCATTAACGGTGCAACCACACATGACCTTATTGTGCCAGAAGGATTTCAGCAGAAGCATTTTTCTAATGATAAAGGTTTAAATACTATGTTGAACACTTATCGCTTTGCTGATTTTTCTTTGCAGTATTTCATAGAAAAAATTAAAGAAAGTTATCCTAACACCGTATTTGTTTTGTTTGCTGACCATACAGGTAGCAGGATTTCAGATAATTTGGAAAATTATTTAATTCCATTTGCCATTTATGCGCCTAATATACTGACTGCGCAATACAAAGATACCGTTATGTCGCAAAGAGACATAGCGCCAAGTTTGTATGATTTGATTATTGGAGACCATACAAAGACCCAATTTAGTGGCAAATCAATTTTTAGAGATGTTAATTATTTTTCTGATTATTTTCACAACAATGTATTAGGTTGGATTGAGGCAGATGATGTGGTTGAAATCAATATTCAAACTGACAATCTTTCGTGCTTTAAATTAAATAAACTACAAAAACAAACCGTTAAATGTGAAAATAAACACGAAAATTTAAAGAATCACGCACTCTCTTTTACTCATTATTATCAAAATCTACTATTCAATGCCAAAGATAAATAATATTTTTAAATGGGATTATTATTCTGACCAGCCTTATATCATTACCGATAAAGCCTTTAAAAAAACACAGAAGAAAAAGTATTGGTTGGAATATTTACAAATGGGTGTGTTGTTTATGTTTGTTTTTCCAGTGTCTTTTTTGTGGCAATTTTTGATGCGCTTTCCGGCAACAAAAATGCAAGTTGGTATTGGGGTGAATTTAGACAAAGGTGAGGAGCAATACGCACTGGTAGAAGAACTGGGGGTGCGGCATTTACTCATTAGAATACCGCTTTGGGAGGTTGATAGAATTGACGAATTTGTGCAATTTGCCAAAGGTTTTGGCGAGGGTAAAATCATTATGATTAATGTATTACAAGACCGAGAGCATATTGAAAATTTGGCACTTCTTGAGCAGAACATGCAAATCATTTTTGATAAATTTCAAACTATTGCTAAAGAATATCAAATCGGCAATGCTACCAATCGAAGCAAATGGGGGTTTTTCTCAGTGAGTGAATATTTGAGTTTTTACCAAACTGCGCAAGGCGTTAGAGACGAGTATTTCCCACAATTAAAGTTACTCGGATCAAGTGTGATTGATTTTGAGTATTATTACACTGCTTCGGCTTTATTTAACTTCAAACAAGTTAAATTTGATGCGTTATCAAGCCTGCTTTATGTGGATAGAAGAGGTGCTCCTGATAATCGGCAGTATGGTTTTAATCTTAAAAATAAGATTAATTTATTGGCGGCAATGTTGCATTTATCAACTAAAAGCAATAATGAGATATACATTACGGAGGTTAATTGGCCGCTTAAAAATACTACGCCATTTGCCCCTACCAGTGAAAAAGAGTGCGTCAGTGAGTTAGAATACGAACAGCATATGCAAAATTATATTAACATCGCCAAAAAAACCCAGAAAATCAGTCGGTTGTATTGGCATCAATTGATTGCCCCAGGCTACGGCTTGGTGGATGACCGTGATGGGAAGATTAGAAGAATGCCTGCATTTTATAAATTTAAACAATTAATCAGACAAACTTAAAAAATGACTTTAATATGTACAAAATATTAATAGAAATACCAACTTGGCTAGGCGATTGCGTGATGGCAACACCTGCGATTGAAAATATCATCAAACAACATCCTGATGCTCAGATTACTATTTTTGGCTCTAA
>JAQRMT010000104.1:1998-3216 GCA_028599035.1 Gammaproteobacteria bacterium
CCTATGCATGTGGCTGCCGCCTTTCAGGTGCCGACAGTGGCTGTTTTTGGCCCAACAAAAGATGAGGAAACTTCCCAGTGGATGAATGAAAAAAGTATTATTGTGAAAAAAAACTTAGATTGTCAGCCGTGTATGCAGCGCATTTGCCCTTTGGGACATCATAACTGTATGAAAAAAATCAGAGCAAATGAGGTATTAAATGCTACTGTGAAAATTCTTGCTCAATCAGATGGCAAAGCGTGTGGCCAATAAGCATGTGCATTTCTTGAATGCGTGGCGTATCATTGCTTGGCACTACTAAGTTTACTGCACACAAATCATTCATTTTCCCGCCATTTCGACCACTAAAACCAATGGTTTTAGCGCCTAATTCCCCAGCTAATGCCAAGGCATTGACGACATTTTCACTGTTGCCGCTGGTGCTGATGCCAATAACAATATCACCCTTATTTGTCAAGGCTTCTACTTGGCGAGAAAAAATAAATTCATAGCCATAATCATTGCCAATTGAAGTAAGTGCAGAGGTGTCAGTCGTGAGTGCAATTGCTGGCAGGCTTTTGCGTTCGACTTTGTATCGCCCTACCAATTCTGCGGCAATATGTTGAGCGTCAGCGGCAGATCCGCCATTACCAAAAATAAGAATTTTTCCGCCATTTGCTAAACTCTCGATACATAAATTGACCGCCATTTTAAGCGGAGAGGCAATAGAGGTAATGGTCGCTTGAGTTGCCTTTAAATGCTCATTAAATTCAAATTCAATAATTGTGTGCATCATGCTTTCCTTTGTTGGATTTTCTTAATGGTTTTAGTGGTGCTTTTGCCTTCTACAAATTGCACTAATTTTAATTCATCAGCGATATCTTGCCCGACTACTTGTTTTCCCTCATAATCTCCTCCTTTAATCAATATATGGGGTTTAATCGCTTCAATTAAATGATAAGGCGTGTCTTCGTCGAACACCACGACATAGTCTACTGCTTCCAATGCTGCCAATATATACGCTCTATCGAGTTGTGTGTTAATAGGGCGATCTTTTCCTTTTAAAATAGCCACTGATTGATCAGAATTAAGCCCCAATATCAACACATCGCCATAACTTTTTGCGGTTTCTAGATAACGCACATGCCCTGCGTGCAACAAATCAAAACAACCATTGGTGAAAGCAATCTTTTTACCTCTGACCTTTAACTCAGCGCTCAAGGTGGTAATTTCATCCAA
>JAQRMT010000105.1 GCA_028599035.1 Gammaproteobacteria bacterium
AAATTTAAGCCTGCCTTTGATTCAACAAGGGAAGGTCAGAGATATTTACGATATTGACGAAAACCGCATGTTGATTGTCACCACAGATCGCCTCAGTGCCTTTGACGTGGTGTTTGATGATAATATAAATGGGTCAGTGTAAATTATATTTATTTTTATGGATATTTAGTACTTCATCTTAGCATAGACTTTTTTTATTTCCTGTTCTAGTGCTTGGATTGAAAAACTTCTGATTTCTTCGATAAACTTTTGCCCCATAAAAAACACTTGCACTACTGGTAAGGAAAATACGCCGTGTTGGGCGCAGGCTGTTTGCAGCTGTTCGCAGTCAATATATGCCATAACTAAGTCTGGGAATTGGTCTGAAAATTTTGCCTCAATCTGTGGTTTGATGGTTTGGCATACGCCGCAGTTTGCGCCGCCGAATAATATCAATATTGCTTCTTTTTCTTGTTTTAAGGTATCTAGTTGCGCTTGATTATTGATGTTAATCATAGTTTTGCTTTTAGTTGGGTGAAAAACGCTGTAAAACTGGGTAAATCTAGCTGGGATTGTCTTTGTTTTTTGCCCCACATCGGTTCGGGGAAGTGGCTGTCTGTTTCAAAGCGTGCCATAATGTGCCAATGAACTTGCGGCAATAAGTTTCCAAAAGAGGCAATATTAACTTTATCTGCGTTGAAATAACTTAACATTAATTTTTCAGTAATATCAAGTATTCTAAAAATTTCAGTCTTTTCATCTGCGGTGCATTCGCTAAACTCTTTAATTTTTCGCTTAGTAAATACCTTAACCCAAGGGATTTCGCTAGGTTCAGCTTCCAGTGTGATTAACGCATTTTCATAAATCATATACGCTCCAACAGCATGGCATCGCCATAGGAGAAAAATCGATATTGTTCTTTAATGGCGTGCTGGTAAATACCCATCATTCGTTCACGCCCAATAAAGGCACTCACTAGCATTAATAGTGAGGATTTTGGTAGGTGAAAATTAGTAATCAAACCATCAACAATTTGAAATTGGTAGCCGGGGTAGATAAAAATATCGGTTTCGTTCTGTTGGGCGATGAGTTTGCCATTTTTAATACTGGATTCTAAAACACGCACAGCAGTCGTACCAACGGCAATAATGCGCCCGCCATTGGCTTTGGCTTGGTTGATTTGGTCAATCGTGGCTTGGGATATGTCATAACATTCGCTGTGCATAATGTGGTCTGTGATATTATCAGTTTTAACCGGTTGAAAGGTGCCAGCGCCCACATGAAGCGTAACAAATGCCGAATTGATACCTTGGTTTTGCAAAGAGATCAGTAACTCATTGTCAAAATGTAGCCCTGCTGTGGGGGCGGCAACAGCGCCATCGTGCTGTGCGTAAACAGTCTGATAGCGATCTAAATCTTGCTCATCGTCTGTCCTTTCAATATACGGTGGCAAAGGAATGTGCCCAATATCCTCTAACAAGGAAAGTAATGAATCGGTGGCAAATTCAAGCGTATAAAATCCATCTTTTTTGTTTAAAACAGTTGCCGTTTCACCGTTTTCAAGTGTGATTTTACTGTCAATTTGTGGCGCTCTGGAGGCACGAATCATCGCCAACACTTGGCTTTCATTCAATAAACGCTCAATCATTATTTCCACCTTTCCGCCGCTGTCTTTATGTCCAAACAGGCGTGCTGGAATGACCTTCGTATTGTTCATTACCAGCAAATCACCCGCTTGAAGGAAGTCGGCTATATTATTAAATTTTGTATCTATAATGCTCGATTGTGCAACTAAAAGCCGTGAATCTGTTCTATTTTTTGGTGGTAATTGTGCAATCAGTGACTTAGGTAAGTCAAAATCGAAGTCCTTTAATTGCATAGTTTTTCGTTAAATGGACAAGGCTTGTTGAATAACTCTAGGATTTGATAAGTGGCAGTAACAACAGCGCGTGGCGTGATGGTAGCGCCTGTAAAGGCATCAAATATACCGCCGTCTCGCTTGACTTTCCAATTCTGCCTAATTGGATTTGAGAGTGAAAGTCCTAGGAATTGTTTAATCCAATCCGATTTTTGGGTTTCAATTTTATCACCCAAACCTGGGGTTTCTTTGTGCGTAATCACCCGAACGCCCAGCAGTTTTTTATCAACACCAACACCTGTTAACAGGCGAATACTGCCACTATATCCATTAGGATAAGTATGTTCAACTAAGTAAGCAAAAATCTGATTGTTCTTTTTAGCAGGGTAGATGCTTAAAGTTTGTTCCACACCATGTAGTGTGGTTTTTTGAAAGAATTTGTCCTGCAAAATATTATTATCATAACCCGTCACCAGCTCACCAAGACGCTGAATCAATAACTGCCGTTCATTGTATTTAATTTTTTCTTGCGTAGAATTATAAGTGAGCGCAACAAAAAACACGCAGATAACGGTAAAAATAAATAACAAGCCGCCTGATTTTAAAATTGAATGATTAATGATGTTTAGAGCTCTGAAAATAAAATATTTTTATACTGCCCCAAAACAACATGGAGTGAAATTAGACCGCTAAACTCTTGGTGAATAATGGTTAATTCAACGCTGTTTTTCTCTTGATAAGAGGCTTTAATGGGTTGGATTAAGCTGTTATCTATCTTTAAAAAATCATTAAAAAGATGATTGTTTTTTGCTTTTTGTATTCGCATTCTCATAAGCGTTATTATAGCCAAAATAACCAAAAAAGAATAAGATTATTATTCACCCTAATTTAAAAATAGAAAATGCAAATCTGACGCCAACCTTCACTTTCGCAGCATTTCCAAAAAATCACCATGGAACCACAAAGTGACATTAAAAAAATTAAAATGGCGCTTTAACAAAGTTTAACACCATACTTACACTTTCTACTTTTGGACGAGGATTGTTGAAAATGGTATAAAATGAAAAGAGGCAAGACTCTCCCAAACAGCGGGCGATCCTTGCCTCAGTTTTAGAGACTCCCTCAATAAACCAAAATAGGACCCACTGCCTTTATATGGTCAATATAAGGCTTTCTTTAATGAGGTCTAAGCGTTCTAGTGTAGAAAGTTCACTGGGTGCAAATTTAACCGCTATTTGGTCTTTGACTATCTCTGCAATGCTGTGGTTGCTAATTGCCAATATGAAAG
>JAQRMT010000106.1 GCA_028599035.1 Gammaproteobacteria bacterium
TGTAGCCAATATTCTAATAGCGCTAAGTGCCACAGGCGTGAACCATTGAGCGCTGTCATATATTGCTCTGGTTTATTGATTACTTTCTGCACAAAATTTTGATTATAAATACCTCGATTAACGCAGTGACTAGAAGTAAGAATATCTGCCATAAAATCCAAAAACTCACCTCGTACATATTTAAGTGCTGGCATTGGAAAATACCCTTTCTTTCTGTCAATCACACTATCGGGCAATAAGCCTCTAGCGATATATTTAAGCGGATATTTGCCTTCTTCTGCCATTTTTAAACTCGGTGGCATACTCAGCGCATGTTCGACCAATTGTGTATCCATAAACGGCACTCTCGCCTCTAGCCCCCATGCCATAGTCATATTGTCCACTCGCTTGACAGGATCATCGACAATTAGTCGGGTAATATCGGTGCGAAAAACCTTGTCCATAAATTCCCCCGCATTGTCCTTGGCAAATTCTTTATTGAGCCAATCTTGCGTATGATTGCCGGTGTGATATTTAGCACTCACAGTTTGTAAATATTCCTCATAAGGTCTATCAACATAGTGTTTAGCGAAGCGTTCAAACTCATTGCCCGATTCTTGGTTCATGCGTGAATACCAAAAATACCCAGCAAACGCCTCATCTGCCCCCTGCCCTGATAGCACAACTTTAATGTGCCTTGACACTTGTTCAGATAGCAAATAAAACGCCACTGCATCCTGTCCTACCATTGGCTCTGCCATATTCGTCACCGCTTCTCCCAATCGTGGCAAAACTTGCGCATTACTCACCACATATTTTTCGTGGGTGGTTTTAAATTTTTCAACAATTTGGTCAGAATACTCAAACTCTGAGCCTGGCTCATCAAAAATATCTTCAAAACCAATCGAAAAGGTGCGAATATCTTGATGCCCTGCTTCATGCAAAAGCCCGACCAGCAAAGAGGAATCCAGCCCGCCTGAAAGCAACACACCAATCGGCACATCAGCTGCTAACATTCTTTTATCAACAGCTTTAATTAACAGTTCGTGGGTTTTTTCTAGGTATTCTTTATCGCTCAAATTTACCCTTTGTGCGCTCGGCTGCCAATAGGTTTTTTCGGTTATTTTCCCCTGCGTGTCAATCATCAGCGTGGTGGCAGGCTTGATTTTATTCACCCCATTTAAAATCGTATTGGGGGCAGGTACCACGCCATGCAAAGATAATTGCTGCTGCAACGCCACCGAATTAACACTGTCGTCTGCACCAATCACCGTCAATGCTTGTGTGTTAGAGGCAAAACTAAACGCCTTGTCAGTTAGACTGAAATACAGCGGCTTGATTCCCATTCGATCTCGTGCAACAAATAATTGCCTGCCATTCCAAACACAAAAAGCAAACATCCCATCCAAATGCGTCACACAATCCTCACCCCAACGATGATAAGCTTTAAGTATCACTTCGGTGTCTGATGTGGAGAAAAACCGATAACCCTGTTTGATTAAATCTTGTCGCAGAGCTTTGTAATTATAAATTGTGCCATTAAACACCAATGTCAAGCCTAAAGTCTCATCCGTCATCGGCTGATGCGCATGATTAGACAAATCAATAATACTCAATCGTTGGTGCCCAAAACCAACATTTTTATCCAGCCACACGCCACTATCATCAGGACCTCGGCGTGCAATCTTATACATCATCTGCTCTAAATCTAGTAACTTAACCGCTTGATTATCGAATCTTAACTGACCACAAAGTCCGCACATAAGTTTAATGAAAATGTAAAATGAACTATTTTATCAAGTATTGTGTATCAATAATGGCTCAAACACTTTATGACAAATTAATGACTGCACATACGATTCGTGAAGAAGAAACTACTTCGCTTATTTATATTGACAGGCAGTTAATTCACGAAGTTACTTCACCGCAAGCCTTTGAAAGTCTGGAAATGGCAGACAGAAAACCGTGGAGAATTCAGGCAAACTTAGCCGTACCTGACCACAATGTACCAACCACGCCACGCACCTCAGGGGTGAGTGGCATTCAAGACCTTGTGTCTAAATTACAAATTGAAACCTTGGATAAAAACTGCGAAAAATTTGGCATTGATGAAATCCAAATGAATGATATTCGTCAAGGTATTGTGCATGTGGTTGGCCCTGAGCAAGGCGCTACTTTGCCTGGCATGAGCATTGTTTGTGGCGATTCACACACTTCTACCCACGGCGCACTGGGCGCTTTGGCTTTCGGTATTGGCACCAGCGAAGTTGAGCATGTCTTAGCCACAGGTTGTTTATGGCAATCTAAGTCAAAAAATCTTAAAATCGAAGTCAATGGCAAACTCAACAAAACCGTCAGCGCTAAAGATGTAGCGTTGTATATTATCGGACAAATCGGCACCGCAGGTGGCACGGGCTATGCGATTGAATTTATGGGTAGCACCATTCAAGACCTGTCCATAGAAGGTAGAATGACCTTGTGCAATATGGCAATCGAGGCTGGCGCACGCGTGGGTATGATTGCCGTTGACAATAAAACCATTGATTATGTCAAAGGTCGCCCAATGGCACCAACAGGCGATGAGTGGCATAAGGCTGTCAAATACTGGCACACACTACGCTCTGATAAAGAGGCAATTTTTGACAAAACCGTTGTTTTTAACGCAAAAGACATCAAACCCCAAGTAACTTGGGGCACTTCCCCAGAAATGGTGGTAGCGATTGACGGATATGTGCCTAACCCTGACAACGCTAAAAATCAAGTAGAAAAATCCAGCTGGGACAACGCACTTAACTACACGAACCTCACCGCTGATACCAAAATATCAGACATTAAGATCGATAAAGTTTTTATTGGCTCATGCACCAACTCACGCATTGAAGATTTACGCATTGCCGCCAGCGTTGCCAAAGGCAAACACATTGCCAATAACATTAAATTAGCACTGGTCGTCCCTGGCTCTGGTTTGATTAAACGACAAGCTGAAGAAGAAGGCTTAGACAAAATTTTTACCGACGCAGGCTTTGAATGGCGTGAAGCAGGCTGCTCAATGTGTTTGGCAATGAATGCAGATAAATTAGAAGTAG
>JAQRMT010000107.1 GCA_028599035.1 Gammaproteobacteria bacterium
AAGCCGATGTGATTTTGCATGTGGGTGATTATTTTTATCGAGAATCTCCATGCCCTGAGGGAAATAAAGGCTGCGAAGGCTCACCTAGTGGATATAACTGGGATGCTTGGAATGCCGATTGGTTCTCTCCAGCAAATACAATGTTACGGTCTAGCGTGATGGTGTTTTCCAGAGGAAATCATGAAGATTGTAATAGGGCGCATAATGGCTGGTTTCGTTATTTGTCGCCATGGGCTTATAAGGAAGCTGTACAAAACTGCACAGCGATGGAAAATCCTTACATGATCAAGTTAGAAGATGTAACTTATATTATGTTTGATAGTAGTTACGGTAAGGACAGTAGCACCTCTGAAGCACAGTTAGCACTTTATAAAAAGGCAATAAAACAATTGCAATTTGATAAACATTCAACCTATGCGCTACTAACGCATCGGGCTGTGTGGACATATAACAAGGTTAAATCTAAATATTACTATGGTAATTTAACCCAGCAAATAGCATTTAAGAATTTATTACCTAACAACACACTGTTTATTTCTGGACACGCACATTATTTGCAAGCGTTGGATATGCAAACCGATTATGACCAAATTATTATTGGTAACGGCGGTTCAAAATTGTATTCAGTAGATAATAACACACAAAAATTAGTTGATATTAATAAGCATATGGCTAATTTTGTTTATTCTCGATCAGGTTTTGGTTATGGAATTTTGAGCCATGCTGACAAAACTTTTAAATTTTATGATCAAGTTGGGGCTGATACGGGCAGCTGTTCGTGGCTATTGAATAAACAACATTCCACTTTGAGTTGCCAATAGATGAATGGCTAAATGCCTCTTAACAACTCGTTAATACCCACTTTAGAACGAGTTTTAGCATCGACTTGTTTAACAATCACAGCGCAATAAAGTGAATAACTACCATCTTTGGAAGGTAGATTCCCTGAGACAACAACCGAGCCAGCAGGGATGCGTCCATAAGTAATCTCGCCTGTTTCACGATTAAAAATCTTGGTAGATTGACCAATATAAACACCCATTGAAATCACCGCACCCTCTTCAACAATCACGCCTTCAACCACTTCCGACCTCGCGCCGATAAAACAATTATCTTCAATAATGGTTGGTGCTGCTTGCAAAGGTTCGAGAACGCCGCCAATACCAACGCCACCAGACAAATGAACATTTTTGCCAATTTGAGCGCATGAGCCAACCGTTGCCCAAGTGTCTACCATTGTGCCCGAATCAACATAAGCGCCGATATTCACATACGAAGGCATAAGCACAGTGTCTTTAGCGATGAAAGAGCCACGGCGTGCACTGGCTGGCGGCACAACACGAACGCCTGCTGCTGCAAATTCATCTGCTGACATAGCTGCAAATTTAGAGGGCACTTTATCGTAGTATTGCGTGAAACCGCCTTGCATTGGCACATTATCTTCTAACCTAAAAGAAAGTAAAACGGCCTTTTTTAACCATTCATTGACTTTCCAATCGCCTACACCTTGTTGTTCAGCAACGCGTGCTTGCCCTGAATCAAGCAGATGAATGGCTTCTGCAACGGCTTGTTTGATTTCTATGCTGGCTGATTGTGGGTTAAGATTGGCTCTGTCTTCAAAAGCCGCTTCGATAATATCCTTCATGATGGGTTTGCAGGTCAAAAAAATGAGTATTATATCAGAGAGAAACTTTGCAAAACCCTAACAACCTAGTATTTACTATTTAGTAACGATTACCCTATTTCTATTCCCGCTCCAGAAGCACCAACAGCCAAAATTAAAATGGATTGCGCTATTTTTTAAATGGCAGTGTTGCACTTATGGATTGAATTCGCCTAAAATTGCAAAGGTTTTAGAGGTTGATATTTGCGAATTTTTTGTTTGAGAGTCTATCAGTGTTTGTGATTATGATGATGTTCGTAGGTTGCCATTAATTCGTCCATTTGGTCGGCAAATAAATGATTGAATTGACTGTCTTTAATAATAGTTTCAGGCTGGCCCATGCAACAAATATGATGGTATAAACACAGCACTTGGGTTGATTCTTTCATCACCCGATGTAGGTCGTGAGAGACCATCAGCACCGCACAGCCTTGTTGTTGGTGAATGTCCTGAATGAGTTTGTAGAGCTGCATTTGTCCGTCAACATCAAGATTTTGTGCGGGTTCATCTAGGATGAGGACATTGGGCTTTGCTAGTAATGCACGAGCCAATAATACGCGTTGCATCTCACCGCCAGATAAACTGCTTAAGGGTAAATGTAGTCGTGTTTCGATACCTGTGAGCGTAGCCGTGTCTGTTAAAAATTGAGCGTCAATTTTTTGGTTAAGTTTTAAAAAATCAGCTACTGAGATAGGGATAAATTCATTAGCAATGAATTTTTGTGGCGTGTAGCCCAACCTAATATTTTTAGATTTCTTAACTTTGCCATTGTCAGGGGCAATAAGCCCAAGCAGGATTTTAATTAATGAGCTTTTACCAGCGCCATTTGGGCCAATTAAGGTAATAAATTCACCCGTTTTTAGTTCAAAACTAACCTCATCAAGCACCTTTTTTCCGTGGTGGCTAAGGCTAATATGGTTGGCACTAATAAGCGTTTTTGGTGTTGTCGTCATACGCCTATTTTAAACAATTTAAGTGTAAAATTTGCCTTATGTCAAAGCAACTTATTTTATTAGATGGATCTGCCTTTTTATTTCGGGCTTATTTTTCCACCCTTTCGCAAAACTTAGCCAACGATGCCGGCTTTCCAACAGGGGCGATTTTTGGCGTAATAAACGCCATTAAACGCTTACAGAACCAATATCCAGAGGCAAAGATGATTGCTATTTTTGATGCTAAGGGTAAAAACCATCGGCACGAGATTTATCCTGAATACAAAGCGCATCGTAAGCCAGCCGATGAAGAGTTGGTGATGCAAATTGAGCCATTGTATGACATTATTCGTGCTATGGGTTTTCACTTTATTTGTGTTGACGGGGTTGA
>JAQRMT010000108.1 GCA_028599035.1 Gammaproteobacteria bacterium
AGTTTTACTTGGCGCATTATTTGGTGTTCCACCACTACATATTTTAAAAATCATAAAGATTCACCTTATTTTCTCTCTTTAAAAAAATAGAGATGCGTGAGAGAATTTACACATAACTATTATTATAAGGACATATTTCCTTATATTGCGATATTAAAAATAAACCCTGTAAAAAACAACCAAATTCCATCTGCTTTAAGATAAAATTTAGATTTTTACCTAATATTCGATATTTAGGTAAAAAAATTAAACACAGTTTAACTTTTAAAGTTGACATATGATAACAGATAAAAAACCTATTATTTAGCACGTGCGAGAAAAAATGCAACGCATGCATTGTGCCCCCCCCTCTTCCAAGTTGGAGTTTAGGAGGGAGGGAGTCAAAAAATAGTTTATTCAAGAGTGAGTTGTTCGCCGTTTAAATGAGCGGTTTTATTGCTCATTAGATAAACCATGGCGGGGCTTTTTGTCTCGGGTAAGGGGTTGTTATCGGCATTTTCAGCGGGGTAGGCGGTTCGTCTCATTTCGGTTTTCATACGCCCTGGGTCTAGTGAATTGACGCAAATATTGGTTTGTTCTAATTCCTCGGATAGGGTTTTGCTTAAGCCTTCAAGGGCGAATTTACTCACGCCGTACGCCCCCCAATAAGCGCGAGCCTCTCGCCCTACCGAAGACGATAAAAATAATATGCGTGCGTCAGCGGATTTGTTCAAGGCGGGAATCAAAAACTGCGTTAGCATAAAGGCGGCGTTGAGGTTGATTTGCATGGTGGAATACCACAGTTTAATATCATATTGCTCAATCGGCATCATTGTGCCGATAATGCCAGCATTGTGAATCAGCCCATCTAGTTGCCCAAAATTAACAAAAATATCTGCTTGTAATTGTTCGTAATGCTCAGGCGTTGCCCCTTCTAAATCAAACGGATAAAGAACAGGCTCTTGATAATGCGCATCCACCACCTCGTCATAAACTCCCTCTAACGAGGCTAAATCACGCCCAAGCATAATCACAGTTGCGCCTGCTTTGGCTAAATCTAGCGTCATAGCTCGCCCAAAGCCACGGTTAGCGCCTGTGACTAAGACAACTTTGTCTTTTAATTCATTTTGTGTAATTTGATAATTGCTTGAGATATTCATTATTCATCCATGAGTGAAGTGGGTAAAGTGGGTTGTTTGTTGTCTAGTAGCTCAACTTTTTTAAGTTTCCTTTCTAATACATTGCTTCTTGTTGTTCTAAGTTTTTCCAAAGTACCAGAAGCGGTGTTTAGTTGTTTTTGCACCTGTTCAAAAACCCCAGAAAATGTGGCAAACTCAGTTTTTACTTCGGTTAAAACATCCCACACTTTGGAGCTTCTTCTTTGTATTGCTAAAGTTTTAAAACCCATTTGCAAACTGTTTAAAAAAGCCGCCAGTGTGGTTGGCCCAGTAATGGTAATTTTATATTGTCTTTGCAGTTTTTCAAATAAACCTGCGTGTCTTAATACTTCAGCGTACAAACCTTCATCAGGTAAATACATTACTGCAAAGTCTGTGGTATGCGGCGGATCGATATATTTACCAGCAATCTCTTTGGCAAACAATTCAATAGATTTTAAAACTTTTTTCTGTAATTGCTCTATTTTAATTTTATCGCCTAACTCATAAGCATCTATCAGTCTTTCATAATCTTCTCTTGGGTATTTGGCATCAATCGGTATCCAGACTTCGCCCTCACTTTTGCCAGGTAATTTAATCGCAAATTCCACATTAGCCTGAGAGCCTTTTTTGGTTGCTACATTCTTGGCATATTGATCAGGAGAGAGCATTTGCTCCAAAATAGCGCCGAGTTGATATTCGCCTAAAGTGCCTCTAGTTTTGACATTTGATAACACTCTTTTCAAATCACCCACATCATTGGCAACGCTTTGCATCTCGCCCAAACCTTGATGAACTTGCTCCAATCTTTCGCTAACTTGCTTGAAAGACTCACCCAAACGCTTTTCTAAAGTGCTTTGCAATTTTTCATCGACAGTTTGACGCATTTGCTCTAATTTTTCACCGCTTTCTTTTCTAATATTGCTTAATTGTGTGTTAACCGTTGTCTCAATATGTTTGATGTTTTCGGTAGCTTGCTGGTTAAACTGGGTTTGTTGTTGGTTGAAACCAATAAATTTTTCTTTAATAACCACACTTGCTTCTTGGTTGAGTTGTTTTTGTTTTTCTTGCTGTTGATTAAATTTTTCATCAATAACTTCTCTGAGTGACCTTTCTAACACTTGAATTGACTCATTTAATTCTTTTCTATTGTCTTTGGCAATATTGTTGGTTTCTTCTCGGTTGGTTTTTAACTCATTTTTCAATGCCGTTTCTAGGGCTTTAATCGGTGTAGCAATATCGCTCAACGGTGCTTTTTTACGCAATAAAAGCGACATCAAAACAATTAAAATGAACAACAATACCGATATTATAATATCCATTTTTCCAACTCCTTTGGGGCATCAATCAAAAAATCATAATTCCAATCTTGTCCAATTTTGCCATAGCCGTAAGTAACTGCTACGGTTTTAATGCCCGCATTCTGCCCTGCCAGCATATCATTTTTATCATCGCCAATAAACAAGCACGACTCTGACTTAACCGCTAATTTTGCACAAGCGTAAAGCAGTGGTGCAGGATGTGGTTTATTGTATTTTAGCGTATCTCCGCACACCACCACATCTGGCTTAATGCTTAATTTTTCCAATAACAAATGGGTCAGATTCTCAGGTTTGTTAGTGACAACACCCCAAAGTAACTTTTGCTGTTTAATTTGTTTTATCAAAGCATCAATTCCGTCAAAAGTTTTTGAATATTTATCAATATTATCGGTATAAATCTGCAACAATCTTTGATGTCTATTGGCAAACTGAGGATGGGATTCGTCACAATCAAAGCCCATAGCCACTAACGCCTTGCCACCAAAGGCCACCAAGGG
>JAQRMT010000109.1 GCA_028599035.1 Gammaproteobacteria bacterium
CAATTTGGCGAATTAGAAACATTGGGTGAACTTACTAAAATCGCCTGGAAGCACGATGTGCAAACCTTTATTGAAGGTCCAGGTCATGTGCCTATGCAAATGATTAAAGAAAATATGGACAAGCAATTAGAAGAATGTGGCGAAGCACCATTTTACACTTTAGGCCCACTCACCACCGATATTGCCCCAGGTTATGACCACATTACCAGTGCTATTGGTGCTGCTCAAATTGGTTGGTATGGCTGTGCAATGCTTTGTTATGTCACACCAAAAGAGCATTTGGGTCTGCCCAATCAAGATGATGTCAAAGAAGGGATTATTGCCTACAAAATAGCCGCTCACGCCGCTGACCTTGCTAAAGGCCATCCTGGTGCGCAAATTCGTGATAACGCTTTATCCAAAGCCCGCTTTGAGTTTAGATGGGAAGATCAGTTTAATCTAGGATTAGACCCAGATACAGCTCGTAAATACCATGATGAAACTCTACCCAAGCAAGCTGCAAAGACTTCACATTTTTGTTCAATGTGTGGGCCAAAGTTTTGCTCTATGAAAATCACCCAAGAAATCAAGACCATGGATAAGGCAGAAATCGCCAAGATTAACGCCATTCAGGTTGAAATGGACAAAAAATCTGCCGAGTTTTTGGACAACGATAGTGAGATTTATATAAAGGAAGCCTAATTCTCTGTTTAAGCGTTATAATCAGTTTTATGAAAAATATTGCTTATTTTCTGGTTTCATTATTATTTTCTAATATAGTTTTTGCGGGCGCACATCCATCAAAACCTTGGATTGAGATTAACTACCCGCAAGACAAAGACAAATTATGGTGGAATGATGCGTGGTGGAATGAGGGGCAATTACCTATTCCTAAAAATTATCAAGTTTCTACTGAAGAAATCACCTATGATGATGACGGTGTAAGCGTTGAGGCTCTTTTATTTAAACCAAGCAAGCCAGGTAAATATCCAGCTGTGTTGTTTCAGCACGGTCGTAGAGGGTTGGATAATTTGGTTTTACCACGCATAAAGCGCCTAGCAGCACGGGGGTTTATTGTGCTTGCGCCTGATGTGTATGGTACCTATATACAGCCACCAATGCCTGTTGAGCACAACGAAGTTTACGATAAGCATGTCGCTAAAGGTATTGATGTGTTGCTGCAACGCACTGATATTAGCAGCGATAAAGCCTGTGTTGTTTCACATACTCGTGGCGGCTATATGACGCTCAAGGCGTTGGTGACGCACAATCGGCAAATAGACAAAGTGGCGTGTTATGTGTCGTATTATCCGCATTGGCAAGACCCAAACGCCTCAGAAGTTGAACAAGTTTATCAAGTTGCAGCGCAAATTAATCAACTCAAAGTGCCAACTTTAGTGTTTATCGGCGAGCATGAACAGTATCAAAGAATGCGCCCGATTTTCTTCGGCATTGATACCTTAAAGAGCAACCATGTACCAGCAGAGTTAATTGTTTATCCGGGCGTGGGCAGAGGGTTTGATTTTAGAATGCAATCAAGAACATTCGCCGATGACTTGGCGACTAAAGATGCTGACCAAAGAACGGCTGCGTTTGTCAGACAACACTTAAACCCATAATCGAATTTGTTTCATTAAAATATCTAGCGCACCTTGCTGGGATTTGAAGTATTGATTGGCGTTTTGTCCAAGTGTTTTTCTTTGTTTGTCATCAGCTAATAATTCGGTTATTTTGTCGAGCAGTTCATCTGCATTTTGTACTTGAATAGCGCCATTTTGTGTCAGCAGGTCTGTGGATATTTCACTAAAGTTAAAGACATTTGAACCAAATAAAATCGGCTTAGAAAGCGCTGCTGGCTCTAGCATATTATGCCCACCAGTTGCAACAAGACTGCCGCCCATAAAGACAATATCAGCCACTTCAAAATACGACATCATTTCACCCATTGAGTCACCTAACAACATATCGTAATTTTCAGACGAGGTGTTTTCAGAGCGTTTAAGCACCTTAATTTGATGTTTTTTTGCCAGCTTGTAAACTTCATTAAAGCGTTCAGGATGCCTTGGAACGATGAGCATGAGCGCACCTAAAGGGTGTTGCAGATAGGCACTAATAATTTCTTCTTCTTCACCTTTATGGGTGCTGGCAAATACCACAACCTTGCGATTACCTATCAAAGTTTTTAATTGCTTGCATAAAGTTTTATCTATATTTGGATTTTGTTCAAATTTAATATTTCCTGCGACTATTACTCTATTTTTATCCACACCTAGTTGTATAAAACGCTGAGCAGAGTTTTGATTTTGTGTGGCAACTACATTTAATTTATTTAGCGTTTGTTTGGCTAATTTGGGTGTAAACTTTTGGTATTTTTCCAGCGAACGAGGTGAGAGTCTGGCGTTTATTAGTAAACTCGGTATGTTATTTTTATTTAGATTGTGAATTAAGTTTGGCCAAATTTCTGTTTCTAATAAAATGCAAATTTTAGGGTTAATTTTCTTAATATAACGGTTAACGATTAGGGGCAAATCAAAAGGAAAATAATAATGCAATACTTTGTCTTGATAAGTGTCCTTGATTGCTTGTGAGCCTGTGGGCGTAGTGCTGGTGACTAAAATTTGATGTTCAGGATAGTCTTTAATGAGTTTATCAATTAACACAGTTGCTGCCCTGAATTCACCCACGGACACGCAGTGCACCCAGATAATATGTTGAGATGTGGCACTAATAAACCCTAATCGTTCACCGATTCTATGTCGATAAGCGGGCGTTATTAAGCCCTTTAGCACTAGGCGTAATAGCATAACTGGTAGTAATAGGATTCCAATCAGGCTGTA
>JAQRMT010000011.1:0-5484 GCA_028599035.1 Gammaproteobacteria bacterium
GGATAGGGAGAACAAAAAAGTCGTTAGAATTGAAGCGCAAGATTTACCTGAATATAAATACAAAGATTAACCAACCTAGCCAAAGGCTTGCAATTTCACTTAGAAGACCGTGTTTTAACCTATAACAACAAAACCATTGTATTTAGCTAGCTGTTTTCAATAATAAAATCTTTAAAGCGCTGTGCAATAGGCGAAGGTTGCGTTTTGGCACTATGCACAACATGCCAATGACGAGTGATTGGGAATTTGTCAACATTGAGTTGCTTGATAATATTATTTTTTAGCTCTAATTGAACGGTGTGCTTAGACACAAAGCCAATCCCAAGCCCCGCCTGAACCGCTTCAATAATTGCTTCATTTGAGTTAATTTCAATTTCAGAATTAAATTTCATTCCTAAGGTTTTCTCAACAGTAATACGCGTGCCAGACCCTTGTTCACGAGTGATTAGGGTTTCTTTGCTTAGAGCTTTGATGGAATTGTGTTTATTTTTAAGCAGTGGATGGTCAGGGTGAGCAATAGCGATAAGTGGGTTTTCCATAAAAGGCTGGGTGGTCAGCGACATATCAGCGGGCGGCTCACCCATAATCACCAAATCGGCGTTATGATTGGTGAGTTTTTCTAACAACAGTTTACGATTAGTGACTTCTAAGTGAAATGTCATATCTGGGTATTGTTTTTTAAATTGCGCCAGTACACGAGAGACAAAAGAGTTGGTAGTGGTAGCGACGGATATTTCTAAGTGCCCAGAATCTGGGTTTAAGGTTTGCTCAATATCTGCCTTTGATTGTTCGAGTTTGGAGATTACGCTTAGACAAGTTTGGTAAAATTTCTTACCAATATAAGTAGGAGAGACTTTTTTTCCTTTGGTGTTTAGCATATCGGCACCGATGTTTTTTGTTAGTTGTTGGATTTGCATATAGACAGCTGGTTGGGTAATGTAAAGTTCTTTACTGGCCTTGGTGAAGCTTTTTAAACGCACAACCGCCTCAAAACTATAGAGTTGCTTAAGGGTATAATTAATCATAAATAAAACTTATTATTTAATAAATAAATATTATTTTACATTATTTATTTGTTATTGTATGATAAGCGTTCTTTTAATGAAAGGAGACCATAAAATGGCTAAAGTTTATGATGCGGGCGTAAAGGACTACCGCGAAACTTATTGGATGCCAGACTATACGCCTTTAGAGACGGATATTCTAGCTTGTTTTAAAGTAACACCACAAGACGGTGTACCTAGAGAAGAGGTTGCAGCAGCGGTTGCAGCAGAATCTTCTACAGGTACTTGGACAACAGTATGGACAGATCTATTGACCGATCTTGATCACTACAAAGGTCGCGCCTATGCGATTGAAGATGTGCCAGGTGATGACACATGTTTCTATGCATTTGTTGCCTACCCAATTGATTTATTTGAGGAAGGTTCAGTAGTAAACGTAATGACTTCATTAGTAGGTAACGTATTCGGTTTTAAAGCATTACGCGCACTTAGACTTGAAGACATCAGATTCCCAATTGCATATGTAATGACTTGTAATGGTCCGCCGCAAGGTATTCAGATGGAGCGTGATATTTTAAATAAATACGGTCGTCCTTTATTAGGTTGTACGATTAAGCCTAAGTTAGGTTTATCCGCTAAAAATTACGGTCGTGCTTGTTATGAAGGCCTTCGTGGTGGTTTAGACTTCACCAAAGATGATGAAAACATTAACTCACAGCCGTTTATGCGTTGGAGAGGTCGTTTTGACTTTGTTATGGAAGCAATCCATAAAGCAGAAGCTGAGACTGGCGAACGCAAAGGACACTACTTAAATGTAACAGCGCCAACTTCTGATGAAATGATGAAACGAGCTGAGTATGCAAAAGAAATTGGTGCGCCAATTATTATGCATGACTACATTACGGGTGGTTGGACTGCTAACACAGGTCTAGCGCAATGGTGTCAAGACAACGGTATGTTGTTACATATTCACCGTGCAATGCACGCGGTATTAGATCGTAATCCGCATCACGGTATCCATTTCCGCGTATTAGCTAAGATTTTGCGTCTATCTGGTGGTGATCATTTACACTCAGGTACGGTTGTAGGTAAGCTTGAAGGTGACCGTGAGGCTACTTTAGGTTGGATTGACATTATGCGTGATTCATTTATTAAAGAAGACCGCTCTCGTGGCATCTTCTTTGACCAAGATTGGGGCTCTATGCCAGGTGTAATTCCTGTTGCCTCTGGCGGTATTCATGTATGGCATATGCCAGCACTAGTTAATATCTTCGGCGATGATTCTTGCTTACAGTTTGGTGGCGGCACACTGGGTCACCCATGGGGTAACGCAGCAGGTGCGGCAGCTAACCGTGTAGCGGTTGAAGCTTGTGTTGAAGCGCGTAATATGGGTCGTGAACTTGAGAAGGAAGGTAAAGACATCCTTACTTCTGCAGCTAAACACAGCCCTGAATTGGCGATTGCGATGGAAACTTGGAAAGAAATCAAGTTTGAATTCGACACCGTTGATAAGATTGACGCGGCGCATAAGTAATATTAATTTAATATAGGAGTTATAAAATGAATGATTATCAATCAAGTCTAGGTAATGTAGAAAGTCGTAAATTTGAAACTTTTTCATATCTACCAACAATGAGTGACGAGCAGACTCGTACACAAATTCAATACATTGTTGACAAGGGCTGGAACCCTAGCATTGAACACACTGAGCCTGAACATGCTGCTGGTGCATATTGGTATATGTGGAAGTTGCCGATGTTTGGTGAAACCGATGTTGATGCCATTATGAAGGAGTTAGAAGCCTGTCATACTGCCCATCCTAACAATCATGTTCGTCTGTTAGGTTTGGACAACTTTGCACAATGTGCAGGCACTTCAATGGTTATTTACCGTGGTCAAACGGTTTAATTTTTACTGAAGTTTTAACAAAAAACCCCGACTCTTTTGTTGGGGTTTTTTGCTTAAACCTTTTCAGTATTTAAGTTTGATTTTTTAAGCTTAAATACTGAAAAAGTTTTATAATTAAGGATAAAAAAATGGCAAAGCCAGACAAATATATAGGCATTAATAATGACCTTAATGGAGGAATGACCTCAATTGGAAAAATCATTAGAGACGCTTGGGTGTTTGGACTAATTAATGAAGATGAAACCTGTGAAGGCTGGAATTTAGCAGGGATTGATGCGTTATTGCAAAAAGTCAATAACGAGTGGGATAAATATGGATGCATGGCCAGCCACTTGCCGCCAGAATTGCGTGAAAAGCATTTTAAAATTCACGACGCCGCCATCCAAAAAGCCAAACAGGCTGGCTGGTCGGGCGACAATGAAACAGATGATGAAGACGAATAAAATCAACGGAGAGAATAATGAGTGAACTAACAGTAGATGCAAAACAATACCTAATTAAAGACGCCCCTTACTATGAGGCAATCTCAAACGAAGTGGAACTTTATGAATCGGCTTACGGTGTGCGTATGCCAATGATGATTAAAGGGCCAACAGGTTGTGGAAAGTCTCGTTTTGTTGAGTATATGGCGCACAAGCTAAATAAGCCGCTGATTAGCGTTGCTTGTAACGAAGATATGACCGCATCAGACTTAGTCGGCCGTTTTTTGTTAGACAAAGACGGCACTAAATGGCAAGACGGTCCTTTAACTACAGCAGCGAGAATAGGCGCTATTTGTTACCTTGATGAAATTGTAGAGGCACGACAAGATACCACTGTAGTTATCCATCCATTAACCGATCACCGCCGTGAGTTGCCTTTGGATAAAAAAGGTGAGCTGGTTAAGGCGCATCCTGATTTTCAATTAGTTATTTCTTACAATCCTGGTTATCAATCGCTGATGAAAGATTTAAAACAATCCACTAAACAACGCTTTGGCGGATTGGACTTTGATTATCCAGAAACTGAATTAGAAGTGTCAATTGTCACCAAAGAGTCAGGTGTTGATGAAAAAATGGCAGAAAAATTGGTGCAAATCGCACACCGTGCCAGAAACCTTAAAGGACACGGTTTAGATGAGGGTATCTCCACTCGTTTATTGGTATATGCAGGTCAACTCATTGCCAAAGGTGTCAACGCAGAAGCAGCATGTTCAATGACTATGATTACGCCACTTACCGATGACCCTGATATGCGTGATACATTGCACGCAGCAGTGCAGACTTTTTTAGGTTAATTTTTAGTGGCAACAGTCAAAAAATATTGTGATAGAGGTTATAAAATTTCAAAGCATTGAATATGTAATTAGAAACATTGATTTTGTTTTTGGTAGCAGAACTATTGGCATTAAAAAACTAAACAGTGTGTTGATGAATGAAAATGGCGGATATGTTTCTGATGAGGCAAGAGCAATTGATGAAAATATTTTTTATTTTGTAGAGGAAAGGCATTTATTTTTAAATGAAAAAAGCCTTGTTTCAAAAATTATTGCTCAATTATGAACTCCTATTTTAAAGATAAATCAGTTAAACTTTTTTTAGGCGACAGTTTAGAGTTGTTAAAGAAAATACCAGCTGAAAGTGTCGATATGATTTTTGCTGACCCCCCTTATAATTTATCTAACGGGGGATTTAGTTGCCATGCTGGAAAAAGAGTTAGTGTAAATAAAGGTAAATGGGATGAAAGTAAAGGTATTGAAGAAGATTTTAAATTTCATTCAAAATGGATTAAAGCTTGTAAAAGAATTTTAAAACCTAATGGCAGTATGTGGATTTCGGGCACTTATCATTCTATTTACTCTTGTGGTTTTGCTTTGCAAAAACAAGGTTGGCATATTATCAACGATATTTCTTGGTTAAAATCAAATGCAGCGTAAAAAATTACTAAACTTATTAGCTGAATATTGCAATGAGCAAGGTAGCAAAACATTCTCACTTAAGCAATTGAATGAGCGTTATCAAGATTATAGCGTTATTGGAATTACTGGAAAAACACCACAGGCAACGGTAAGAAGATTATTGCAAGAGTTGCGAGACAAAGATGACTTATTAAGTTTTTTACCAAAAAAAGGATTTTATACATTAGGCGGTGAAAAATTAGATTTTTTATTAGATGAGGAAAAAGAAGAATTAAGTAATATTGATTTATCAAAAGAAACAAATAAGGAAAAAATAGAACACATTAGAGAAACTTATTTTAGGAGCACTAAAATTGTTAAGTTAGCCAAAGAAGTATTGGGGACAAATTGTTTATACCCAAAGTGCCACAATACTTTTTTAAAAGAGGATAAAAGTCCATATATAGAAGTTCATCATATTGTTCCTTTACACAAGAAAGGCATAGATAAAATAGAAAATTTATCGGTTGTTTGTGCTCATCACCACAAAATGTCGCATTTTGCAGATATAAAAACAAAGATAGCAATAGAAAAAATCTTAACAAAAGAAACAATGTCAAGATTATGAATAAACTATTATTAACCAACAAAGAGTTAAAAAGTTTACAAATTGTTATTCAGTATCTTTTAGATAAT
>JAQRMT010000011.1:5584-23478 GCA_028599035.1 Gammaproteobacteria bacterium
CAAAGATAGCAATAGAAAAAATCTTAACAAAAGAAACAATGTCAAGATTATGAATAAACTATTATTAACCAACAAAGAGTTAAAAAGTTTACAAATTGTTATTCAGTATCTTTTAGATAATGAAAGTAAACATTATGAAGAATGCAATTCTCAAGAAAAATCAAAACATATTTACAAACACACCAAGCTATTAGAGCAATGTTTTTTATCAAATTAAAATACCAACAAGTTGCTGGTTCGGTTAATGAAAAACTACAAACTTGTGATTTTAAAAGAAAACAATATCTAAAATTGGTACAACCACTGGATATTAAAGTTGAATATGTTTATGTCTTAAATGATTGGTTTAAACAACCGTCTTATAAAGATGTTCTGGATTATATTAATAGTGTAAATTGCCATTATAAATTCAATGAATTACCATTAACCTGGCTAGGGATGCCTAAATAAATTATGTCAAAAATATTATTAGAAGATTACGCCGAATTTTTGGAGAAAATTGCACCGGAAGTTAGAGCCGTTTTGGATTCAACTTTTGCAGATGCGACGCGAGTCATTTCCCCAACAGGCTTAAAAGAATATCTTGATGGCGCCAAAGCATTGTGTGGCTTGGGTCGTGGCAATGATTTGGTTATCACCTACCTTGAGGTTATGCCACAAATCGCCAAAGAATGTGGCGAAGACATTATTTCTGATTGCATCACTGCTGCAATGAAGGCCTCATCAATGACTTCAGGCGAAGTGATTGTCCTGTTATTATCTAGTTTGCCAACGGTTGCACGCCATTTAGGCGATGCGCAATTAGTGCGTGGTTACTTGACCCTTATCCATCAAATTGCTTCAACAGCAGCCCGTGGTTTACGCCCAATGTTGATGCATATTGATGAATTGTTATCCAAACTCACGCTCAGTGGCTTACGCCGCTGGGCAAATTTTGGTGCAAAAGCCTACCGCAGGGATTTTAATAATTTAACTGCCTACTTTGGGCTAGAATCTGCAGACTCGCGCGCCATGCTTGAAAAAGAACGCCGTGGTGTGTTGTTTGTTAAAGTGCAACGCAAATTAAACTTCTACTTGCGTGCACTGTGGGGCAGAGATTTCTTTGTTCGCCCAACAGGTGCAGACTATACTGATTTTCGCCCCTATGTTGAAAATCGTATTCTTCATGTCCCTGATGCGCTAGATGATATTAAAGATAATGAGCAAATCATTGTAGAGGGCTTAGAGATTTATCGGGCAACCGTGGCACATATGGCGGCACATATGATGTACACTAATGCTTCCATGTCAGCAGAGCAACTCAGCCCGGCACAAATGTTTTTTGTTGGATTGCTAGAAGATGCAAGGGTGGAATACAAAGCGATACAATCTTTCCCTGGTTTGAAAAAACTCTGGATAACGCTTATCAAAAGCAAAGATACAGCCTCTGCTGAACACCCGACAATGGAAATTTTAGAAGATTTTGCACTGCAATTATTGGACAGTAGTGTTACTGGAAAAGATGAACAGTTAAACACTTTTGCCAAAAAATTTCATAGCGAAATTGCAGCCAACCAAGACGACAACCATTTTGCTTGGATGATGGGCATTGAATTGTACAACTTATTCGCCAGTAGAAAATCAGTCCCAAGCCTTAGAATTTTAGAACGCTATCGTGTTGATTACCGTGATGATAACCGTGTTATCTGGCATTATGAAGATATTAATTGGGATGCTGGCGCTGAATACATTGCCGCCAGTCAAGCGCAAGTGCGTTACGAAGTCAGTCCATTAATGATGGCGCACGAAGTGGATTGCGAATTAGCTGGCGATGATGCACAGGTTATCTGGACCTGCAAAGACACCATGCGAGTTTACGAAGACGACCTTACCGACAACGCCAACACATTTAATGACACAATGGGTAAAGAGCCTATCTCAGACCCCTATCATTATCAAGAATGGGATTATCAAATCCAACTCCATCGCCCTGATTGGGCGACGATTTACGAACGCCGAGCGCCCAAAGGCAATCTTGAAGACATTGATGCCATCCTGACCGAATACAAGCCAATTGCCCATCGTATCCGTCAAATCATCGATTTACTCACCCCTGCTGGCGTGCAACGACAACGCAATATGGAAGACGGCGACGAGGTTGACATTAACGCCGCCATTGATGCTATGATTGCCATTCGTATGGGCGAACAACCCAATCCTCGTATCACCATGCGTAATGTCCTCAACACCCGCGACTTATCAGTTGTTGTATTGTTAGATTTATCCGAATCCACCAATGAAACCATGGAAGGATCAGACAAAACCGTTTTGCAACTAACGCGTGAAGCAGCAACTTTAGTTGCCACTGCTATCGAAGGCATTGGCGACCCTTTTGCTCTACACGGCTTTGCCTCAGACGGTCGCCATGATGTGCAATATTTCCGCCTGAAAGACTTTAATCAACATTTTGATGATGAAGCCAAGTCTCGTTTAGCAGGCATGAAAGGCGGCTTATCTACTCGCATGGGCGCAGCCCTTAGGCACGCCGGCACACATCTACACAAACAGCAACAAAAACGAAAATTAATTTTATTGGTTACTGATGGTGAACCTGCCGATATTGACGAGAGCGACCCACAACATCTGCGTTTTGACACCAAAAAAGCCGTGGAAGAATTGTATTCCACAGGTGTTTTGACTTATTGCTTAACCCTAGACCCGAATGCCGATACCTATGTCAAACGCATCTTCGGCGAAAACAACTACACCGTGGTTGACAATGTTGAAAAACTCCCCGAACAACTCCCTCTCTTATTTGCGAGTTTGACCGCTTAGTGCGTTTATTTTTTAAATGTTTGATAAAGATGAGAAAATAATTGAATTTAAGCCTAAGTATCCGCATACATTGCCACAAGATTGGGAAGATGAAGATAATCCCACTATTTATGAAATTAATGCCACACTGGAAACTTTGAAAAAAATGTATGCTGACCAAGTGAGAGATATTGAAAGCGATGTAACTACTAAGGAACAGGGTGAAGAAAATCTACGCAATATTGCCACTAATTATCAATCAATTAAATCGATATTATTCCAACCCCGTTAACAGAAAAACTTAATGAAAACACCTGATCAACTTAGAAAACAAGCCAGAAAACAACATCTTGCCGGCGATACGCAAGCCGCTATTATATTATTAACAGAGGCGATTTCATCCGACCCAAGTAATGTTCTCGTAGTGCTGGACATGGTGCAGATATTTTTGGATATTAATGAATTAGAGCAGGCTGAGACATTGTTTAATCGTTTGCCAGATAGCGCTCAAAAAAGCGAGACGGGAGTGTCAATTGCCAGTCAACTTAACTTTAAACGGTTGGCACAAAATACGGCAGGTATGGCGACACTTCAAGCACAGGTGTTAAAATCCCCTGACAATTATCAAGCAAACTTTGATTTGGCACTTTGTCTATTTGCACAACATGAGGTTGAACAAGGCGTGGAAAAATTGTTTTTTATCCAAGAAAATAATCCTGATTTTAAAGAAGGTGCAGCCAAAGAAATGATTGGATTAATTTGCAACATGCTCGCAAACACCAGTCCAGAAGAAAGTGGTGTTTACCGTCGTCGTTTGGCTAATTTGAATTAAAAGATGGAAATTAACGGCAACATAATTGAGCTTGATGCTGAAGGCTATTTGATTGAGCCTAGTCAATGGCAGAGCGATGTTGCTATCGAACTGGCTAAAAAAGAAAAGTTAGAACTGAATGATCAGCATTGGTTAGTGCTTAATTTAATGCGTGATTTTTATAACGAAAATGGTGTTGCACCTGATGTGCGTCATATTTTTAAGCAGTTAGGCGTAGACTTAGGCATTGGCAAAAAAGAAGCCAAGGCGAGATTGTTTTCCTTATTTCCTTATGGTTATGTACAACAAGCCTGCAAGATTGCTGGCATGAGGCGCCCTAGAGGTTGGAGCACTGGTTAAATACTATTCTTGTTAAAACAGTAGTTTTTTAAGTAAAAATACAATGGACATTAAAATGATAACGCCCAATATTTTTTCTATGGTGTTTGAGCTAAATTTAGTCGAACCCATGTAAGCGCCTAAAAACCCACCGATAATAACAGCTACAATTAATGGGATGTAATCCATTAGATTAACTGAATTATGTTGTAAGCGTGAAATAAGTCCGAAAAATGACACTGTCCAAACAAAGATTGCACCTGCTGCTGCTGCCTCTTTTACCGAGCCAATTTTAAGCATAATAATAATAGGCACCAAATAAACACCACCGCCTATGCCTACAATGCCGGCAATAAGCCCTAGTATTGAGCCAAGAATAAGTGATACAATAACCTTCTGTCGATGGTTTAAATCAAGTTTAAAACTGATATCTTGCCAAAAATAAATACGCATAACCACAATAATGAGTGACACCAATAACACCCACAAAAATAGTGTTTCTGGTAAATGTAGCGCACCTCCTAAATAAGCAAAAGGTATGGCAGAAATCAAAAATGGCAACACAATGTATAACTTTCCATGTTTGTTACGCAGAAAATGATAACTACTTAAAGTGCTTACCAGTAAATTAAGCGAAAGTGACACAATGGGAATGGCCAATGCACTCATACCCGAAATAACCATTAACGCCGTGTAAGATGAGCCGCCACCCAAACCAATGGATGAATACATAAATGCCACCACAAAAAATAGCAAGGGTAGCAAATACTCAAAATAATGTAGTATTTCCACGGCTAATTATTGAGTTTAAGAGGGGTCTTGTTCTACAAAATCCAAATCAATTTGAATATTGGAATTGTCTAATAATTCTAAGCATTTTGGCACGGCTAAAAACACTGCACCGAGACACACGGCAATCGCCTCTGGCTTGCCCGGCAGGTTGATAATTAAACTTTTACCACGGGTGCCTGCTGTTTGACGCGATAAAATAGCAGTAGGCACTGTGCGTAGTGATACGGTGCGCATTTGTTGTGCAAAACCATCGAAAATCCGTTCGCACACCGCTTGTGTGGCTTCAGGCGTTACATCACGAGTTGTGGGGCCAGTGCCACCTGTGGTAAGAATCAGATTGCAATGCTTATTGTCTGAAAAATCCATCATCGTTTGTTCAATTAACGCTTGCTCATCTTCAATGATAATTGTCTCTATGTCATAAGGTGAGAGTAGGGCGCTGTTAATCCAAGCCTGCATAGCGGGGCCACCAATATCCTCGTATTCGCCCCGTGCAGCACGATCAGAAATAGTAATAAAACCCACTTTGATTTTTGTATTGTTCATTATCCTCCAGTAACAGGTGGATAAAAAGCCACCTCGTCATTATCATTTAATTGAGTTGAATCGTTGGCAATTTCATGATTAACGGCACAAAGAATATTGCTTGGAAAATGCTGCTCGCCGTGTTTTTCGATTAATTGTTGTTTGAGTTGTGCAATATTTATATTTATACCCAATTCTATGTTTTCGTCACTTGTTTTGAGTGCCTCTCTTAAAGAGGCGAAATACACAATTTTTAAAGCAAGGGTTTTCTTCTTTTCATTCATTTTGGGTGATTTATCCATACTATTAAATTGATAGATTTTGGTTGTATTTTACTCGTCATAGGATCTTATTTTATCCACCAATCTCCACCATTTGTCGGTTACTAATATTATCGATTACAGAATCAAATACATGTTTTTCAGGCTTTTTGTTAATCGCATTGATAATCATATCTTTAATTTCATCATCGGTTAAATCTGAGCGCACTGCATCTTTTAATGAGATTGAATCTTCTTGCCCCAGACATAAAATCAACTCCCCTTTGGCAGTGAGCCTGACTCGGTTACAAGTCTGACAAAAGTGATTTGACACTGCGCTGATTATCCCTACTGTGGAGTTTGTGCCTTCAATTTTAAAATTATGTGCAGGACCATCTGTTTTGCTAGATTCAATAGGCATTAATCGACTATCGAGATGGTTGTTAATTTTCGCAAGAATATCTTTTTCACTCACATGTTGGGAAAGAATCTCTATGCCTGACGAACCAATTGGCATAGTTTCAATAAAGCGAATATCAATACCTTTGTCAATGGCAAAATCAATCATCGACTCAATCTCATCATCATTCACACCACGCATAACCACCATATTAATCTTAATTGGACTCATGCCTGCCTGTATTGCCGCATCAATGCCTTCAATAACTTTGCTCAATTCTCCACCACGAGTAATCTCTTCAAATTTTTCAGGGATGAGAGAATCGATAGAAATATTTGCCCTATTGACACCATTTTGGTAAAGTTTTTGTGCAAATTTCTCTAGTAAATGGGCGTTGGTGGATAAAGGTACATCATTAATACCGTCAACGCGACTAATAAGTTTAGCGATTTTAGAAATACCTGTTCGCAATAAAGGTTCTCCGCCAGTTAATCTAACTTTAGTAATGCCTAATTCAGCAAACAGTTGGACAATTTTCTCAATATCTTCGTAACTTAAAACATCTTCGCGTTTACAATTTGGCGTATGTTCGTCATCACGACAATAGAAACACCGGTAGTTACAATGTTCGGTGACTGAAAGCCTTAAATAAGTAATTTCTCGATTAAATTTGTCAATGAGTTTGGCCATCTTCTAGTCTCCAATTGCCAGATTTTCCACCTGACTTTTCTAATAATTGCAATTCTGTAATTTTGATAAAACGATCAACTGCTTTGCACATATCGTAGATAGTGAGTGCTGCAATGCTGGCAGCAGTGAGTGCCTCCATTTCTACCCCTGTTTGTGCATTGAGTTTGGCTATCGTGGTGATTTGTACGCCATTTCCAATGAATTCAAAATCAACACTAATCTTTGAAAGATTGAGGCTATGACACATTGGAATCAGGTGGTGTGTTTGTTTTGCCGCCATAATGCCAGCAATTCTTGCCACGGATAAGACATCGCCTTTTTTAAAATCGTTGTCTTTGATTTTTTGCAAGGTTGTTGCCTTCATTAACACCTTGGCAGTTGCTTTGGCAGTACGCGCCGTGCTATTCTTGTTAGACACATCCACCATTTGTGCGTCACCTTTGCTGCTAATATGGGTCAGTTCGCTCATAATAATCCATTTAATGAATAATAATTTAGCACCTTTCCTTTAGAAAAGGTGCTGTTTTCTGGTATTTCCACTAAACCATCTGCCCAAACCATAGAGCTTAGCACATCAGACCCTTGTTTAGGATAGAGGTTGGCTGAGGCAGGAATGGCAGTATGATCTAATCGGACTCTGATAAACTCACGCCGTGGTCTGGGTCTGTGCCAATCAAAGTTAGTTTGCACTTGAGTGGTTTGATTTTTGTAGTGGCTAATGCCTTGCATTTTTTTAATAAAAGGTCGTGCAAATAAGAGGAAAGTTACCATGGTAGATACTGGATTGCCTGGTAGCCCAATAAAAGCAGAATTTCCAACACGGCCAAAGGCCAGAGGTTTGCCTGGCTTCATTTTAATACGCCATAGGTTTAATTGACCCAATTTTTCTACCGCAGGTTTGACATGGTCTTCTTCGCCGACAGACACGCCACCAGTGGTCATAATTAAGTCGCAATCAGATGCTAGCACCTCTAAGGCATTGCAAGTAGCGCCTAGATCATCTTTGATGTTACCTAGATTGACAACTTCACAACCAAGTTGCGTGAGTAGAGCAACAAGTGCATAACGATTAGAGTTAAAAATTTCACCGTTGTTCAAAGGGTCGCCAGGCTCAATCAATTCATTGCCAGTGAAAAACACGCCGACCTTAATTTTTTTAAAGACTTCTAATTCTGCCACGCCAACAGAGGCAGCGAGCGCAATATCTTGAGGCTTAAGTTGCTTGCCTTTTTTTAGAATAATAGTGCCCGTTTGGATATCATTACCCAGTGGTCGAATATTATCATTCAGCGACAATGGGCGCCAAGTTTCGATGCTGTTGCCATTGTCGGACACCTTACATTCTTCTTGCATAATAACGGTGTTTGCACCCTGCGGAATGGGTGCGCCAGTAAAAATTCTAGCGGCGCAACCCGATGCCAACGCACTTCCTGTGCTGCCCGCTGGAATTCTACCAGTTATCTTGAAATTTAGCACACCAGAAACATTAATTTGTTCGGGTTTTAAGGCAATTGCATAGCCATCCATCGCAGAGTTATCAAATCCAGGTACATTAATTGTTGAATAAATATCTTGCGCCAATACTCGATACAACGACTCATCAAGTGATTTTGTTTGTGTTTTTGTGACGGTTGAAACTGAATTCAACAAAAATTTTAACGCCTCATCAGTGCTGAGCATGGGTTGTTGTACTTGATCGCAACTGTAATCAATTTCTTGTTTGCTCATGATGTGGGTAATTCAAAGTGCCGTATTAGTTATATTGTAAAAACTTTTTTATAATAAAACAAGTAATAAATAAAACCAACAACATAGGTTATTTTTTTTAAAATTAAAATTAATATTTGCTATTTTAGCACGCTTACTTGTTGTTTTTCTCATCTTAAACAACCTTGTAATTCCGTATGTTTAAGTGTTTAGTCCCACACAATAATATGAGGGATTGCCCAAAAATAAAAACAAACAAAATCAAGGATTTTCTTGCATTAAAGACTTAGATTGGCTGGCGATATTGTTCATATTTATAAAAATCTTTGTTAATTTAGTTACAGAGAGGCATAGGAGTAACCATCAAAAATCCACTTTTTACCCCTCAAGGGGGCACAAAAAAAGAGCACTCACTTGGTGATTCTTTGAACCCAGCCTTACCCCTACTAGGACAAGGTTTAAGAAACCATCAATTGGGGAAAAATTGAATTTTGCTAACCCTCCCTATTTATTGAAAATGGTATAAGATGTGCGAATCTTACCGTCAAAAATGACAAACTACCTGTCACTTATGAAATGATTTACGGGCACGCTTGGAAAAAAGTCAATGAAATAGGAATTAAATTGAGCAATCAATAATCATAAACAGACAAAAATTTCATTGAAATTAAGGCGAGACTTCGGTGTCTTAAAGTTATAATCTTCACTAGGGTGGTGATAACCAATTGCCAACGCAACCTCACATTGATATCCATTTAACTCATTTACAAATTCTTTAGCGATTAGAGAGCTGTCAACACCTTCTAACGGTGTAGAGTCAATATTCATACGCGCTAAAATATGTAGTGTATTGCCAAGAGAAAGATACAGTTGTGATTTTGTCCATGCATTTGTATTGCCATCTTTATCGGTATTCATTTCTGCAAATATAAATGCACCAAAAGCGTCCTCTTTATCCTCTAGATTAATGCGTTTGTTTTTAATATCTGCTTCTATAACTTTGGCATAATCATCTTTATTATATTTAGGGTTGTGTGCAAATAAAATGATATGAGAACTCTCAAAAATATGAGGTAAATTAAATTGAAATTTATTTGCAAAAGTCTTTGCCATTCTTTTTTTTGCTTCATCACTCTCAAGCACAATAAACCGCCATGGTTGAGAATTAATAGAAGATGGGCAAAGCCGCATAGATTCAAGAATAATTTGTAAATTTTCTGACGATATTCGTTTATTTTTATCATATTTTTTTGTTGTGTATCTGTCTAGCATATCTTTGATAATTTGATTCATAGTTAATGCCCTGTTAGTTTAAAAAATATTATTAGTATTTACAAATCTTGGTGCTCTTATGTTAATCATTATACTTTCCTTATAATTGTTTAAATTACCATGTACCTATATTTGGTTGATTATGCCAAAATTCATTAAACTTTAAGGCGCTGCCTTTTTGCAGTAATTCAATAGATATTCCATCTGGAGATTTTATAAACGCCATCACGCCATCACGAGGAGGAACTGAAACAATAGCACCATATTCTTTAAAAATATGGCAAGTGTCATATATATTATCAACAGAAAACGCTAAGTGACCAAAATTATCACCTATCGTATAATTTTCTTTTTGATCCCAATTGCAGGTCATTTCTAATTCAAAGGTTTTGCCCTGATCTCTGAGAAATATTAGTGTAAACCTACCTGACACATGTTCAAAACGATGAACTTCTTCTAGTTTTAGTAATGCAAAAAATTCAATAGATTTATCTATGTCTCTTACTCTAAGCATTGTGTGTAAAAATTTCATTATAAAGTTCCTTGGATTATTAAAATATTGTCAGTATTAAGATCGATATAAGACATTAATTCTTGCCACATATTTAGGGGTAGTAAAGGGTGATTCTATACCACCTTAAAGAAACAAGACGCTTTAATGAATTACAAAAATTAATGCCAAAGATTACCCAAAGAATGCTTACCAAACAATTACGAGAATTGGAGGCCGATAAGATTATATCCAGAAAAATTTATGCACAAGTTCCCCCGAAAGTAGAATATAGTTTAACTGAAATTGGGAAAACCTTATCTTCTGTTTTAATAGAGTTAGAAAAATGGGGAACGATGTATATTTCTACTTTGAATAAGAAATAGATTTTTTTAGACCAGGATAATTATAATTTTTGCAATCTTAAAGCATTTAAAACTACCAGTAACGAACTAAGTGACATGCCTACTGCTGTTAGCCAAGGTGGTACTAGACCGTAGGCTGCCAGTGGAACGGCAATAATATTGTAAGACAACGCCCAAAATAGGTTTTGATGAATAATTTTTCTGGTAAATTTTGAGCAGTTGTCTGAAGCGCCAAATGCTTGAGTGGTCTGGCACTGACTCACTTAGGCTTAAATCAATAAAACGCCTAAACATTAAGTCTCTGGCTATTTGCTTTTCTAGGGCTTCATCACTTAGGTTATACCCCTCAAGGGGGTATTGAAACGAATACCAAACTTGAAGGATAAGAACTTTAAACATCATCAGTGGTGGATAAGCAGGCGCACCTCGTTTAGATGAATACAGTTTAGATAAGGTTTGTTCTATCTTATTCCAGTTGATGATGTTATGCACATCATCTAGTTCTGATAGAGATTTATGTTGAACAACAAGGGAGTCTGAAAATGAGTTTTGTTGGGTGTTTTTACCACAGGCAGGCTACGCACTCCAAGACATTTTTGATATTTTTAAAGTTATTTTAGATGGGTGTTATTTTACCAAATTGGCGATTTTTTTGGTTGATTTATCCGCAAGGGAGGCTACGCACTGCAAAGGTCTCAATACATAACCCATCTACCGACTGGTTTAATACATACTCACCAAAATCATTAAATTTAGTTGGTAATTCAAATAAATACTATCGCATAAACGGTATCATAAGGTTTTCAGGCTTGGTAAATTTGTTAATATCATAACGCATCGCCCCCATTGAGCGATTCATTGAAGTCATATCATTGCTCATTCTTGCCATAGACTGGTTCATTACAGCAATATTGGCATTCATAGTCTTGATATAAGTACCCAGATTACGCATATCATTACTCATATTTTTCATGCTGCCTGTCATGGTGTGCATATCATTTGCCACTTGGGCAAAGTCATCGCCCATTTTTTTCTGCCCATCAACCATAGATTTTGCCATCACCAGCATATCTTTTGCCATGGAGTTCATATTGATTGACATATTATGCACATCGTTGGTCATGCGCCCAACTGATTGCGTCATTTGAGACATATCCTTGCCCATATTTATCATAAATGAGCCCATCACATATCCACCCCCTATAATTAGGGTGAATAAAGCTAACAATTTCAGCTGCACCAATAGTTTAGATTGAGTAGTGGTGTTGCTTGTGCTCATTAATTGCTGGCTTGGTTGCTACTAACTTCTGCCGCTCTTTTTAATACTTCTTGCTTCTTATTGACATATTTTATGATTTTATTAGCATGTCCTAATGTTGGCTCAAGTGTTAATGCTTGTTCTGCCATTGCTTTGGACATTGAGTAAAATCCAAGATGTAAATAGGCTATCGACATGGCAGTAAATAATTTAGCATCGGTAGGATCCAGCAAGACGGCTTGTTGGTAATTGACAACTGCTTCTTTGTTTTTATTATTTGCAATATATAAGTTGGCTAAATCAACATAGGCTCGTTTATTAGGCACTTGTTCAATTATTTTTTGAAGTCTTTTTTCTGATTGCTCAAATGTTTTACTTGCCATCATCTGGTTCACTTGTTGCAAAACCTTGCTTGAGGCTTGCGGCATTGAAAAAGCAGGGTAACTTCCCAGCCCCAGGACAATAAATGCCCATAAAAAAGATTGTTTGAATTTCATATTTACTCCTTTAAAAAATTATCAGAAACCTTTGCACAAATAGAAATAATTAGTATTTTATTAATTATCCCTATTTAGGCAAAAGTCTCTATAAAAAATACCCCCACCAAGTTGCCTTGACAGGGGTATTTAATAAGATTATCTTGCTCTATTTATTTTCAAATTGAGCCTTAAAATCTTCGGTTGCCTGTCTACGAATTTCTTGCTGTTTGGCACTCATCTTACCTAAATACCACTTGTGGTTATCAGTATTTAGGATACGATCCAGTGTTTCTTGCAAATGCTTAGCAGCTGCTTGCTTCTTCTCATCGTAAGAGGCTGTTCCTTTTTCAATCAGCTTCTCTAACTCTGGGATAAGATGCGTATAGAAATTCCTAGCAATCTCATAAGTTCCGTGCCAATGCGTAATATCAGGACCCATCATTGATGCGCCATGGCGTGCACGACGACCTTCGTGATGCCACAATTCAAACCAAATGAAGTCAATTTTATTGCTAAATTTAACGGGCTTCATTAAAGGCTTGGCTGCTTTCATTAACGCAAGGCCAGGCTTAGCAAATTTCTCGTTATACAACTCAATAAGTCCGTCATATTGTATATAGAAATTTTCAATATATTCCTGTGAATGACAAGCAGAGCAGACATTTTGCATATTGTCTCTACGAGTTTCCCAATCAACATGCTGACCTGGTAATCCCATCTTCTTATCTGATACTTCAGGGCGAATAGACACTGGCGGACGGTTATTCCAAGAAATACGCATTCCAACATCATGTGTTACATCTTGGTCTTTGGTAGCACCCATGTGACAAGTTGAACAAGTCGGTGCAGTGAAATAATCTTCACCTGGAATCCACTTAGATTTATCCATACCTAACTGCCCTTTTTGAGAAGCATACTGGATACCGTGTTTGGATTCGTTGTAAATCTCAATGTGCGGATGATCAGGCCCCATATGACATTTACCACATGTTTCAGGTGCACGGGCTTGCTCTACAGAGAAGCTATGACGGGCATGACAAGCGGTACAAGAACCTTCTGAGCCATCAGGGTTAATCCTGCCAATGCCTGTATTCGGCCATGTTGCAGGGTCTAGTGAACCATCTTCTAGCACTTTGACTTGCGAGCCATGACACTGCCAGCAGCCATTTACAGCGGCAGCAGAGTTGCCATCTGGAAATGCCTCGGTAAAGAAATTACTATTACCTTCAACCACTTCGGCTAACAAATTATCTAATGAACCTAAGATTCTAGCTGCTTTAGCGTGGTGCGATTCTTCGGCTTCTTTCACCTCTTGTGCGTGGCAATTAGCACAATCGCGTGGTGAGACAATAATTGAAATGTATTTTTCATTGCCTTTTTTGCCATGTAAGAAAGCATCAGAGTCTGTTGCTTCTGCTGCATGGCATTCATAACAGCCGACTTTAGCACGATGGTGTTTACTGTCACCCCATTGTTGTACGATGCCGTTGTTGTTCTTTTTATGGCAAGTTGTGCATTGCTTACTTGTTTCTGACATTTTTGCTGGCGGTTCAGACACGGATGAAAGCGCTAAACCACTTAGCATTGTCAAAGAAAAAAGAAGAACTAATCCTCTAATGATTCCTTTCATGATGCTACTCCTATATGATTAAAAAAAACTAACTTATCTCTCTTTGCAAGCAAATGATAGAATAGGCACTCACGAGAATAAATAACATAAGTTGACTTATTAAAAATAAATTATTTCGTATTTGAATTGTGCAAAACACTTTAAAATAACATAGGTTGTTTTTTTACCGCATAGAAAATATTAAACTGAATTTTTATATATATTTAATTTGCTTATGTCCCAACGATTTTTTATATCAATACTACTTATTTTATTTTCAACAAATATCAAAGCAGGGCTGTTTGTTGAGCGTATTACTGACAATGATTTTGCCAGCGTTGAAGAGGACATTACGCTAGCAATTACAGGTCAAGGCTTAGTGATTGCGCATCGCTCTGATGTTGCCACTATGCTTAATCGAACGGCTAAAGATTTGGCACAACAGGCGTTTAATATGGTAACCAATATGATGCCAATAACGCCTTTTAAAAATCAAGCTGCTAAAACTACTTATGAACATGGCACAGTCATAGAGTTTTGTAGTGCTAGTTTGTCTGCATTGACAACTGCAGCCGATCCGAACAATATTTTATTTTGTCCTTTTTCAATTGCAGTTTTTCAGTTACTAGACGAGCCTAATCAGGTGCATGTAAGTTATTTACGCTTGAGTCAATTTGCTGATGTGGATAATCCAAAATCAATGGATGCATTAACTAGAGTGGAAAATATGCTGGCTGAGATTGTGACTGAAGCGTTAGACTAATATTGGTTTAGCTAAAATGACGGAACGGGTCTTCAATTAAACGAATGTCAAACTGTCCAATTCTAGACAATTCTTTTTCATTAATTACTTTTAGCTTTTTGTGTCCGCAGGCAATTAATCCTTGTTCTTTAAAGGCAATAATAACGCGATTAATATGCACTTTGGTTAAGCCTAATGCATCTCCCATATCGGCTTGATTAAGCGGGAAAAAAGCCTCCCCTGTGTCAAAGTCAAAGCTTTTAGGAGACTGTACTCTAATACGAGAATACAACTCCATAATTAAATAAGCCAAGCTCTGTGTGGCAGTTTTTTGCCCTAAATTTAATAAGCGTTGTTGGCATGAAAGCGCATCACTCAGTTGTAAATCAATCAATCTCTTGGCAATTTCTGGTTGTTCTTTTATCATTTTTTGCACACTGGTGTCTAAAAACATACAAATTCTGCTGTCAGTAATGACCTTGATGGAATAAGGTAATTCCCCTTTATGGTTACGACTAAAACCAATAAAATCACCTGGTAAGGCAATGCGTAAAATTTGTCGAGAGCCGTTTTCTAAATCGTTATATAGCATCAAACAACCTGAATACAGAGTAAAGGCGTAATCAATTTTTTGTTGTTCTAAATGCAGTGTATCACCAGCAGAAAAATAACGATGTTTATCGCGATAACCTTGTGTTATTCGTATTTCATCTTTATTTGCTGCCCCGAATAAAGCCCGTGAACGCACAGTGCATTCATCGCAATTGGCATCTTTTATACAAGAATTAGACATAGTATTTCATATTACACGAAAAATGGGTGCTAAAAGCACCCAAAGAGGAGGGAAAAAAATAACTTAAGCTTGCCTTATCCGAAGGCGTCTTGAGTAATGTTATGGAACCAAGTGTATCCATACTCTACTTCTCTGGCTCTGAGTTTTTTATCAAACTGCTCATCAGGCGTTAGACCGCCAGAGCCTTTAACTTTAACGATTTTTCCATTTTTATAAGCATATACCATTGCCACAGAGATGCCATTACCAGGGGCAATCACACTATAACAAGTGTTCACAAAAGAAGGGTCTGGAATTTTATCACTATTCAGTAGTGCTACAATCGCTGCAGCACAAACTTTGGCTTCAGAGTTGGCTGCATAGCCTGATTTAGGCAAAGGGCTAGCAATTGATGCATCGCCAATTACATGAATATTTTTATGAATAGTGGACTCAAAGGTGTTACCCTGAATCGGGCACCAGCCAGAGTCGTTTACTAGACCAGCAGTAAAGGCAATTTTCCCTGCCTTTTGTGCAGGAATAATGTTAATTACATCCGCCTTAAAATCATCAAACTCAGCAGTCACTGTCATCGCATCCGCATCAACACCCTCAATGCGTCCACCCTTATAGGCGGGAATCCACTCAATCATTGAATTGTCGGTACCATAGCCATAATGTTTTTTCCAGCCATTGGTAAATAGACCAAATTTAGAAAATTTATCTTTAGAATCTAAAACAATAATTTTTGATTTTGGCTTGTTATGCTTTAAATAAAGTGCCATCTGTGATACGCGTTCATACGGTCCAGGAGGGCAACGGAAGGGGTTAGGTGGCGCTGAAAGGACTACTGTTCCGCCGTTTTTCATTGAGCGCAACTGATTATGCAACATTTTTGTTTGTGATCCTGCCACCCATGCATGAGGAATTTTTTCATTAGCAACTCTAGCATCATAACCCTCAATGTCATCAAATTTAAAATCAATTCCAGGAGCAACAATTAAACGGTCGTAACTAATACTTGTGCCACTTGCAAGTTTGACAGTCCTTGCTTGTGCATTGATATCAGCTGCTGTGTCAATAATAACTTTAACGCCACGCTTACGCAAACCAGCATAACTAAAGGTAATTGATGTTAAAGACCGCTCACCACTAATAACTTCATTACTAGCAAAGCCCGTATAGTAATTAGCATCTGCAGAAATTAAAGTCACATCAACAGATTTATCCATCATGCGGATGTATTTAGCCGCTGTTGCGCCACCCATACCACCACCAATGATGACGACTTTTTTACTGGCACCACCAATCGCAAATGGAGTGTACAAAGCAGCTGTTGTAGCAACACCACCTGCACCTACTATTTTTAAGAAATTTCTTCTATTGTGTTGATTACTCATATTATTCTCCTTTACTGTAATAATGAACTAACTTGTCAAATGCGTCTTTGTCTCTTTTCAGCATCTTTTTTATTTTCTTCTTCATCTTTCTCGGCATATCGCGCGAACCATCATGAAAATCTATTAAAGAATACTCCATAAAAAGCGCCGCATTTCCAGCCAGTAATCCCGCCTCATCGTCAGTAATTGTGCCGCCTTCTGAATGACAACTAGAACAATACTTTTTATGTAGTTTTTTACCCGCCTTGGCTTTTGCACTGTCATATTTTTGCCCACTATTTTGATGAACAGGCTGGTTAGAGAAAAAATCGCCCATCAACTCAAACTCTTTAGTGCTGTAGCCTTTGGCAATACGATTCATAATGGTTGGACTTCTTTCGTCTTTTTTATAAGCCTCCATTGCCTCAACTAAGTAGTCTTTAGATAGTCCAGCTAAAGAAGGGATTGCTGAACCATTACTTGCACCATTTGTACCATGACAACCTGCACAGGTGTAACTCAATGCTTGCGAGGTAGGTGTTGCTAATGCTTGCCCTGTTAATATTAAACTGAATAAGCCGCTACTAATCAATATTGACTTAATTATTTTTCTTTGTCTCATGTCCTCTCCTTAGTTGTTTAAATTTAGCAATTTATTTCAAATTGTTAGAGCGTAATTTACCAGCAATAATAATGAATAAAAATAACCTATGTTGATTTTTTTGTAAAATTAGACAGTTAATTTAGGATTTTTTTTAAAATAACATTGCACTACAATTTTTGTAATCGTAAGGCGTTCAATACCACTAATAGCGAACTAAGCGACATGCCAATCGCTGCCAGCCAAGGTGGCACTAGGCCATAGGCGGCAAGTGGAATGGCAATAATGTTATAAGACAGCGCCCAAAACAGGTTTTGATGAATGATTTTTCTGATAAATTTTGAGGAGTTGATGGCTTTTGGAATTGCATCTAGGCGATTGTTTAGCACAATAAAATCGCTGTGAATATTCGCCATATCACTCGCCTCAGATAATGACAATGAGGCGTTTGCTCCCGCTAGAATTGGCGTGTCATTAATGCCATCGCCGACAAATAAAATGCGTGCACCTTGTGCTTGTTCAGTTTGCAGCCAGGTTAATTTATCGTTTGGCAGGCAATTAGCTAAATAGTGGTTTATACCGACAGTTTGTGCAATTTTTCGTACGCTTA
>JAQRMT010000110.1 GCA_028599035.1 Gammaproteobacteria bacterium
GATATTGGTATGAAAAAGCTGCAAAACATGAACTTGCGCCCGCTCAATTAGCATTAGCCAAACTATATGATTATGGGCCCGGCATAGAGCAGGATTTAGCCAAAGCACAGCATTGGTATGAGTCTGCTGCTATACAATCAGACGCTGAGGCGCAATATTATTTGGCTGATTTTTTTGAGCGACAAGAGAAGTTTGTACAAGCGCTATTGATGTACCAAAAATCAGCCACACAAGGCATTATCCAGGCGCAATCTCGTTTAGCTGACATCTATTATAAGGGGCATTTGACTAAAAAAGACGATATTGAGGCGCTTAAGTGGGCATTAATAGCAGCTAGAAAAGGCGATGTTGAGGCGCAGTTCTTAGCGGCGCGTATTTATCACCATAGTGTGCAGATTCCATATAATTTGAAACAGGCAAAACACTGGTATAAAAAGGCTTCCGAACAAAACCACACATCGGCAAAATTATTTCTAAGGCAGGTTGATATAAATATAGTAATGGATGAAAAGACTAAGCAAGTTGTTCGTCAGGCCATCAAGGCCTCAAAAAATTTACTTATTACTAAAACACCTAAAACAGTCAAAATTCCAGAAAAAACACCTATTATTGAAACATCTAAGACGGTCAAAATATCAAAAAAACCGCTTATTATTGAAACACCTAAGGTAGTCAAAGCCTCAGAACAATCACTTATTATTGAAACACCTAAGATGCTTGAAATCCCAGAGAAGTCAACCATGACTACGGCATCTGTTACGAAAAAAATTGAGCGTTCATTATTAGACAATATTAAGGCCTTGGATGAGAACATCAAATCGCTAATGCTTAGTGCCAAAAAAGGCAACTCTACCGCACAACACAATTTGAGTATTTTATTTAGCATTGGTGAATTAGTGCCGAAAAACGATAAAAAAGCTTTTGTATTGATGCAAATGGCGGCCAAACAGGGCGTGGCACAATCTCAAAACTCTTTGGCAATGATGTATTTTAAGGGCATTGGTGTGAGTCAAAGTTATCGATTTGCGTATTTTTGGGCGAGTGCCTCTGCTAAACAAGGCGATAAAGGCGGTGAGCGGATTTTGTTGTTTTTAGCCCCTCACCGCTGATAGGTTTTATGACGCATACAGCAGAGGTGGATTTTTGGCGAACACTTTCTTTGTCGGAGATGGCACGAACACAGTGGGAATCATTATGTGATGGGTGTGGGCGCTGTTGTTTACACAAAATCGAAGACGAAGATACCAATGAAATTTATTTTACCGATGTTGCTTGTCGCCATCTTGACGAAGAAACTTGCCAATGCCCACATTATGAAACGCGTCAAGTCTTAGTGCCAGATTGTTTAACGATTTACCCTGATTGGGGTGCGAAATTTAATTGGCTGCCGGCAACTTGCGCTTATCGCCTATTATCTGAAGGCAAGCCACTGTTTGACTGGCATCCGTTGATTAGTGGTGATGTGAATTCAGTGCATTTGGCTGGTATTTCAGTGCGTGGTCGCACTTTTAGAGATAATGAAATAGCGGCAGAAGAAGTCTATAAACATGTCATTAATTGGGTAGAATAACAGAAATTTTTAGATAAAAATTACACCACTATGAATAATTATTACAATTTTTTTAAGGCTTTGATATTAGGCTGTTTATTTTTGAGTAGCAATGCATTTTCTGCATGGCCACATGAAAATATTTCCCAAGCTGTATTCGCCAAATCCGTCAAAAACAGAGTGCCAGTTGAGATAATTGCAGAAGCTGATAACGCTTTAGATAAAATTTACTTTTTTACCAATATTCGTCATTTGTCTGGCGATAAAATTACCCATCGTTGGTTGTATAAAGGCAAGGTCAAAGCTGAAATTAGTTTTGACATTAAGGGCAACCGCTGGCGTGTGTGGTCAAGTAAAAACCTATGGCATAGATGGACAGGGCAGTGGACAGTTGAAGTACTGAATCGGCATAATCAAATTTTATTAACAAAAACATTCGAGTATAAAAAAGAAAATGAATAAAACAAAAATAAACAAAGTAGTGCTCGCCTATTCAGGCGGATTGGATACCAGTATTATCGTTAAATGGCTACAAGACACTTATCAGTGCGAAGTGGTTACTTTTACTGCCGATATTGGACAAGGCGAAGAAGTAGAACCTGCACGCGCTAAAGCCAAGGCATCTGGTGTTAATGAGATTTATATTGAAGATTTGCGTGAAGAGTTTGCACGAGATTTTGTATTCCCTATGTTCCGTGCTAATGCTATTTATGAAGGAGAATATCTACTCGGCACTTCTATTGCTCGTCCACTTATATCTAAGCGTTTGGTGGAAATTGCCAATCAAGTGAATGCCGATGCTATTAGTCACGGCGCAACAGGCAAGGGCAACGACCAAGTGCGCTTTGAACTCAATGCCTACGCCTTAGATGCCAATATTCAAGTGATTGCTCCGTGGCGTGAATGGGATTTATCCTCGCGTGAGTCGTTGATGGATTATGCCGAAAAACATGGTATTGAAATTGACTATCAAAAGCAAGATAAAAAATCCCCCTATTCAATGGACGCAAACTTACTGCATATCTCTTACGAAGGTGATATTTTAGAAGATCCTTGGGCAGAACCTGAAGAGGATATGTGGCGTTGGACAGTGTCGCCTGAAAACGCACCTGACAAAGCAGAATATGTAGAGCTTACTTATGAAAAAGGCAATATTACAGCCATTAACGGGCAGCCAATGAGTCCAGCCAGCGTAATGGAAGATTTAAACAAGCGTG
>JAQRMT010000111.1 GCA_028599035.1 Gammaproteobacteria bacterium
GCAGGCAAATGTATCAATTGGTTAATAAAATTGACGAATACCCGCAATTTTTAAACTGGTGCTCATCTGCGTGTATTTTAAATCAAACTGAGGATGAAGTTACCGCTTCGGTGAGTATTAATAAAGGTGCACTCCAGCAAGCCTTTACCACTGTCAATAAATTAACCGCTGATGCGTGCATTGACATGCAACTCAAAGACGGCCCTTTTAAGCACTTAAAAGGCGCATGGATTTTCACACCACTAAACGACACTGCCTGCAAAATCAGCCTCGAGTTAGAATTTAGTTTTGCCTCTAAATTAGTTGATATGGCAATTGCACCTATTTTCACTTCAATCTCTAACGCACAACTCGATGCCTTTGTTGAGCGCGCTAAATACCTTTATGGTTCTGTTTAATAAACCATTTGGGGTGTTGTGTCAATTTAGTGGCAAAGGAAAAAACTTGTCCAATTACATTGATATAAAAAACATTTATCCAGCAGGACGACTTGACAAAGACTCAGAAGGTTTGGTGTTATTAACCGACGACGGCAAATTACAACATCAAATTTCACACCCAAAATTTAACAAAGAAAAAACCTATCTCGTCCAAGTTGAAGGCAAAATCACGGATAAAGCCATCTCTCAATTATGTCAAGGAATAACACTAAAAGACGGGCGAACTAAACCCGCCAAGGTAAATATTATCCAACAGCCTGACTGGCTTTGGTGTAGAAACCCGCCAATACGCATGCGTCAAAATACTCCAACCTCGTGGATTGAGCTCAAAATCACGGAAGGTAGAAATCGTCAAGTTCGGCGTATGAGTGCCCATGTTGGTTTTCCAACATTGCGCTTGATTCGAATTGGTATTGGAAATTTTCAATTAAAACAACTAAAACTTGGCGAGTATGAACGCATTTGAACTGGCTTTTAACGCATTGACTGAGTGCGATATTGATGAAAAAATCAATCAAGTAATAAATTTGCATGCACAAAAAAATATGCTAGAATTTTCAAACACCTCTCCGGTGCGCTCTATTGAAATTCCTGGCAGACCTGACAGACCAGCATTGGTGCGTTTTCAAGATTTACCCAAATATAACAAATCAGATCTGAGTTTTATTCATACCATTCATGCTATTTGCCATATTGAATTTAATGCAATCAATTTAGCGTTAGATGCTATTTATCGCTTTCAAAATTTACCCGAACAATTCTATCAGGATTGGATTCAAGTGGCCTTTGAAGAATCTCAACACTTTACTCTGATTAATAATTATCTAATTGAGTTGAACTATCAATATGGCGACTTTAAAGCACACAATGGCTTATGGAAAATGACGGTTGATACCGATTATGATGTGCTTGTGCGTATGGCGCTAGTGCCTAGAGTGCTGGAAGCCAGAGGCTTGGATGTTACACCGAAAATTCAAAAACGCTTCTTAAATTCTAAGTTTAGCGCTATGGCTGATATTTTACAAATCATCTTTGAGGATGAAATTGGTCATGTAAAAATTGGTAACACTTGGTTTCACTATCTATGCCAACAAAGAAGGATTGATCCTTTAATCACTTTTGATGAATTGATAAAAAAACATATAGGCTCTGAGCTTCGAGGTCCGTTCAATATTGAAGCTAGAAAACTAGCAGACTTCTCTAAACAAGAATTAGACTATTTACAGCGCATTTAGCCAATCACCTACTTTGGTAATAAGACGCTCAGCTGATTTATTGCTTTTGTAGTAATGATCTGAATCCTTAACAATTATTTGTGCTGACTTTTTATTGCCCGCCATCTTAATCAACTTACCTCTATAAACTGATAGATTTCTCACGCCAGAAAAATCCTGAGCAGCATAAATATCCAGTAATGGTACTGGCATTTTATTGAGTGGGAAGCCATTTACAATCTTCTGCTTGTAGTCTGTTGCCCCCATACCAATGCCAACAAATGCCTTAATTTTATCACTGTTATATTTATCCACATAACTCATTGCCATATGTGCACCGCAGCCATGCGCAATCAGCACAACATTATTAATGCCTTTTTCATGGTAAAAATCAATCGCCGCATCAATGCGCTCATGCGAATAAGGGAATATTGGGACATAATCATAGTATTTAGCTTCTTTACCTAATACTGGCATTTGCACCGATAAGGTATGCCAACCTTGCTCCGTCAATCCAGTGCGAAGTGGTTTAATGGCATCTGCCCAGTTAGCGTGCTGCCCACGATTGTGCAGAATAATCACACCGCCTTTAGGTTTATCTGCCTCACTTTCCATAAAGATACTGAATACTTCTTTATCGTTTTTAAGAGGTAAATATTCTACATCACCATCCATCACCGCATCCGCTATTTCGTCAACCATTCGCTGTTCTCTCAGAAGATCAGGCTCAATACCCACAAACTGATTAAATTCAGTGCGTAATTTGTTCGGATTAAAATCACCAAACATTGGCAAGTCTGGTAATTTCGGCATAAATGGTAGTGGAAAACCTGCATAAACACCCTGCGTACATACCAGTATTGTTAAACTCAGTAATATTTTATTCATCCTATTCTCTCTCCAATTTATCCAATGCAACTTGTGCCTGCGGATGGTTGTTGTCTTTTGCTCTTTGAAACCAATAAGTCGCTTTCTTAAAACTGTTTCGCTCTAAAAATAACGAAGCCAAATTAAACTGCGCATATTCATC
>JAQRMT010000112.1 GCA_028599035.1 Gammaproteobacteria bacterium
GCACTAGGAAAATTATTGGTAACAAACTTTATCAAAGATAGCGCAAAAATATGACTGGTTTTATCAATAATTTAAAGCCCTAGACTAAAGCCTTACTTGCCTCATATGCACCAGTAACGATAGAGATATAAATTATTGAGGTAATGGAAGTGCCAGCGATAATGCCGATGAGGATGTTTTTCAGTTTGATGTCAATAATCGATAAGAAGTAAATCAACACATTAATCGATACGCCTGGAATAAAACACAGGGAGAAGATGATGGGAATTTCCTTGGTTTTAATTTTTTGTTCAAATTTAAGAATTTTCTCAGGCACTTTAAAGTCCAGATAATGGGCAAAATGATAAATAATTAAACAATAACTAATAATGGCAATTTGAATGGCAAAAAACACCTGAAAAAAAGAAAAAAGATAAATCCCAACCAACAAAAAAGGAGTGCCTGGCAGTAGTGTCAAGCCACGCACAATCAGAATCAGAATATAGACAAAATAGGCAACTAAAAAATGTCTCCCAGTCAAAAACCCCTTAATCATCAAAGGGTCAAACTCATAACCCTTAAAATACAAATAAACAACCAGAGCTACATTAATAAGAATAAAGGCGTAAAACAGAGATTTTTTGCTAATACTTTTCATTATCGGTAATTTCTATTGCATCCAATCGTTGATAAAAATCAGACAAATCTTCTTTTTCTCCATACCTGGGCTTATCGTGCATTTTTAAAAAAGGACGAGAATTAAGCTCTAAAAAAATACACTTTTGCACCTCAAAATCAACATGAATGCCTTGCTCACAAATCACATCAATGCCTAGAATATTAGCATTTTGAAAATCAAGTATTTTTTTTAAATCTTGTGTGTTTTTTTGGGTCAAAATTGTTTTATCAATAATCTCAACACTGGCACCTAATTTGAGTGCAATTTTATGATGCAAATATACTTTTTTACCTGCGTTGGGTATGCTAAATAGGCTCATTTTTTGTTGTTTTAAGTATTTTTTGATGGCTGAATTTTTAGAAATAGGGTAAATCACTGGCATGAGGTGCATTTGTTGGCGTATTTTATTTTCCTTATCAATCAGTGCTTCAATGTTTTGAATACCGTCGCCTACAACAAAAGGTGGGTAACGCCTAAGTACCGACATTACCCCAAATTTGGTCATTACCACGCGATAGTTTTTACCCCATAAATATTGTTCAACAATACTTACTGGCCACCATATTTTTACACCAATACTGGCTTTTAACAATTGCCATTTATTCTCAATAGGAAAATATGCACCACGAGAAAAGCCACCAACATTAGGCTTTACCACCAGTGGAAATCCATGGATTTTAGCAAATTTAAAAGCACCTATCGGTGTTAAAAAAGTGGTGCCTTGAGCATACGGTAAATTATTTTGTGCAAAAACTATGCGGGCTTGCGCCTTGGAACGACAAGCGCGACGCACTTCAAGTGGATTGTAATCACTACAATCTGATAAAAAAAATCGTGATAAAAATCGATGTAGCCAATGCTTCATAATTCAACTTTCGACTGATAATGTTTAATCACTTTTTTAAAAAACACAAAGCGATTAAAATGCGCTCTGGGCGTTGTGTTACTAACTTTAACTAGATGATACATACTGTTTTTAATAAATTGATGCTTGACTTTTTTTGACAAATTATTATCCAACAAATTAATAGGGGAAGGAGCAAATAAATTAACTTCAATAATATGAAATAAACCTGCTAATAAATCAGCCCTAGAATTAGCCCTAAGCCCAACTCTAGCAATGCGAAAACTTGGCAATTCTTGAAGGTGTAGAGTAATTTTTTTAAGCTCATTTTGACTAAAAGTACCGCTACAGTCCTGATAAACAACATCCGCATTATTAACGCTATTAATAGGATAACGCTCATCTGTTTGATTAATTGACTGGGTGATAGTTAGCACCACAAGGTGCTGCGGATTGTCAGCATTACGAATGTAAAAAACCTCATATTCTTGCATCTCAGCTGCTGCTTGTTGGACAATGTAGGGGATTTTGCTATTTGTGCTATCAAAATTCAAGAACGCCTCTTTTGTATCAACCCTAACAATACCGTTAGAATTTTGCCCCCATTCTGGTTTTAAAAACACAGGAAACTCAGTAGGCGGCTGACTTTTATCAAAATAACATTGCTTTAATTGCCATTTTAAAGGGATGTATTTATCCATATCAATTTTAGAATAAAACCCTTTTTTCTTGTTATACCACTCAGCATTAATTTGAAAATAATACCAGGGCAAAATGCCAAGGCGTATTGACCAAGCAATATAATGAAAAATCAACCTAAAAGTCAAAAAACCTCTCCTGTTATTTTTTTTAAGATTTAATTGAAATCTTTGCATAAATAGGGATGATTGGCAAAATTCAATTTTTACTTCCCAAGGGGGAGGATTGAACAGAATGCCAGATTGGTGATTTTCTTAAACCTTGTCCTAG
>JAQRMT010000113.1 GCA_028599035.1 Gammaproteobacteria bacterium
TGGACTCATGTGGATCTTGATAAAGATGATCAATACGGTCCGTATTAAAAGACGACGACCTGCGTTTAATACCATGAACCTCATAGCCTTTTTCTAATAAGAATTCAGCAAGGTAAGCACCATCCTGTCCTGTAATACCTGTTATTAATGCTTTTTTCATATTCTTTTTATTTAATTTAATTTAATTTTTTTAATTTTAAAACAATGCTCATTCTCTGCAAGCATTATCATGGCTTCCAATATCAATTAAGATAATTTCATTATCAAACATAATAAAATCTATAACTATCCTGTATTTCAAATTGATAGAAACGGATGAAAATTTCGATAATTTACCTTGTAATTTGTGTAATCTCAAAGAGGGGTGATAAGGGTTATTTGCCAAAATTTCTATTGTTTTTATATATTGTGGCGCTATGTCCTTATGTTTTTTGAAAAATTTAATTGCTTTCTTCTCATAACTCTCAGAAAACTTGACCTCAATCATCTTTGATAGACTGTTTTATGCTATCAACATGCTGCTTGACACTTGTGTGATACTTTCCTTCTTTTAAGTCTCGCATTACTTCCTTGTGTGCTTTATCTAGTTGATATGCCCTGTATTCTTCATACTCCTCAAAAGGTATTACACAATATTTATTTTTGCCTCTGACATTAATCAAAACTTCATTAAACTTGTCAAACATTGCATCAAATGCTGATACGCCTTTTGTTTTTACTTCATTTGCTGTGATATTCATAATCGATTTATTAATAGTATTTTTAATCGTATGATACCATAAAATTAGGATTTAACTCTGCCATAAATATCTTCAAATCTTTCAATGTCATCTTCGCTTAAGTATTTGCCACTTTGTACTTCGATAATTTCCAATTCTTCACTACCCGTATTGGCCAACGAGTGCTTTTCGCCAATTTTAATATAAGTTGATTGCCCTTTATGCAATTCAAAAAATTCGTCGCCTTTAATGACACTGGCAATGCCTTTGACCACAACCCAATGTTCCGCGCGTTTTTGATGCCTTTGTAATGATAATTTTGCACCTGATTTAACATGTAATCTTTTTACTTGGAAGTGCTCGCCTGATTCAATAGAGTCATACCAGCCCCAAGGGCGATAAACTTTACGATGAGCCTCACATTCATCACGAATTTTTGTTTGCAATAACTCAACAATGCTTTTGACTTCTTGCACCTTATCCTTGCTTGCAACCAAGGTTGCATCAGGCGTATCAACAATAATCAAGTCATCAACACCAAGGGTCGCCACCATGTGGTGATGTGCGTTAATGTAGGTATTCGTTGTGTCCTGTGCAATAACATCGCCCCTGATAACATTACCATTAGCGTCTTTATTGCCAATATCATACAACGCATTCCACGAGCCAATATCATTCCATCCTGCTTCAAGCGGAACAACCATCACCTGGTCGGATTTTTCCATTAAAGCATAATCAATAGAGTCAGATGGCGAACACTCAAATGCCTGCTTGTCTAAGCGAATAAAGTCTAAATCTTGCTGTGCATTACCAACAGCACGCTTCACTGCAGAGACAATATCTGGCGATTGAATGCTTAACTCCTGTATCAAAACACTCGCCTTAAACATAAACATCCCAGCGTTCCAAAGATAATTACCCTGCGCTAAGTATGCTTTAGCGGTTTTTAAATCTGGTTTTTCAACAAAGGCTTCAACCGCATAAGCGCCATTATCTCCACCCTGAGAAGATTTAATATAACCGTACCCTGTATTCGCCTGTGTTGGCACAATGCCGAAAGTTACCAATTTATTGTTTTGCGCTTGTTTGTTGGCAATATTAATCGCCTGATGAAAAGCACCCTCATCTTGAATAGTATGATCAGCCGACAAAACTAATAAAGTCGCGTCTTCATCGTTTAACACCTGCAATGCAGTGGCAGTAATTGCGGGTGCGGTATTTCTACCTATTGGCTCAAGTAGTATTGTTGGATTGGTAACGCCTATTTGCAAGCACTGCTCTGCCACTAAAAAACGATGCTCAACATTGCAAATAATGATTGGATCAGCGAGCTCTTCTAGCCCCTCTAAACGCAAAATAGTCTCCTGCAGCATAGTATTATCGCCCGTTAAAGGTAAATACTGTTTAGGATATTGCTTGCGAGATAACGGCCAAAGACGAGCACCCATTCCACCGGATAAAATTACTGGTGTTATTTTCATTAAAAATTGTAATTGTAAGCTGTATGCATGTTTTTTGATGGTGCTTTCATTTTAGTCTTAGTCTTAGTCTTAGTCTTAAAAATTATCTTGCATTTTACAGTAATTATTTAACTGTTTTTTTTTTGCTTTTCGGGGTTAAATCACCTCGTGCTTAATAGGCAAAAATATCCTTGGATATCGAGCTTTAAAATAAAAGCTTGTTTTTGGTAGTTGTTCGTTACTTGGCGAATAAATTTGGTTGCTCGTTTAATGCCATACAAACT
>JAQRMT010000114.1 GCA_028599035.1 Gammaproteobacteria bacterium
TTTTTGCGGTTTCTAGATAACGCACATGCCCTGCGTGCAACAAATCAAAACAACCATTGGTGAAAGCAATCTTTTTACCTCTGACCTTTAACTCAGCGCTCAAGGTGGTAATTTCATCCAATGTTTTAATATGCACATCGCTACTTGATTTGTTTAAACTTGACTCATATTCAATAACTTCATTCAGTGTGGCAGTAGCACTACCAATTTTACCCACAACAACACCCGCCGCCAAATTGGAAAATTTAACCGCATCATCAATTTGATGTCCACAAGCCAATGCAAAGCCAAGAGCTGCCAGCACAGTATCACCCGCACCTGTAACATCAAACACCTCTCTTGCAACCGTGGGATGAGTGCGTAGCCCGCCATCATAAATTGCCACACCTTGCTCGCTAAGGGTGATTAATGAGACTTCTAAATCGCATTTATTCTTAAGTTGCTTGATAGATGAAAGTAGGCTTTCATCATCTGTAATACTAATACCAGTGGCTTCGCTCGCTTCTTTTTTGTTAGGAGTGAGTAGATAAGCGCCTTGATATTTTGAGTAATCCAAACCTTTAGGGTCAATTAACACTTTTTTATTGTGTTGATTGGCAAGTTTGATTAAAGACTGAGTAAGTGTATCTGTCAAAACACCCTTTCCATAATCTGAGAGTAAAACAACATCATAATTCTCAATAATACCTCTAAAAGACGCTAAAATCATTTTTTGTGATTCTTCGCTAATAGCACTAGTAGTTTCTCTATCATATCTGACCACTTGCTGCTGAGAGGCAATAATTCGACTTTTTTTGCTGGTAATTCTGCTTGTTTGGGTGATTAAATATTCACTATTAACTTGAATATTTGCCAATAATGTTTTAAGCTCCTCGGCAATCACACAATTGCCAATCACGCTAATCACATCAACTTGTGCGCCAAGTGCGGATAAATTATTAACCACATTCCCTGCCCCGCCCAATACTGCGGTTTCTTTATCAACATTAACTACCTGTACAGGTGCTTCGGGGGAAATTCGCTCACACGACCCCCATAAATAATGGTCAATCATTAAATCACCAATAACCAAAAGTTTGGGTGTTTTTCCTTGTAAATTAATCATTCAATTGTTACCTCTCGCTGGGACAAGCGTCTCATAATAATTCAGTGCCATACAGTCGTTTAATTTCAGGAATATAGGCTTTAATGCCTGCTTCTAGGCTAACCTTTGGCTCAAATCCAAGTTTGCTTTTTGAAGTTGAAATATCTGCCTGCGTATGCATTTGATAACCGTCATAAGGATTCGGAATATAGTCAATGTCTAAATCAGTGCCAAGTTCTTTTTGTAAAATATCCGCAATATCTTGAAAGCTTCTCGGAGTACCCGTACCAACATTATAGGTACCGTTTTGCCTAGGATTACAAGCTTTAATATTAGCCTGAATAACATCTTCAATATTGATAAAATCTCGCAATATTTGTTTTGAATGTTCAAATAATTTTGGTCTTTTTCCCGCTAGAATTTGGTGCCCTAATTGGATTACCATAGACGAAGTTTTGGCTTTGTAATACTCTCTAGCGCCATAAACATTGAAAAACTTTAAACCCACAATAGTCATCTCTGGATTTTCACCTGCAAATCGATGTGCAATCTGATCCATCATATATTTACTAAATCCATAAGGATTTTCAGGATTTTCCTTGCCCACAGTTTGTGGCGAAGGCAGACTACCATAAGTCGCCGCAGAGCTTGCGTAAACCATAACTGCCTTGTCTTTTTTAGCCTTATTCAACAAATCATAAAATGAATTTACATTGGTTTGCATAACAATTTCTTGATCATATACCCGTGTATCGGAAATTGCCGCCTGATGAAAAATAAAATCAAACTGATAATCATCCAGTAATGCTAAATCAGCTTTGTTATTAATATTGCCACAGACAACATCGCCCGTAAAGCCAATTAGATTCTTATAATGACCAAAACTCTGTAAATTACCATTGGCAAAAGTAGCACCACTTCTAAAACAATCAAACACCACTATATGTGAATCAGGATAATGCTCTTGAAAATAAAAAGCCAAGTTACTGCCAATAAAACCAGCGCCGCCAGTAATTAATATGGTTTTTTGATTAAAATCAATATTGTTATCGTTATAAATCATAGATCTTTCAAAAATTATTATAGTATTTAAATTTTAACCTATAGAGACCTTTGCATAAACAAGGATGATGAACAAAATTCAATTCTTACTCTTCAAGAGGGTATTGAGCAGAATGCCAGATTGGTGATTTTCTTAAACCTTTCCCTAGCAGGGTTAGCGACACCCAGCAATCCTCTAGGAGGGTTAGCGACACCCAGCAATCCTCTAGGAGGGT
>JAQRMT010000115.1 GCA_028599035.1 Gammaproteobacteria bacterium
TTGCTCAATACGCTTATCCATTAGAAACGCTCCAATTCAGGATGGGGTAAGTTGCCATGATGCACATGCATTGCCCCTAACTCGGCACAGCGGTGTAACTCTGGCACGGCTTTACCAGGGTTGAGTAGTGATTTTGGGTCAAAAGCTGCTTTGATTTTATGGAAAATTGCCAATTCTTTGGCGTTGAATTGATGACACATAGCGTTGAGTTTTTCCACGCCCACGCCATGCTCTCCTGTGATTGTGCCGCCCATATCGACGCTAAGTTTTAGGATTTCTGTGCCAAATTCTTCGGTTTTTTCTAATTCACCTGCGATATTGGCATCATACAAAATCAAGGGGTGCAAATTGCCATCACCTGCGTGGAAAACATTTGCCACTCTGAGTTGGTATTTTCGACTTAATTCGTTGATTTTTTCCAACATATCTGCCAAATGACGGCGTGGAATAGTGCCATCCATACAATAATAATCAGGTGATAGCCTGCCTACTGCAGGAAAAGCAGATTTGCGCCCTTTCCACAAATCAAGGCGTTCTTCTTCACTCTCGGACACCTTTAACGACGAGGCACCTGATAACACTTTTAATACGCTGTCAAGTTCTGCTTGCACCTGCTGCTCGGTGCCGTCTAATTCACAAAGTAATAACGCCTGAGCATCCAGTGGATAGCCCACTTGTGCAAAGCCTTCCGCCGCCTCAATAGCAAAACTGTCCATCATTTCCAACCCAGCAGGGATAATCCCCGCCTTGATAATCTCTGCCACTGAGTTGGCACAATCACGAACAGAGTCAAATCCAGCCATCACCACACGAGCCAACTCAGGTATTGGCGTGAGTTTTACGCTAATTTCGGTAATAACCCCTAGCAAACCTTCCGAGCCGTTCATAAGTGCCAATAAGCCTAAGCCTTCATCTTGGCGAGAAAGTGTTAATTCCTCGCCATCAATAGTGAGCATTTTGATTGATTCAACATTATGCACCGTTAAACCATATTTCAAACAATGCACTCCGCCTGAATTTTCAGCCACATTGCCGCCAATTGTGCAGGCAATTTGGCTGGATGGGTCGGGTGCATAATACAAACCAAACTGTGCTACCGCTTCACTAATGGCAATATTTCTCACCCCTGGCTCAACCACTGCTAGGCGATTTTCCGTGTCAATTGATTTGACCTGATTTAACTTTGACAAACCCAAAACAATAGATTTTTCCAATGGCATTGCACCCCCTGCCAAGCCCGTGCCTGCGCCCCGTGTAACCACTGGCGTGTTATGCGCTTTGCAGATTTTTAACACCTGCTTAACTTGCTCAATATTCTCAGGCAACACCACCGCAAGCGGCTTCTGCCGATACACACTTAAGCCATCACACTCAAATGGGCGGGTATTTTCTTCACCAGTTAGGATGATATTTTTGGGCAATTGTTTTTGTAGTTGCTGAATAATTGTCATTTTCATGTGTTTTTTAATTTTTATACTTGGGTGATTATAGGCACCATATCGTTCATTTTATTTTTAAAAATGGTATAACTTGATGCAAATAAAGCGATTGTAATAGATTTTTTGTATTTTTTTATAAAATGAATCATATTCAAATAAAGTGACGAGGAACATCCATGCTTTTATGCAAAACACGCACAATAAAAACCTTGCTATTACAATAAGTATAAAAAACAGCATGTGAGCGATGATAAAAACACCAATAACCTTTGCGAATAGACTCAACACTAACGCCCAAATTTGGGTTCTCCCCTAAAGTGGTGAAACACTGCGTTAATGAGCGATGATATTCAAACATTGCATTAGCACCAAAGTTATCAATCGTCCAATCTAAAATTACATTGATATCCTTCAGTGCTTCTTGTGATAAGTCATACATTATGACGCTTTTTAGCATCCACTAGAACATCTGCCATACTTACTTGACTCACACCACTACTCTCACCCTTAATCAATGCAGACTGTAACAAAGCAACCTTATCCTTGTAACTTTTATCCGAACGAATCAAATCACGGATATACTCACTATCATTGCCATACTGCCCTGAGTTAATTTGTGATTTAATCCAAGACTCTTGCTCAGTGGTAATGGTAATTGTTTTTCTTTGCATCTTATTTACCTTGATTAATCAATAAATGGTATGATTTTATCATACTTTAAAAATCACAACAGCCCCATTATTTCTTGCCATTAGAGTGTTTTAGTGTAATTAATGTTTGTGTCCCCTTATCTTTCAAAACATAACCACGCAGTGGTTATGGATTTATAATAACCAACGACCACATTTTGCACTAGGCGGAATACCGCCAAGATCAAAGGTGGCGTAACAAGATGACTGTAGTCAGTCGAACCTCT
>JAQRMT010000116.1 GCA_028599035.1 Gammaproteobacteria bacterium
CCCGAATTTCTCTAGAGCATTACGCCAAGCCTTAAAAGCAACTTCAGGCTTTTTGTATGTTCCTTGCTCTCCTAAATCAATCTCTATCAATAACCTAAGCTCCTTTGCAACACTATCAATTGACTTGTTACTGACATTAATTGAATGTAACAGTGATTTTTCAGCAGGATTAATGCCATTATTCAACTCAAACAGGTTCATTTGCATTACCTTTGCTTTTCTAATGATATGGCGTAAGAATGGCTTAATATAGCTCGCCTCTTGTTCTGGTAAAGTTCTAAATGATTGGCTAATTGGCGTCTCTTCTGGGGTTTTTGGAAAGAAAAATAATGCTGTAGGGCGTTTATATTTATTAGCTAACTTTTCTAATTGTGGAAATGAAGGGCTGGATATGCCATTCTCCCAGTCTCGTATAAACTGAGGTTCTTTTTTAAAATATATAGCAATCTCATCAAGTGAGAAGCCTGACTGTTTTCTTGCCCAAGTTAAAATTGTAGGATTAACGCCTTTCATAATTTAATTATAACTTATTAAGGCTCGTTCTTACACTGAAAAAGACGATCCGCAGCCACAGGTGGTTTTGGCATTAGGGTTGTGGATGATAAAACGAGAGCCTTGTAAGTCTTCTAAATAATCAACCGTTGCGCCGATTAAATATTGATAACTCATAGGGTCAACGACTAATTGTACGCCGTTTTTTTCAACGCCAGAGTCCCCTTCTTTGTGTTTGTCATCAAAAGTAAAGCCGTAGGAAAAACCCGAACAACCTCCGCCAGTAATATACACACGCAATTTGAGTTTATCGTTTTTTTCTTCTTGAATAAGATTAAATACTTTTTTTGCGGCATTATCGCTAAAAATAATATCTGCCTCTTCTAAAGTTTGTACTGCTTCCATATTTTTCTCCTTTATAGCAATCAAGGCAATAAGCCAATTTGCTCCAACCCTAAATTTTCATCCAGCCCAAACATCAGATTCATGTTTTGTATAGCTTGCCCTGAAGCGCCTTTGACCAAATTATCAATCACCGACACCACAATTAATTTATTGCCATCAGGCGCTTTTTGTACGGCGATTTGGCAAAAATTACTTGACTTAACGCTACGAGTTTCAGGTGTCGTTCCAGCGCCAAGCACAGCAACAAAATGCTCATTTTTATAAGCATCTTCAAACACAGATTGTACATCAGTATTGCCATCTAATAAGTCCACATAAAGTGTGGCTTGCATACCACGAATCATTGGCACCAGATGTGGCACAAAAGTTAGCCCAATACTCTCGCCTGCTAGTAGTTCTAACTCTTGTTTAATTTCAGGATAATGCCGATGGCCGCTCACGCCGTAGGCTTTAAATGATTCGCTTACCTCGCATAATAAAGTGGCTTGATTAGCGCCCCGTCCCGCACCGCTCACACCTGATTTACAATCAGCAATAATACTAGACAGGTCGATTAATTTATTATCAATAAGTGGCTTAAGTGCTAACTGGATAGCGGTTGGATAGCAGCCTGGATTGGCAATTAGCGTAGCAGCTTTGATTTGCTCACGGTTAATCTCACACAATCCGTAAACTGCTGCTGACAGTAAGTCGTTTTGTGTGTGCTCTAAGCCATACCATTGTTGGTATTCAGCCTTATCATTTAGGCGAAAATCAGCGCCTAAATCAATCACTTTAATGCCTTGCTCAATAAATCCACCCGCATTTTCCATCGCCACGCCATGCGGTGTGGCAAAGAATATAACATTACATCGGTTTAGAATCTCATCATCTGGCAAAGAAAACACTAAATCAGATTGCCCCACCAAAGAGGGGAACATTTTATCCACCCGTTGTCCAGCCTCCGAACGAGAACTGATCGCAATCACTTCTACCTTTGGATGACTGTGCAAAAGGCGTAATAATTCAACGCCTGTATAACCAGTACCGCCAATAATGCCAACTTTTATTTTATTCATATCGTAATTTATTAAATTTAAGTGTCTTTAGGTTTGTCTCTATATGCCTCTTTGCTTTAATTCCCTTGTTTCGTGTTGACCTTTTATTGATACCTCTTTTACTAAGGATTAATAAGGCGTATAAATATTTATCTTGATTCAAAATACTCAATTACTTGATCTTGACCAAGTAAAACTGAGTGCTGCTGCTGTTTCTCGCCCAATAATTTTATTTCTTGTCTTGAGTTATTCTTAGTCGTAAAAAAGTGATTAAATGTCAGGTTTCACCACGTTGCTCCCTATTTTCAAAAACCAACTTCCGAAACATATCAGGCTCTCTGATAAATAAATCAGGCTTCAAATTATACCAATACTCTAAAGCCTCATAGGGTGTTCTTACTTTAATCTCTTTCCTAA
>JAQRMT010000117.1 GCA_028599035.1 Gammaproteobacteria bacterium
ACCTAATTTTTCACAGATATTGATTTTATCAATAAAGCCATCAAAATTTTCTAACGACAGAATAACAATACTAGTCAATATTTTTTGGGTAAATATATCGCTAATACGAGAAAATTTAACCATTAAAGAATCTGCAGACTCTGACTGAGAAAACGACCAATCACTTTGAGTGGATAATGGTATACATTTTTGCATTGATTTTTGCAAACCTGCTACTGCTGTCTCTAAATTTTGCAATTCAACTTTTATGTTTTCAATTAATCTTTCCTTGCTAATCATAGCTCAATAGCCTCATCCATAACCAAGTCTTTAAAAGTGTTTTTTTCATCGAAAGTCCAACTGATTAAATCCAGTTTTTGCCAGCCAAATTTTTGCATAAATTCAGCTTTAATATTCCTTATAATGCTTGAATTATAACGCTCGTTAGACAAAATAAACACATCAATATCGCCACCGAGCTTGCTGTCATCTGTCCTTGAGCCAAACAAAAAAACTTTATCGTCTTCATTCTGACGAGCGATCCTAAAGTATTGTTGTATCTCAGGACTAATTCTCATGACTTCACCATACTCTTACCATGTTTAATATAATACTCAAACTCTGGTCTAAAATTTCTTAAGAAACTCTCTACTGGCATGGCGGCTGCATCGCCCAGTGCGCAGATAGTGTTACCCATAATTTTGTCGCTCACGCCTAGCAATAAATCAATATCGTCTGCCTTGCCATCACCATCCATAATGCGTTTTAACACACGATATAACCAGCCTGTACCTTCACGACACGGTGTGCATTGCCCGCAAGATTCGTCATAATAAAAATGCGCTAGACGGGTTAAAGTTGCAACCATACAAGTTGAATCATCCATCACAATTACCGAACCTGCGCCGAGCATTGAGCCTGCTTTTTCGATGCCATCATAATCCATGGTCATTTCCATTGCTACTTCTGCTGTTAATACTGGGGTTGATGAGCCGCCTGGAATCACGGCTTTTAGTTTTCTGCCCTTTTTAATACCGCCAGCCATCTCTAATAAATCTTTAAATGGCATGCCCATTGGCACTTCAAAATTAGACGGTTTTTGCACATGACCTGTTACTGAAAATAATTTACAACCACCAGAATTTTCTACACCAATATCAGCAAACCATTGCCCGCCTTGGGCTAGAATTTCAGGCACAGAAGCGAAACTCTCAGTGTTATTAATGGTGGTCGGCTGACCAAATAAACCCACATTTGCAGGGAACGGTGGTTTGAATCTTGGCTGTCCTTTTTTGCCCTCAATAGATTCTAATAGGGCTGTTTCTTCACCACAAATATAAGCGCCTGCCCCTAGGTGCGTGTGTAAATCAAAATTTACACCACTGCTGTCAATGTTTTTTCCTAGTAGTCCTGCGTTATAGGCCTCTTTTAATGCACCTTCAAAACGCTTAAACGGCTCCATAAATTCGCCACGGATATAGTTATAACCCACGCTGGCATTCATTACAAAGCCACCAATCGCCATACCTTCAATCACGGCATGGGGGTTATATCTGAGGATGTCTCGGTCTTTGCAAGTGCCTGGCTCGCCTTCGTCTGAGTTACAAACCACATATTTTTGCACATTAGAATTGCGTGGCATAAAACTCCACTTAAGTCCAGTGGGGAAGCCTGCACCGCCACGACCACGCAGACCTGAGGCTTTTAATTCATCAATAATTTCTTCAGGCGTAAGTTCGCCTTTTAGGATTTTGCGCCAAATGCTATAGCCGCCACTTTGCTCATACACTTCAAGTGAGTAACATTTTTTCTTATCTAAATTTTTAAAGCAAACTTCGTTCATTTTAGATTGTCCACAATTTCATCAATTTTTTGCTTGGTTAAGTTTTCATAATACTGCTCGCCAATTTGAAACATTGGTGCGCCAACGCAAGCGCCTAAGCACTCAACTTTTTTCACATTAACCAATCCATTTTTTGCTACTTTACCCGTTTTAACACCGAGTTTCTTCTCTAAATATTTAACCAAATCATCAGCGCCATTAAGCATGCAAGAAATATTGTGACAAATACGAATGGTGTGTTTACCCGCTGTTTTATGATTATAATTTTCATAAAATGTTGCCACTTCAGCCACCGCAATGCTGGGCATATCTAAATAGTCAGCCACTGCTTGAATGGTGTCAGCACCCAGTCTGTTTTCATTTTCTGCCTGTACAATCTTCAACGCTTCCATCACCGCAGAACTTTGGTGTCCTGCTGGGTATTTTGCTACCCAAACATCAATTTGTTTTTTTGCTT
>JAQRMT010000118.1 GCA_028599035.1 Gammaproteobacteria bacterium
CTAGCAACGCCCTTGTTTGTTTTAGCAAACCCTATAAAAAAACCACCGATTAAGTGGCTATTGTTAATTGTTCAAAGTTGAAGGCAATAGTGAAGGCAAGGCTTTCACCAAAACAGCGTGGTGAAGTCCTTGCCTTTACCTCGCTCCCAAGCAGGGGCTTAGGAACGAGGTAAAAGTCTCTCCGTAAAGGTCGCAACTTAAATCACTAAACGCTCAATACCCCAATAAACGCCAATCATAGCGATGACAAGAGAGGCTGGCATAACGGCAATTTTTCGATAATTGATTTTTGCTATTTTTAATAATAGTAGTAGGGTGACCACACTTAAGACAATAACGACTTGTGCAAGTTCAACGCCGATGTTAAAGCCGATTAAAGTGGTAAGGAAGTTATCTTCAGTCATTTCAAAAGACTTGAGCATACTGGCAAAACCGAGTCCGTGTATGAGTCCGAATAAAAATACGATGATGCTTTTGCGTTTAATGGATTGACTGCTCAATAAATTTTCTATTGCCACATAGGCGATTGAAAAAGCAATCAATGGCTCGATAATTCTGGGTGATATTTCTACTATATTTATCATTGATAAGGCTAAGGTAAGTGTGTGTGCCAAAGTGAATACACTAACCAAAAGTAGTAATTTTCGCCATAGTAATGATGAGAGTGCCATGCCGATAATGAATAAAATATGATCCCAGCCTAAGGGAATAACATGGTCAAAACCGATGGTGGCAAACTGAGACAATCGCTTCATCGCGCCCATAGGTTCGGGGTGATTAATGTCAATTACGCCGCTTGATGCGCCGTTACGCAGCCATTGCCATTGACTCCAATTATAGCTATCTTTTTTATACATTTGGTGGCGTAGTGCGCTGTCGCCATAGGCTTTGGCGTATTGCCATGATAAAGTTTTAGGCCATTGGCTTAGTTGTGCCGTATAAGTGAGCACGGTTTTTCTAGGGCGTTTTTTGTAGCCAATAATATCAATGTCGATGTGCTTTAAATGCAGGGTTTGAATTTTATGATTAACTGTGAGTTGGATACGCTTTAAAAATTGTGTTTCAAAATATTTAAAGCGTGCGTGTAATGCCTCTGGGGTTAGTGCGCGCAATGCGTTATACTCGGCTGAGGTGGGCGCATCTGTGGTGTTTTTATATTGGGTGCCGATGCCTGTCATTGCTGCTTCGAGGTTAAGGTCAATCACGACTTCAACTTTTTTATCTGCATAGAGTGAGATTTCCACCAAAGCAGGTTTAACCACATCTGCGATTGATACGCCAACTAACAGCCAAAATAGGGCGATAGATGTTAGCAATTTTGGCATTTATTTTTTGTGTTTTTTATCTATTCTTTCTTGTTTTTTGCGTTTGATTTCATCCCAATCAATGTTTTCGCAGGCATCACAATGGCGATTAACAACGCCTAATTTAACCAATGCTGCATAAATTTTACAACCTGCACAAAAGCCGATGACTGCCTCTAGCCACATAAACAACAAGCATATCCATACTAAATTTAGTGCCAACCAAGAAGGGATATAATTTTCATCAACGGGGATGCTGGTGCCTAATAAATTGTTAATCCAAAGTGCAACTGCATCTGGATTAAAAAAGACGATACACACCGAGATAAAACTTGCCCCCATTATCCAAGCACAGCGCTTAGGCCCGATAGGCTTCCATTCGGACTTTCTGCCGATAACCAAGAAACTGGCTAATAAAATTGTGGGGGAAAACCGTGCGCCGATAACAGACATGCCTAGCAACATTTCAATTAAAGCATAAACCAATAACCTGGTTTGAAAAGAATAATCAAATACCCTTTTTGTTGCCTCTACTTGATAGACAATACGGTCGTCCCAATCGGTCTCAAAGGTGTCCACTGATGTGGTATTCAGCACCACATCCCACGACGAGCCATACACCACATCAACTAAGGTGAAGACCATATAAATAGGAATAATCAACAAGATACCTGCACGAACACGCACTGCCGTATCGTTAATATAGATAGAATCCTCGCCTAAGTCGCGGAACCAAAGGTTTTTAAGAGTGTTTTTAATAACAGTTAGCATAAGAAAAGAGCGAGGTTAAATTATTTTTCCTGCATTTCCTGCATAACTTTCAATACCTGGATTATTGCTCACGCCTTTGATGGTTGGATGATTGACTTTTTTAAGGTCAAGGTGTTTTTGTTTGCGTAAATAATCCGCTGCCACATCCCACATCAAACGACCATTACCTACACTGCCCACTTGCGCCCA
>JAQRMT010000119.1 GCA_028599035.1 Gammaproteobacteria bacterium
AATAAAAGTTTGACTGTATCCTTGTTTGTTTAGTAGATAAATATGGTATCTTTGTTCGCAGGTCAATTGTGTATATTTTTTTCATGTTTCACTCCTTTTTCTTGTCGGATTAAAGGGTGATTAATATACCCTTTTGACCAACTAACGAGTGTTGCGCTTATGATGTGAATTCAAGCTTCCTTACTAATAAAATTTTTGGTTTATTGCGTCTTGTTGTTATCGTGATTACAATATATCTGTTATTTGATAAAATTATTTTAATCTTTGATAAGGTTATTGAACTTAGCGTTTATATTGTTATAATTGTATTGTCGTTGATTGCGTTTTTATTTTACCAAAAGAAAAGTAATGGTAGCAAGGTTGAGGATATGAGTGGTCATATTGAACAATTAGAACTAAAGCAAGACCCTAAAAGAAGTAGTTCAAATTTAACAAAACAGGGTAACACCCACCCTGAGGATAAATAATATGGATATATTTGTTTTATACGCATTAAGTGCCTTATTATTCTGGACATTGTTTTTAACTCCGTAATTGGTTAAAAATACTCGTCAAAAACTTTTTAATATTCGTGATAAAGCTTTTTTAAATTCTGAACATAATGAAGAGTATTATCGTTTTAGAGATATGCTGAATACACTGATTAGATTTGCTCACAATGTTTCATGGCAGAGATTGCTGTTTGATTTTATTATTCTTAGAAAAGAAATAAGAGAAGTAAAGCAGCAAGCAAACGCCCAAACAAAATTTAATAACGCCGAACTGGATAAACTTTTTTTAGAGGGTGCTCTTTTGATTATCAGACTTATATATTTGCGTTCACCAGTTTTGATACTATTGTCTACACCTTTAGTTTTGCTTCTAGTTATTAAATTTGAAGTGTTGTCAAAATTACAAAACAAGGTATCTACTTTGGTGGTAGATGACGCTAGTATTTATGCGCATCACTAAATACCATAACTAAACACAGATATTTTCAAAATTTACAATCTTACCCTCTTTCACTAAAACGCCTTCTTCTTGAAGGCGTTTTATTTTGATAGAAATATCATAGGCAAAACCACCTAATTCACCGTTTGACTTCACCACACGGTGGCAAGGCACTTCGGGGGCAAAAGGGTTTTTATTCATCGCTGAGCCAACGGCACGGTGTGCTTTTGGATGATTAATGAGTTTTGCCAAGCCTGCATAAGTGATAACCCGACCAGCGGGAACCTTGGTTTTTAAAGTTTGATAACAGAGGCTTTGAAACTCAGTCAAGGTAAACCTTTATTGCTTCGTCAAACTTGCCTTGTGCTTTGAGAATAAAATCACAGACTTCACGCACGGCACCGTGTCCGCCTGATTTTTCAGTGGTTAAATCTGCGTGTTGTTTGACGGTGTCGTGGGCATTGGCAACCGCAATGGAAAAACCAACCTTGGCCATCACTGGCAAATCAATCACATCATCACCTACATAGGCAACTTCATCAGTTTTTAAATTGAGTTTTTTGAGTAAATCGTTGAAAGCAACAACTTTATCACTTTGCCCTTGGTAAAAATGCTTGATGTTTAGGTTTTTCATTCGATAATTAACGCTTTTAGAATTTCTGGCACTAATCACTGCAGGCTCAATGCCGTTTTGTTTAAGCATTTTGATACCGTGCCCGTCTAAGGCGTTAAAGCGTTTAAACTCTGTGCCGTCTTCGGTGAAATACAGCCCACCATCGGTTAATACGCCATCAACATCGAAGATAACGAGTTTGATGTTTTGTGCCAATTCAGTTGTGCTCATCTATTTTGCTCCAATCAAATGCTGCCCCTGGGTCGGTTTTTCTGCCTGGGGCAATGTTACTATGTCCAACAATATCAGTTATTGGATAATGGGATTTTAATGTTTTTATACTGTCGCTAAGTGCCTGATATTGCTTATCCGTGTAAATCATATCATCTGCCCCCTCTAGTTCAATGCCGATTGAAAAATCATTGCAGTCTGTTCGTCCTTTAAAATTTGATTGCCCTGCGTGCCAAGCGCGTTTTTCAAACGGCACAAATTGGATAATACTGCCATCACGCTTGATTAATAAGTGTGCAGATACTTGCATATTTTTCAGTGTTTTAAAATAAGGGTGCGCTTCAAAATCTAGTTGATTGGTAAAAAATTGCTCAATGTAGTTATTGTCAAATTGCTTAGGCGGCAGCGATATA
>JAQRMT010000012.1 GCA_028599035.1 Gammaproteobacteria bacterium
CCACACCTAAATAATTATCAAACCAAGAATCAATAATCAAAGCCTTAATCGGCGCATCAACATCGCCTTCTGGTGCAGGGATTTTTTCCACAATCTGCTCTAAAATATCCTCAATACCAATGCCTGATTTGGCGCTAGCATAAACCGCATCATGTGCCTCAACGCCAATCACATCTTCAATTTCATCTACCACTCGTTCAGGGTCTGCCGCCGGCAGGTCAATCTTATTTAGCACCGATACCACCTCCAAACCTTGGTCTAATGCAGTATAGCAATTTGCCACCGTTTGTGCCTCAACCCCTTGCGAAGCATCAACAATCAATAATGCTCCTTCACAAGCAGAAAGTGAGCGAGACACTTCGTATGAAAAATCCACATGACCTGGTGTATCAATAAAATTCAACCGATAAGTTTCGCCATTTTTGGCACGATAATCCAACGAAACACTCTGCGATTTAATGGTAATGCCTCGTTCTTTTTCAATGTCCATTGAATCCAGCACTTGTGCAGACATTTCTCTGTCACTTAAGCCGCCACAAAACTGGATAAACCGATCAGCAATAGTCGATTTACCATGGTCAATATGAGCAATGATAGAAAAATTACGAATGTTTTTCATCTAAGTGTTAAAATTAAAATTTTTAAACCCGAAATTATACCGTTATGAATAAAGTTCAACCAACTACCTGTCAAGCTACAAGCAATTTAGAAGTCAACATTCCTGATACCCAAGGACACAACATCGTTTTGTATTTTTACCCCAAAGATGCTACCCCTGGTTGCACCACTGAAGGGCAAGATTTTAGAGACAATCATCAGGCGTTTGTAGACGCAAACACCGTGGTGTACGGCGTTTCAAAAGATGATTTAAGTAAACACGAAAAATTTAAAAGCAAGCAAAGTTTTCCTTTTGAGTTGATTGCTGATGTTGAAGGCACTTTGTGCGAGTTGTTTGGCGTTTGGCAGTTAAAAAAGTTTATGGGGCGTGAATATATGGGCATTGTGCGCTCTACTTTTTTGATTGATAAAGATGGTAACATTCTCAAATCTTGGGATAAAGTTAAAGTCAAAGGTCACGCTGAAGAAGTTTTAGCCGCTGTGCAGGCACTATGAGTAATGTAGATTTTAATGAGGTTGATAAGTTTGCCGCCTTGGCATCTCGTTGGTGGGATAAAAACTCCGAGTTTAAACCTCTGCACGATATTAATCCACTTAGATTAAATTACATCAAAGAAAAATGTGGCGGATCACTCAAAGGCAAAAAAATCCTTGATGTTGGCTGTGGTGGTGGTATTTTGGCAGAATCCCTCGCCAAAGAAGGCGCAATAGTGACCGGTATTGATATGGCAGAAGCAGGTTTAGAAGTTGCTAAATTGCACTTACTTGAATCAGGCTTAAGCGTAGATTATCAAAAAATCCCCGTAGAGGAATTCGCCGAGCAGCACGCTGGAAAATTTGATATTGTTACTTGCCTAGAAATGCTAGAGCATGTCCCCGACCCAGCCTCGATTATTCGCGCCTGTGCGGTCTTAGCAAAATCAGGGGGGCAACTGTTTTTCTCCACCCTAAATCGCAACGCTAAATCCTATTTATTCGCCATTGTTGGTGCGGAATATATCCTCAAACTCCTGCCTCAAGGCACGCACGACTGGGATAAATTTATCCAACCAAGTGAAATGGACGAATGGGCAAGACGCACAGATTTAACTCTAAAAAATATGATTGGCATGACCTACAATCCCTTTACAAAAGCCTACAAGCTTGAGGATGATGTGAGTGTGAATTATTTATGCTTTTATCAAAAATAACTTTGTCAATGTAGTAAAATTTTACTCAACACTTAATTGCTGTCCCAGAAGAATATATAAAAATCCAATTAACACCCAAAGAGGCAATCCATCAATATGGCTTAACAGATGCAGGTATTATTTATCTAGCTAAAGATAAATACCTACTACTAACTGATAATTTTCCACTTAGTGGTTTTGCTGAGAAGAAAAATATTGATGTAATTAACTTTACTAACATAAAATATTCGAAATGATGAAACACAGCTTATTATTAACACTATTATTTATTACCAGTTTGTCTGCAAAAGCCTTATCACCCAACGAAATGCTGGTTATGGTGGGTGCGGTGAAGTATTACAATGAAAACTGTGCGGGATTGAATACAGCGGGCTATCACAGAATGAACAAAGGGTTAAAGCGTTTTAAAATGGACAGAACACCTGTGTCTGTGTTGGAGCAACACCCTTTAGCTGTATCGGGTTATCAAACTGCAGAGAAATTTGGCTGCGAAGGAACAAGGCAAGAGGCTCGCAAAGCAGGATTTGGTCAATACATCAACTAGAAAGTTGTGCCGTATTCGCCTTTTTCATCTTCGTCTTTTTTACCTAATTCCAACACCACAAACGCCACGGCGTTAAATTTTTCATCAGATAGACTTAAATGCGCCTGCTTAATGTTTCTGTCTACGAGGTATAAACGCAGTTTTTCGCTGGGAATGAAGTAGGGTTTGCCTTCTTCGTTGTTTCTGATGGTTAAATCTTGAAAACTAACAATTCTGCCAATGCCCGTGCCTAGGGCTTTGGCAAAGGCCTCTTTAGCGGCGAAGCGTTTGGCGCAATAGGCGGCACTATCGCCTTTGTTGGCAAACAGGGCTTGTTCGTGTTCAGACAGTACACGGCGTACAAAACCATTTTTATTTTTATTTAATATTTGTTCAACTCGCTTGATGTTGATAATATCGGTACCGATGCCGTAAATCATAATCTTGCCCCTTGCATTAACGCTTTCATTTCTTGCGTGGCAGCGGCTAGTCCGATAAATACGGCTCTGGCAATAATAGAGTGTCCAATATTGAGTTCAACAATTTCAGGCAGTTGTGCAATCGCTTGGGTATTTTCTATGGTTAAGCCATGTCCTGCATTGACTTGTAAGCCAATTGAGTGTGCGTAAGTTGCCATGGTTTTTATTTTTTCTAACTCTATAAGTTGTGCCTCATCCGTTGCGTTGGCATAATGCCCTGTGTGAAGCTCAATCACAGGTGCGCCACACTGCTTAGCAGCATCAATTTGAGATTTTTGGGCGTCAATAAACAAAGATACGATTATATTTGATGCGCTTAATTGGGCGCAAACATCCTGCATTCTAGGGATTTGACTAGCGACTTCTAGTCCGCCCTCAGTGGTCAGTTCCTCGCGTTTTTCTGGCACTAGACAACAGTCTTGCGGTTTAATTCTGCTGGCAATGGCAATCATTTCATCCGTGGTTGCCATTTCTAAATTCATCTTAGTCGTAAGCTGTTCGCTCAAAATCTCTACATCGCTATCTTGAATATGCCGCCTGTCTTCACGCAAATGTAAGGTGATACTGTCTGCCCCTGCTTTTTCACACAGCAAAGCGCCTGCAATCAGCGATGGATAGTCTGTGCCCCTGGCTTGCCTAATCGTGGCTATATGGTCAATATTAACGCCTAAATAAATACTCATAAACTAGTGTTTGGTAAAAAATAAAGATCGGCTTTTCAAAGGCTTGTTACCCAAAAGAAAATCCAAGCGTTGCCTATTTAAGTTTCTACAGACTTTTAGTTGTTCCAAATTAGGAATGTTTGCCATGTCTTCTGCTAATAAATAATGAATCAATTTGCCCGATATTTTACCCAAAGAGCTGGGTGAAAATCCTGCTTGAGGCTGATATTCATAATAAATATTCTGCTCAATCTCGTTACCATTCACATCATGCTCCAAATCATATCCATAACCCAATTCAGACAAAAGATTATTTTCAAACAACCTTAGTAGCCAACGCCCTGTTTGACGCTCTAACTTAACAATTTGTTGAATAAACTGCTTATAAACCTCAAACAATTCAGGGTGCGGGTCTTGCTCGTGTAGCAATCGAGCAATCAGCTCATTCGCATACATACCTAATATCAGCGTTTCGCCTTGTAAATTCCGCGGCTGATCGTCTGCTTCCCAACCAGTCAGTGTCTTTAATTCCCCTTTGCCAGAAAAAGAGATTTTCATCTGTTGAAACATCTGTAAGGGTGTTTTTGACTTACGCAATCCTCGTCCAACTAAGCGGATTTTACCGTGCTCTTGGGTGAAAAAATCTAGCAATAAAGAAGCGTCCTTAAAGGCTCTGCGGTGAATTAGAAAAGCAGGCGTTAAATCAACTTTAGTCATAACCTAATGAGGCCAATGCACGCTTATCGTCAGACCAGCCTGTAGATACCTTAACCCAAAGTTTAAGGAACACTTTGCGCTCTAAAAAACCTTCTATGCTTTTTCGTGCCTCAGTGCCGATGAGTTTAAGCATATCGCCTTTGTTGCCAATAACAATGCTTTTTTGCGACGCTTTGTCCACAAGAATTCTGGCTGAAATTCTTTGCATAGTGCCATCTAATTCGTATTGTTCGATTTCAACGGTTAAATCATAAGGCAGCTCGTCTGCTAAATGACGCATCAGTTTTTCACGGATGAATTCAGCAACGATAAATTTTTCACTTCTATCGGTTACATAGTCGGGGTCAAAAATATTGCCTTGTTCGGGCAGGTATTTTAAGATTAATGTCCGCAATGCTTGAGTATCTGGCTTTTTAAATGCTGAGAGTGGAAACAAGTCACTGGGCTGATATTTCTGCCCTATTTTTTCTAAAAAAGGCAAAACAGCTTGACTAGACTTTAATTTATCAATTTTATTAACACACAATATTACCGGCACTTCAGCCCTTGACACATGCTCTAAAACTCGTGCATCTTCTTTGGTCCATTTGCCCACTTCAATCAGCCACAAAATTAGCTCAACATCGTTAATACTAGCGCTTGCTGTCCTATTCATATAGGCATTAATGGCCTTGGCGTTACCAATGTGCATCCCTGGTGTATCGACAAACACCATTTGATAATCATCAGTAGTGTGAATGGCGTGAATACGGTGGCGCGTGGTTTGTGGTCGGTGTGAAGTGATAGATAGTTTTTGACCTATTAACTCGTTTATTAAAGTCGATTTACCCACATTTGGGCGACCAACAACTGCGATAAATCCTGCTTTATGACTCATGATTTTTTAATTTCTCCAATAAAACTTCAGCACACATTTGCTCTGCCCTTTTAATGCTTTTAGCTTCTTGTTCAACCTGTATTGCTTGATCTTGTAGTAGACACTTAAGCGTAAATAATGCGTTATGGTCCTTGCCAGTGGTTTTTATGAGTTTGTATTGTGGTAACGATTGTCCAAATTTTTGCAGGCGCTCTTGTAATTGCGTTTTAAAATCTTTTAGTGTGTCATTTGGATTAATGTCATCTATATATTCTTTAAACAAATCTAAAATTACCGTATTAACAGTATCAAAATCTGCTTCCAAGAAAATAGCACCCAAAATAGCCTCCACTGCATCAGATTGAATAGATTTACGATTATGTCCGCCACTTTTCAACTCGCCTGAACCCAAAATCAATAAATTCGATAACTCAAGCTTAGTTGCAATCAACGACAGCGTTTGCCCTCTAACAACATAAGACTTAAATCGAGACAACTTACCCTCAGCAATACTTGGAAAACGCTTATACAACTCACGAGAAACCACCGCACCCAATACGCTATCACCCAAGAACTCAAGACGCTCATTATTGCCCTTGCCCATGCTACGATGTGTCAATGCCTGCTTCAACAAAGCAATGTCTTTAAATTGATAATTAATTTTTTTCTGCAATTCTTTCATATTTGTTCAGGTTGAAATATATATAATTAACACCATTATAAAACCCAATTATTCTTATGTTTTGGCAAGAAGATATTAAAGAGGAACATTTTACGCTTCCTGAGACGATTCAAGATGCTGTGTTCAGCATTCACGCTAAAGTTTTACCCATTGACCATGCTTATTCCCTATCTCAGGCGCTACTCAAATACTTGCCTTGGCTGGAAGAAGTTAATGCTGGTGTATTTGACATTAGTGTCGCTGATGGCAATGGCTGGGAACAAGACCATGAATCTGGCTTTTACTACCCTTCTAAACGCTCTAAACTTAGTATTCGAGTTCCTAAAGAAAAGTTAGATGACGCAGAAATTTTGGTTGGAAAAACGTTGAATTTAGGCAAATATCAGATTGACATAGTTAAGGCATTAAAGTCAAAATTGATGAGTGATATGCAAATCGTTTTTGCCAAGCATATTGTCTGTGATGAAAACGCCAGTGAAGAAACCTTTTTACAAACCTCATTCGTACAACTACAAGCGCTAGAGATTCAACCTAAAAAGATGATGGCAGGTTTAAAACGCAAAATATCAACGCCAGATGGCATCATTCATACACGCTCTTTAATGGTAGCCGACCTAAGAAAAGCAGAATCTGTCAAACTCCAAGAAGTGGGTATTGGTAAGCACCGTCTACTAGGTTGTGGACTATTTTTGCCACAGAAAGGCATTGAAAGCGTTAATGCGGTCTAGCAAGACTTTTCTAACCTAGCAGTTAAATATTTTTTTAGTGGCATTTAACCCATATTTGCATTAGCTTAACTTTAGGACTACAATTGACTCATGCGAATTGTATTTCTAATATTTTCTTTATATCTCTCATCAATGTCTGTCGCTCAAGAAGTGGTCAAACAAGGGGATTTTTTAGGTGCAAAAACCATTGATTTTCTACCTAACTGGTTCAAAACAACCTTTATGGATTTTTCTGAAGACTTAGAAGAAGCCAATGACAAAGGTCGTCATGTCATGATTTATTTTCATCAAAATGGCTGCCCTTACTGCGCTAAATTAGTAAAAGATAACTTTCATGATGAGAAATTAGTTGCCAAATTACAAAAAGATTTTGATGTGATTGAAACCAATATGTGGGGCGATAAAGATTTGACCGATTGGACAGGTAGAGATTTTACTGAAAAGGAATTTTCAGCACATATGAAAATCCAGTTTACCCCTACCCTCATTTTTTTAAGTCCTCAAGGTAAAACTCTACTCAGACTCAATGGGTATCAATCTATTGATAAAATGCACGCCACGCTAGATTATATTGCCAATAAGGCCTATCTCAAACAATCCTATGCCAACTACCTTAACAAATTAAAGCAAAATAAGACTGGCAAACTTAACTCGCATATAATTTTTGCATCGCCTCCGCACTTATTAATGCGTAGCGAAAACCTACCAGCACAAAAGGTTTTAGCAGTATTTTTTGAAGAACCAAACTGTGCACAATGTGACTTTTTTCATGCTAAATTAATGCCATTAGAGCAAACACAAGACTATTTACAACAAATGCAAGTCGCGCGTTTTAATGCCCTGTCTAATGAAAAACTAATCACCCCATCAGGCAAACGCACTACTGCCAAAGATTGGTATGAGGCGTTAAAACTTACTTACAAACCTGCCATTGTTTTCTTTGACAAGACTGGTAACGAGATTATTCGCAAAGATGCTTATTTCAAGCAGTATCACTTGCATAGCATTATGGATTATGTGTTGACAGGTGCGTATAAAACTCAGCCAAACTTTCAACGCTATATTGAGCATAAGTCTGATAAGTTAAGAGAACAAGGGATTACAGTTGATATTTGGAAGTAATACCATTTATAAGAAATAACTATACTAAAGAGTGTTGATAGTTATCCATTTAAGCAACTTTAAAAAATGGACGATACTTATTTGCTATCGTTGATTTTTAAAGTTGCTTAAATGGATAAGGATTAATATTATTTGGTGTAGTTATTTTTTATAAATGGTATAACTATACTTTCTTGACAAATTCGGATTTAAGTTTCATTCCACCAAAGCCTGGAATTTTACAATCAATATCGTGGTCACCATCACACAGGCGAATATTTTTAACTTTAGTGCCAACTTTTACCACGGATTGAGCGCCTTTTATTTTTAAATCTTTGATAACACTTACTGTATCGCCATCACTCAAGACATTGCCATTCGCATCTTTAACTATGATTGCTTGGTCAATCGTGCCGCCTATTGAAAACTCATGCGCACATTCGGGGCAAACTAAAAAATTGCCGTCTTCATACACATATTCAGAATGACATTTTGGACAATTTGGCAGGCTCATAATCCTCTCCTAAACTGTAAATGGATATTTAATCGGGTCGTGATGTTGGTAATCGATCAATTCAAAATCCTCCATCGTTACCCAGGTTTCTAAATCTTTAAGGGTTTTAATCGCTGGATTGATGTGAAGTTTTGGTAATGGCAATGGCTTGCGATTAAGCTGCTCATTTTTGAAAATTTCCACTTGATTTTCATATAAATGCACATTCGACAAATGATGGCGCATTTTTTTGGCTTTTTTGCCTGTAATTTGTGCGGTAATTAGTAGTAAGAATGCCACCTGAAAATGGTTAAACGGCTGTCCTAACGCATAATCACTGCTACGCTGATAACTCTCAAGATACAAATCCTCACCCAGTAAATTAAAATGATGCGTGTGCATACAGGCGGGCAGGCAGGCACGATGAATAAGATTAGGATGATTAAAAGTCATAATCTCACGCCTGTCGTCAATGTCTTGGGACAAATCAGTGACAATTTTTTTATATTGATCCAGCGGTTTATCGTCTTCAATGCCAGGAAAAGCACGACCAATCACCCCATAACAAAGCCCCATATCATCTTCACCCTTTCTATATGGATTGTCTAACCACGCTTGGTTTTCATTGGCATTGGCATTCCAAGTGTTGCAACCCAATGCTCTAAATTGGGCTGCACTTTGATAGCCACGGATATAGCCCAACATTTCAGCAATGGCTGATTTCCAAAAGAGTTTTTTGGTGGTAACCACTGGCACCGTTCCATCTGAAAAATCGTGCTCAAACGAAGCGCCAATAATACTCAAGGTTTTTTGCCCAGTGCGTGCATTAACAACCCACACACCTTTATCTAAAATCCGTTTGCCAATGTCAATATATGCTTTCACGCCCGCCTTGCTTTTAAGATTAAATAAACGCCTAATACAATCATTGGCAAACTAAGTAACTGTCCCATCGTCAGCCAGCCAAACGCCAAATAGCCTAGTTGCACATCAGGCACTCGAACAAATTCGATGATGAATCTAAACACTCCATATAGGATTAAAAACAAAGCGGAAACACTCATTGGTGTTGGTGATTTTTTACTAAATACCCACAACACAACAAACAGCACCAAGCCTTCTAAAAACGCCTCATACAACTGCGATGGGTAGCGCGCAACACCTTGCTCTTGAATATACATACCAAATGGACTGCTGGTAACCTTGCCCCAAAGTTCGCTATTGATAAAATTACCTATTCTACCAAAACCTAATCCTAGTGGCACAAGTGGTGCTACAAAATCCATGGTGGTAAAAAAAGTTTTGTTATATTTACGGTTAAACAGCAACATTGCCAGTGCCACACCTAAAAAACCGCCATGGAACGACATGCCGCCATTTTGCACAGCAAAAATAGCCAACGGATCTGAGAGAAAAGCCTCTAAATTATAAAACAGCATATAACCCAGACGACCGCCAACAACAACACCAATAGCGCCATAGAAAATCATATCTTCTATTTGCTGTTTATTCCAATTATTAAGTTGTTTGGCACGATGATGTGCCAATAGATAAGCACTTAAAAAAGCCAATAGATACATAATCCCATACCAATAGATTTGGACAAAGCCTAAGTCTAATGCGATTGGATTAATGTTAGGATAAATCATGGGTTAATATTTAGATTTAGATTATGGTGCGCTCGAGGTGATTTGAACACCCAACATTCAGCTTCGGAGTTAAATTTTTTGTGCATTATCGTATTTTAACCTAATTCATCAATCATTCGCAAACCTTAACACAGTAGTATCTGTGATAAAATCAAATCTTAATTAAACTTTTTGTGTTTTTGCTAAATTTAATACAAAAAGTTACACTATGGTTACATTATTAAAATACTGTCATGCTTAAAAAAATATTCAATCTGTTAAAGGATTCAGCCTCAGATAAAGTCAATAGCCCAGTACTTATGGGTTGAATTCGCCGGATAATAAAGTTATGAAAAACGAACTAACAATACAAGATGAATTAACCGATTTTTTACTTTATAACACCCCTAACGGGGGTGTGAAAGTGGAAACCCTTTTACACAATGAAAATATATGGTTATCTCAGAAAAGAATAGCACAACTTTTTAATGTGGCAACCAATACAATTAATGAGCATTTAAAAAATGTTTATGCTTCTAACGAACTGGAGGAAAGCGCAACTATTCGGAATTTCCGAATACTTCAAAAAGAGGGTAATAGAGAGGTAGAACGATTAACCAAATTTTATAATTTAGATGTTATTTTGTCAGTTGGTTATCGTGTCAATTCACGCCAAGCCACCCAGTTTAGACAATGGGCGACAAAAACCTTAAAGGAATACATTATTAAGGGCTTTGCCATAGATGATGAACGCCTTAAAAACGGTCAGCACTTCGGTAAAGACTACTTTAAGGAACTACTAGAGCGTGTCCGTTCAATTAGAACCAGCGAGAGACGAATATACCAACAAATTACCGATATATTTTCAGAGTGCTGTATCGACTATGACAATACTTCTGAAATTACCAAGAACTTCTATGCCAGTGTTCAAAATAAATTCCACTATGCGATTACTGGACAGACTGCGGCTGAAATCGTGAATAGCCATGTTGATAAAAACTTACCTAATGCGGGCTTACAAACTTGGAAAAATGCCCCTGATAGCAGAATATTAAAGTCTGATATAACAGTGGCAAAAAACTACCTACAAGAAGATGAAATCAAAAAATTAGAACGCACTATTGCCAGTTACTTTGACTATATCGAAAACCAAATAGAGCAAAGAAAGACATTAACTATGGATGGTTTTAGTCGGTCAGTAGATAAATTCCTTAATTTTAACGACTTTAAAATATTAGATGGCTTAGGTCATATCTCACAGCAAAAAGCCAAAGAAAAGGCATATTTAGAATATGACGAATTTAACAGAACTCAAAAGATTAATTCTGATTTTGATAAATCCATCAAAAAATTAAGAATAAACAAATCTTAGTAGATTGCAAGTTTCTATGTAAACTAGCATTAAAATACAATACAACTGGGCGACTAATATGGATAACTGCGTTTTTTACAAATACTTACAAAGTGTTGACTATTATGACCGTAATGACAAAATTAGAAATATTCTAGAAAAATCAAAGAATATGGATTGTAATGGATACTACCCCTTGCATCTAAAATCAAACGAGTTTGATAAAATAAAACTTGTGTTAAATTCTTGTAAAAACAACAGTGATAGACACCTTTTACGGTGCAGAAAATCAATTAAATTTAACTGATAAAAGATATAAATTGTTGGTTGTGTTGTTGTATTGCACGACAGAATACCAGACCTTGATTGACGAACTACTGCCACAGTCTGCTGTTGAGTATTACAATATATTTAAAAAAGAAGTATAATAATTACTATGAAAGCAAATATTACAATTGATATTAAGGCAGAATTTGTAAAAGACAAAGACGGTTATACTGCGTATGCCGATGTCTTTAATGCCTACGGTATGGGTAATACTAAAATGGAGGCTCAAAAGAGCCTTAAACAAGCCATTGATGTTTATGTTGATGAGTATATGCGTTTAGGCGTTTTATTTGATAAATTGCAAAAATTTGGCTTTAAAAAAAGTGTCATCATCCCTAAACCAAAAAAAAATAAAACTTACAAAAAAATCAATTACGATATACCCCTAAACAACTATGGCAAAGAAAGGCTACACGCATAAAATAACGCCAATCAAGTCGAATAAGGCTATAAAAATCTTTGAAAAATTAGGCTTTAAACAAGTATCAAGTGCTGGCGGTGGTAGTCATATTGTATTCAAGAAAAACCCTGATGACATAGACTTTTTAGTGCTGGTCAAACACGGCAGTAACCCCATAGCACCTAATGCCATAAAAAGAATGTTAAAAAATGGGAAAATTACCGAAAAACAATACTTGGATGCTTTTAACTCCATTTAATTTATCCGTATGAAATTAACACACAACCAAAAAGTAGTAACTTGGGTTTGGGTAATGATACTGCTTATCCTTTCTATTTAGCGATAAAAACCTAAAGTGGTCGAATTCGACCACTTTAAAAATTGAGCAAACCAAAAGCAGTTTAGGTGTTTACCAAAATGGTGTATCAGGCGGATAGTAATTATCCTGTTGTGGTTTTTTAGAAATTTTACTTTTAACCCAGTCAAAAACATCAAAACCATTTCTCTCTGCAACACTCCACAAAAACACCACAGTACCAACCAACGCAACTACAGCAACTACACCTTTGTCTGATGTCTCGTGAATTTCGGAGGTTTCTATATTTTCCTGTTTTTCTGACTGCACAGCCTTAACGGTATCTACTTCTATATCATCATCCTCAAAAACATAACCATCCTCTTCTACATATTCATCCTCAAGAACATGACCATCCCCAACCATACCGTCATTTACATAAACATTCATTCCGTAATCATCAAGTGTAGTGCCTGCAAAAACATAGCCATTACCTTCATAAAAAGCAGTTAGTTTTTTAAGGTAATGTTGTGGCATTACGAACTTACCCGCCTCAAATAAAGATAAATAGCCACGATTTATACCTGCACCTTGTGCGGTTTTATTTTGAGAAATATTAAGACTTTCTCTAGCTTGTTTTGATTGTTGTTAGCATTTTTCTACCTCATTATATTGTTAAACAAGGCTCTCAGGCTACACTATGGTTACATTTTGTCAAGTTGTGACAAAAAATGTATGGCTAAACAATGTCTTATTATTAGGTGTTAATCCTTGTTAAACAAGGATTTTGTGTATGGTGCGCTCGAGGTGATTTGAACACCCAACATTCAGCTTCGGAGGCTGACACTCTATCCAGTTGAGCTACGAGCGCAATGTTATGCAAAAGTATTTAGGAAAATTAATCACTCCCAGAGCAAAAAACGGCTTGCATATTAGCAACCAACTTTAAAATTTTTGCATCTTTGACTTTGCATAAAATTTTATTACCGTCTCGTCGTGATTCAATAATGTCTTTACTTCTAAGGATGTCAATATGCTGAGAAATGTTAGACTGAGAAGAGCCAACTTGCTTGACAATTTCTAACACTGGCAACTCATCACTTTTTAATGCACATAAAATCTTCAAGCGCAATGGGTGTGCCATCGCCTTTAAGGCTTTAGTCGCCTTTTCAATATCTTCTTCTTTTTCTAATAACTCAATGTTACTCATCGTCAATCTCTTTTAAATTCTGCCTAACATGCCATACACGCCGTATCTTCTTATTTTAATCAACACCATTCTTTGGTAATAATTAATCAAACTGTCGTGGCCAAGTGCCACATCAAAAACCTGCCATTTGCCTGATGCTCCCTTATGAAAAGATAAATCTACATTAAAACCAAACCGAGAATAACCCCTCGCATTGAGTCTAACAACAATAATATTACCACCCCGCATTGGCCTTGCAGAGATAAAGTCAAGCGAACTTGAGCGGCCTTGTGCTAACTTTTCCAGCAAGGTGCTAATGATATTTTGCTTTAATGTATTTGAAAAGTATGCAGCCTCTTCTTCTCCCAAAGTAACACGACTTGTGAACAAGACTTCACTGGCTATATGATCAAAATCAAACAAGGGAGTAATCTCTTGATTCACAAGAAAACTCATCATTTGCGGCGAGTAAGTCGTCGCAGCAGTCAGCTGATTAAGCTTAACAATCGTTGATTGTATGGCTCTAACAGGATCTTTAACTACTGGTGTTGTATTTATTCGCGTCTCTTCATATGCAAATACAAACGATGATGTCAATACGCCGAACATTAATAAAAATAGTTTTAATCTTTTCATCTTTTCTCCACTATCTAAAAATAAAAAACAAGTAAAATTCACAAACATTCGTTATTATATATATTTCAAACCTTTATAAACAAATAATTATATTATGATTTTATTAAACTATTTTAAACGCCCCTTATTTTTAGTTATTTTTTCTGCTATTTTTGCACTTAGCACGCCCACCTATTCAGAAAAAAGAAAGTTAAACACTGAAGAACAACAAAATTTACAAGAATTTTTTAACGACCTTGAAGTATTCACCATTGCTTATAGTAATATTAAAAGGCTGTATGTAGAGGATGTTGATAACAAAAAATTATTCACTAATGCTATTAAAGGCATGGTAAGTGGATTAGACCCGCATTCAGTCTATCTGGAGCCTAAAGAGCAGAAAAATCTATTAGAAAGCGCCTCTGGTAAGTTTGGCGGACTGGGTATTGTTATTAGTAAAAAAGATGATGCCATTCAAGTCATTTCCCCAATTGACGATACGCCTGCCTATAGAGCTGGGATTCAAGCAGGTGATATGATTATTAAAATCGGCAACAAGCCTGTGCGCGGTATGACGCTAGAAGATGGTGTCAATCTTATGCGTGGCAAACCAGGAACAGATGTAAAAATAACCGTTGTGCGTAAAAATAAAAAACCTTTCGTGGTTAAAATCACCCGTGAAATCATTACCATTGTCTCAGTAAAAGGGTATTTACTAGATGATGGTATTGGCTATGTGCGAGTTTCTAGTTTTCAAAAACCAACCACTGACTTACTTCAAGAAACTATTGAACGATTGATAGCAGAAAATGAGGGGCATTTAGAATCACTCATCCTTGATTTAAGAAACAATCCGGGCGGTGTCTTAGATGCTGCTGTTGATATTTCTGATTTATTCCTTGATGACGCTGGCACTATCGTCTATACCAAAAGCAGAATTCAGAATGGCAATGCTCGATTTGGCGCTACTTCGGGTGATATTTTGCTAGGCTCACCAATGGTGGTTTTGATTAACGAAGGTTCTGCTTCAGCCTCAGAGATCGTTGCCGGTGCATTACAAGACCACAAACGCGCTATTATTATGGGCAACACTTCGTTTGGCAAAGGATCAGTGCAAACCATCTTAGAGCTTAAGGATGGTTATGGGCTTAAAGTAACCACTGCCAGATATTACACACCAAATGACCGCTCTATTCAGGCTAAAGGGATTGAGCCTGATATTAAACTTAAAAACATCAGTCTTGAAAATGAAAAACAAGACGAGATTGCCAGCGCTAAAGAAAGCGACCTAGAAGGTCATTTAGAAGTTGAAAACCCATCTAAATTATCTTCTAAAGAAATCTTAGATGCACAGGAAAAAAGTAAAATGAAAGAAGATAAAGAGGCACTTGAAAGACTCGAAAAAGACTATTTTGTACATGAAGCACGCAATCTACTTAAAGCCCTTGTCGTACTAAAGAAGTAAAATGGCAATTATTCTTTCGATAGCAAACCAAAAAGGCGGTGTAGGTAAAACCACCACTGCGGTAAACTTAAGCGCTGCCTTAAAAGCCATTAAAAAACGCGTATTATTGATTGATATTGACCCACAAGGCAATGCCACCATGGGTTGTGGCATTGATAAATATCAATTAAGAAACTCTGTTTGTGAACTGTTACTGGGCGAATGTAGTGTTGAAGATGCTATTACCCATTCAGACACAACCAAAATCGATGTGATTCCTTCAAATACTGATTTAATTACTGCCGAGATTGCCTTAGTAAAAAATGAACATTCAGAATATATATTAAAAGAGGCGCTTGCCAAAGTAGGCGGTCAATATGACTATATTATTATTGACTGCCCGCCCTCACTTAATATGCTGACTATTAACGCCTTTACCGCCTCTAACGGCATTGTTATTCCTATGCAATGCGAATATTACGCACTAGAAGGATTGAGCGCACTAATGCAAACCATTGAAAAAATTCAAGCGACCACCAACCCTGATTTAGAAATCACAGGATTAATAAGAACAATGTATGACACCCGTAACAATCTATCGAATGAAGTGTCAGTGCAATTACAGCAATATTTTGCACAAAAGGTATTTAAAACCATCATTCCTAGAAATGTAAAATTGGCAGAAGCGCCAAGTTTTGGTCAGGCAGCAATCAACTATGCCAGAGCATCTAAAGGGGCGATTTCCTATGTCTCACTGGCAAGTGAAGTTGTTAGAAAAACAAAGGTAGTGTTAAATTGATATGATAAATTCTTCAAAACTAGGTCGTGGATTGGATATATTGTTAGGACAAACAGCCGACAATAGCCAATCTGACAATAATTTAAAAATCTTAGGTATTAACACATTACAACGAGGAAAATTCCAACCTAGAGAAGAAATCAACCCTGATACGCTCAACGAACTCGCCAATTCCATCATTGCACAAGGTGTCATCCAGCCGTTAGTTGCACGCAAAATTACCTATGATAAATACGAAATTATTGCAGGTGAAAGGCGTTGGCGTGCTGCCAAGATTGCCGGACTCACAGAAGTGCCTGTTATTGTTCGTAATATTGATGATAAGGTCGCACTGGCAATTGGCTTAATTGAAAACATTCAGCGTGAATCCCTTACTCCACTTGAGGAGGCCAAAGCACTACGACAGTTAATTGAAGATTTTAAAATGACACATAAGGAAATCTCACATGTGGTGGGTCGTTCTCGTTCTAGCGTGAGTAATTTAATTCGACTATTGCAACTGAGTGATGCCGTTAAACAATTTCTCAGCAATGGCAATATAGAAATGGGTCATGGGCGTGCTTTGTTATCGCTAGAAGATCAGCAGCAGTTTGAAGTTGCTAATCAAGTTATTCAAAAATCTTTGTCTGTACGCCAAACCGAAGAATTGGTCAAAAGAGTGCTCAACCCAAAACTCAGTAAATCTAACGCAATAGACCCTCGTATTGAGTTGCTTATAAACTCTTTAAGTGCAAAATTGAACTCAAAAACTGAAATTAAAGTCAATGGCAACAAAGGCAAAATAGTTATTCATTACCAGTCTGAAGATGAACTTGATGCTATATTAAAGCGCATCAATTAACAATCCCATTGCGAGAAAACGAAAAAGTCTTAAGCGCTTGTAAAGGGCTGCCAGAGAATACGCCACCAATATCGCCGTGTGCCCAAACATAAAAGGCTCTGCCGATAATATATTCTTCAGGCACAAAGCCCCAAAAGCGACTATCACTACTATGGGCACGATTGTCACCCATCACAAAATAATGCCCCTCAGGAACAACCAATCCAACGCTTTTGGAATTAGCCCTAGGATGCAACAAAATCTCATGCGGGTCATTGCCTAGAATCTCACGATAATGCTTATGCCCCGTCATTCCGATGCCTTTTTCAATGCCCGTATAATTGCCAATTTTCTGATATTCAACCGCCTTGCCATTTACCGTAAGGCTGTCGTTAATATAGGTAATCTCATCACCCGGAAGCCCAATCACGCGTTTGATAAAATCAGCACCTTTATATTTTTTTTGTTTCTCGTAGTTAGGGTATCTAAAGACTATCACATCGCCTCGTTCTGGGTCACCGATATCAAATAATTCAGTATTTAAAACAGGCAAATGGATGCCATAAGAAAGTTTATCTACCAGTAAAAAATCATAAGTTAAAAATGTCGGCATCATTGAATTAGACGGGATTCTAAACGGCTCAGCAATAAAGCCTCGAAGCAAAAACACCAACAATAATACAGGGTAAAATTCTGCCATCAACTGCACTGCCTTAGGACGGTTCAAATACTTTTCTGACTTATTAAGCCTTAAAAAACACACAAAATACAACCATTTAGCGAATAAAGATTTTTTTGTTGAAGGCATATTAACCGCTGCCCCGCCCATAAAAAAATGATCAACAAGCACGATAATAAACGCCGAAATCAGAAATACTGCCAAATAAGAAGAAACATCCCAAGCAAGGAATGATGATGCATTTTCAAGAATCATAGTAAAAATAGAAAAAATGTAAAGGCGTTTATTATATAATAATTCCTTTTTATTATTATATATTTGGAGAAGCAAATGGCATTAGCAGATTTAGAAAGAGATGGACACGGTTACTTGGTTGACCTTAACGCATGGGATAGAGATGTCGCCGTAGAACTTGCAGAAGAAGAAGGGGTGAATTTAACCGACGAAAGCTTTAAACTTATTGACTTCTTGCGTGAAGAATACATTAACAACAACGCCAACCAGCCCAACGAACGCAATATGGTTAAAGGTCTAAAAGGCGACTGGAACGGAAAACTTACCACTAAAGAACTCTACACCTTATTCCCAAAAGGCCCTGCTAAACAAGCAGGTAAAATCGCAGGCTTGCCTGAGACTAAGCGAAAAGGTGGCTACTAAGATTTAAAAAACACTCAAAAACAAAAAAGGCATTCATTGAATGCCTTTTTTATTGCTTATACTTTTTTTTTGCACATAGTGTTACACTTCTGCAATATTCATACCCGCAGAATTTGCCAGTTCAACAAAATTAGGAAACGAAGTTTTAACATTGTCCACACCGTTAATTTCTATGACATACTCACATCTGAGAGATGCAACAGCAAACGACATTGAAATGCGATGGTCATGGTGGGATTCGATCACGCCACTTGGCTTAGAAAAAGTGCCGCCTTGAATTTTAATGCCGTCTTCTAGCACTTCATTTGCAATACCGAGAATATCCAAACCATCTGCCATTACTTGAATACGGTCAGATTCCTTAACCCGTAATTCTTTCGCCTCGGTTAGAACCGTCTCCCCTTGCGCACAAGCAGCAGCGATGAATATCGCTGGAAACTCATCAATCGCAAGTGGAATCAACTCTTTTGGAATACTAATGCCTTTCAAATCTGATGATTGAATACGAATATCCGCCAACAACTCACCGCCAATTTCTCGCTCATTAGACAAAACTAAATTACCACCCATTAATTGCAAAATATTAATCACGCCCGTGCGTGTTGGATTGATATTTACACCCATTAAAGTAATATCTGCCTGTGGCGCAATACAAGCTGCCACCATAAAAAATGCAGCTGATGATATATCGCTTGGCACTTGTATTTTCGTAGCAGTTAGTGCGCCACCGCCCGTGAGACACATTTGCTTATCGGTCGTATTTACCAGATAGCCAAAGCCGTTCAACATTCTCTCAGTGTGGTCGCGCGTGGTTTCTGGCTCGTTCACACAGGTCTTGCCTTGTGCATATAAACCTGCCAATAAAACACAGGACTTTACCTGTGCTGATGCCACTGGCAAATCATAATGAATGGCTGTTAATGACTGAGCGCCTTTAATCTTTAACGGTGGCTTACCATTATTACTTTCAATCATTGCGCCCATCTCAGTGAGCGGGTCAATCACTCTGCCCATTGGGCGTTTAGACAACGATACATCACCTATTAATTCAGAGTCGAAATTTTGTGCTGCCAAAATACCCAGCATTAAGCGCATGGAAGTACCAGAATTGCCTAAATTAAGCGGGGCACTAGGTTGTTTTAAGTCGTGCAAGCCAACACCGTGAATGGTTACTTTGTCGCCATCTCGTTTAATCTTAACGCCCATTTTTTGAAAAGCCTCAAGCGTTGCTAAGGCATCCTCTCCTTGCAAAAAACCACTCACCTCGGTAATGCCCTCTGCCAACGAGCCTAGCATAATGGAGCGATGTGAAATTGATTTATCCCCCGGCACTTTGAGTCTGCCTGATAGGATCTTAGCAGGCTGTATAATAAATTTAGTCATTTAACCAATCATCCCTAGCAATTTTAGCGTTCAAAAACAACTGCTCTATCTCTTGCGCTTTCCCATCTTTAATTAATCGTGAGAGTTTGTCCAAACTCTTCGTAAAACCTTCGATATGCCTAACAATTTCCTCGCTATTATTAAGGCAAATATCACGCCACATTACCGCATCACTTGAGGCAATGCGTGAGAAGTCTTTAAACCCACCTGCAGCATAATCCAGCGCATTGGCATCACTGCTGATTAAATAATCCATCAATGAAAATGCCAGCATATGTGGCAAATGCGAAGTCATTGCCAATAAATCGTCGTGTGTTTTGTCGCTCATAATCTCCACCTTTGCGCCCAGCGCCTCCCACAATTCACGAATACGGGCAATCATTTGCATATTGGCGTTATCTGTTGGCGTAAGAATGATGCGTTTGTTGTTAAATAAAGCGCCATCAGCCGCCTGCACGCCACTTTGTTCCTTGCCAGCAATTGGATGTGCGGGGATAAAATTCTCAGGCATTTCGCCAAACACCTCTTTCACAATGGCAATCACGCTGCCTTTAGTGCTGCCGACATCGGAGACAATCGTATTTTCATTAATGTGCGGCTTAATCATCTCAAGAATACCTTTAAAGCTATTCACAGGTGTGGCAATCAGCACCAACTCTGCCCCAGAAAGTGCTTTAGCAATATCCAAACTATAAGCGTCAATCACGCCTAATTCTTGTGCTTGTTGCAGGTGCGCTTCATTCCTACCAAAACCCACAATATGGAGCTGCTGAGACTTGTTTAAACTGTTTTTCAGCCCTAGTGCAAACGAGCCGCCAATCAACCCCACACCGACAATACATATTTTATTCATAAGATTGATTTTAGCGTATTAAGAAATGCTTCATTCTCATTTTTCGTGCCAACAGAAACCCTTAAATAATTCTCCATTTCCACTGGTCGCACGATAAAACCTTGTTCTAATAATTGCTGATAAACTACACTCGCATCACTTACTTTAATGGCAATAAAGTTTGCAAATGAAGGGATATAAGACAAATCCAATTTGTCAAACCCAGCAGCAAGTTGGAGCAAGCCTTGCTGGTTCAGGGAAATAGACTTTTGTAAAAAATCCATATCTGCCAAGGCGGCAATAGCAGCATTTTGTGCAATATGATTAACATTAAAAGGCTGGCGAACACGATTTAAATAATCGGCAATCTCACTACTAGAAAGCGAATAACCCACTCTCAAGCCTGCCAAGCCATACGCCTTAGAAAAAGTGCGTGTAATCACCAAATTGTCAAACTCTTTTAGCCATTGAATGGCATTATCATCCACATTTAAATACTCAACATAAGCCTGATCAAGCACCACCATCACTGTACTCGGCACACTTGATAAAAAGCCATAAATCGCACTATCTGCTAGCAATGTGCCTGTTGGATTATTAGGATTGGCAATAAAAATTAACTTGGTGTTATCAGTAATTGCCGCTAGCATTGCCTCCAAATCATGCCCAAAATTTTTCGCTGGCGTTATCACCGAAGTTGCGCCTAACGCTTGAGTAACGAGTGGATAAACCACAAACGCATACTGCGAGAAAATCACCTCATCACTTGCGCAACACACCGTCGCTCTAGTTATCAATTCTAAAACATCGTTGGAACCATTGCCCAGCGTAATTTGCTCTGCCGATATTGATAAATGCTGAGCAATCGCTTGTTTGAGCTCAAAACCATTGCCGTCAGGATAGCGCCCTACTTCACTAATGGCTTTCTCAATCGCTGTACGCACTTTATCACTAACAGGCAAGGGGTTTTCATTACTGGCAAGTTTCACAACTTCGTCCAAACCCAACTCACGTTGCAATTCACTAATAGGCTTACCGCCCTGATAAGGCTTAAGTTGTTTGACAGAAGCACAAATATTATTCATATTTGTTGCAATCTAAGTAGAGGATAAATTTTAGCAATTTGCTTAAAGTCTTTATCGTTGTGCAATAAAATTAAATTGTTTTCAATCGCACATTGAGCAACAAGACAATCTATCGTAGAGCGAATAGTAATGCCTTTTTGACGGCAATCAAAATAAATTTTTGCAGCCTGTTCATAACTTTTTATAATATCTTTAAAATTGTAAAAAGGCTGCTCTGAGAGATAAGATTGGTATAAATTAAATTTTTTTTGACTATTTGCCCCTTGTAAAACTTCCATATAAATTAACATTGTCAACCCAGATTGCTCTAGGGCAATACATTGATCAACTTTATCACTGGTTTTATCGTTTAAAAAATCAATCCAAACTGAAGAATCTATTAAATACACAATAACTACTTGTGTTCTGGCAAATCTCTGCTACGTAAAGTTTTATAGTCATAATCCTCACGAATACCACCTACCCCCTTTAAATCCATGATATTAGGCTTTTTACGCTTGGCGATAAACTCCCTAATCGCTGTATCAATCAGTGCTCTTTTAGTTTTAATGTGACCAATAGTCATTGCTTCTTGCATTATTTCTTCATCTAAAACAACATTCGTTCTATGTAGCATTTTCTTATACCTTAATAATATCTTATGTGTATTTTATCATAAGAAATGTGT
>JAQRMT010000120.1 GCA_028599035.1 Gammaproteobacteria bacterium
AAGAAAACCACCCAGATGCCTTTTTCAATAAGCCAGAATCTGAGCGCTTACAGTTGTTTTTAGATCAGATATTGAGTGAATAACGCAGTCCACTGATATGAACTTATTCGGAAGAAGCAAAAAAATTGAAGAGCGGCATAGCGACTTGAAGGATGTTGAAAAGTCCAACAATTCAGAAATTATTGAAGAATCTAGCAAAACATTTAAGCGCAATGTTGTTAACAAAACCGACAAGTTTCAACAGAGTTTTAATTTTGAAGAAAACACTGATATAGTAATGTTTAAAGGCATTAATGGGACTAAGAAGGGACTAAGTAAAAATAAGAGGATAATCAGTCAAAATCAAATTGATATTTTAAAAAAATGTAAACAAGAAAGCACAGCTGTAGAATTAATAAAAATTTTAAAACGCAGCAATAAGACAAAATTCAAGCAAACTATTTTAACGCCGTTAGTTGAGCTTGGTTTTTTTGAATTAACCCTTCCAGAAAAACCAACCAGCCCAAATCAAAAATATCGCCTAACAGGAAAATTCGTTAAAAAAAATCTCAAACCTTAACATGCCTAACAAGAAAATTTACCGAAAAGTTTCAAATTTTTATTTTTTACCTCTATTTTTGTTATTAACGCCAAATCTTCCATTTAAGGCATTTTTTTATAAAAATAACACCAATGAGTTGCCTAAAGTTTAATCGTTGAAATAAACAAATATTATATAAGACATTGATTTTTAATTATATTTTAACTATTTACCATTGTTTTTTAAGTGTTTTAGTATACTGTTGCAACTTTTTTCATTCAGAGACCTTTGCATAAATATGAATAATCATCCAATTGAAGTTTCAATTGATACTTTTCAAACGCTGGTCATCGATAAATCATACACGCAACTGGTTATTTTAGACATTTCAGCCAATTGGTGTGCGCCATGTAAGGTCTTAGGGACTGTGCTTATGAGTGTTGCAGCAGCGTATAATAACGATGAATTCTCATTAACAAAACTTGAAGCAGAGGATGAAAACATGAAAATTGCAGGTCGATTTTCAGTGCGTGGATTTCCAACCGTTATTGCCTTTATTAATGGCAGAGAGGTGGATCGTTTTCATTCTGCTCAGACGCATGACTTTGTACGCAATTTTGTTGATAAAAACCTACAGGAGTTTTAAATGAAAACTGGCATTTTACTCACCAATCTTGGCACGCCTGATGCACCAACAAAACCTGCCTTAAAACGGTATTTAAAAGAATTTTTGTCAGATGAGCGAGTTATTCAACCGCCCAACAAGTTGATTTGGTGGCTGGCTTTAAATGTGGTTATTTTAAATATTAGACCGGCAAAATCTGCTCAAAATTACGCCAAAGTTTGGGATAGTTTTGGCACAGGGTCGCCACTGCTAAGTATCACCAATCTGCAAGCGCAAAGTATTAAAAAAGAGCTCTCAACTGAATTTAACAATTTGGTATTTGAGGTAGGTATGCGTTACGGGAATCCATCGATCAACTTGGCGTTTGAGAAATTTCAAACACAAGGGTGTGACAAAATCGTCGTTTTGCCGCTTTATCCGCAATTTTCGGATACCACAACAAGCTCGACACTTGATGCAATCCATAAGGCGCTTAATGGCTGGGATACCAAGCCAGAACTGGTATTTATTGATAATTACCATCAAGATAAGAACTATATTCGGTCTTTAGCTAATTCAGTTACTGAGCATCAGCAGCAACATGGTAAGCCAAACAAGTTAATGATTTCGTTTCACGGCATACCGCAACGCTTTGTTGATAATGGCGATATTTATTATGAACATTGTGTTGAAACAACCAGATTGCTCACTAAATCGCTTAATTTACAAGACAACGAATACCAACTTTGTTTTCAGTCAATCTTTGGTCGTGAGGAATGGCTAAAGCCACAGACAAAAGCCAGCCTAGAATCTTTGGCACAAGATGGCGTTGGTCATGTTCAGGTTATCTGTCCTGGCTTCTCTGTAGATTGCCTAGAAACCCTAGAAGAGATTGATGAGGAAAACAGGGGTTATTTTATGCAAGCAGGTGGCAAAACTTTTAGTTATATCCCAGCCTTAAATGACCGAAAAGATCATATTAAAGCGTTATCAAGCATCATTGCCAAACAGTTGTAATAAGTTCGCATAATTTATATTATGTTAAATTATAGATTTAGA
>JAQRMT010000121.1 GCA_028599035.1 Gammaproteobacteria bacterium
TTGAAGATATTGCTTTCAATATCTTCAAAATTCTAAGTTCTATTAATATTCAATATGATATGCATGATATTTCCGAGTTACACTGGGAATTAGAATCTTTTGAAAACTATAAAAAAGGGATAGAAGGTAAAAATATAGAACTAATTTATAAATTTATTTCAGCATTTGAGGAAGGTGGTGGATTTATCCCAGATGGTTTTATTAATCTTGTGGTATTTGTTTTATATGAAATATCATACAAGAAATTGATTGATATATTGGATCAAAAAGAGGATGTTTTAACAATTATTAATTTAGTTAACCACTTGCCAGCCAACAAAAAAATAAAAATAGCAGCCGAGTCAAATAATCTTATTTTAAAATTCGAAGTGCTGAGAGAGGTTTTTTATTTTAATAACACCACTCTTGATTTGGATGATAAAATCCTTGTTAAAAAAATAATTATAGAACTTTCAGAAGATAACTGTTTTTGGAAACAATTCTTGATGTTTTATTTGGAGTATCCATTAAGATCTCCTAAGTTATTTGAATTACTAGGGAAGGTTCTAAATCAATTAAATAATAAAGAAATAGAGTCTTTTATTGAACGTATAAAAATTGACAATCATTTAAGCTATGAATGTAAGTCAGCTTTAAATCTTTGTTTTTTTAATATTGAAGATGAACTTATACAGCAAGTTATATCTAAAAGATTATTTGAACGATGGCTTAAATTTACTGATGATTATGATGAATATACAGGCAGTCTTTTACTTACAAATGTAATAGATATTGTTATTCATTATGTAAATAACTTTCTTGAGGATGATGAAATAATTAAAGCTATTGATTTAATTATAGAAAATCTACAAGAACTTAACAATAAATGGTTTGAAGATGAAACAAGGCAATCTTGTTCTTTCTACAGGCTTATGAGCAAACTATTTATTTATGGTGTTGCTGCAAATACTAGAATGATTGATAGAAAAATATTAATACAGAATATTTGTGATACTAACCTCATATTAAAAGGTGAGAACCATTACAATAAGAAAACTACGAAAGCACTATTTTCTGAGTTCATATTGACACCAGAATTTATTCTATTATCACGAGATCGGCAATGCGAAGCAGGAAATCAAGCACTCTTAGATTGGAAAAAATCCAAAGAGCAAATATGTCATCAAATTGATCATCTACCACCCAGTTAAACAGGATAAAACATGAGCAACCTCTCAGGCATCGTAAAATCAGCACGCAAAATAATGCGGCAAGACACTGGCACAGGCAGTGATGAGTTGCGGATATTACAACTCGGCTGGATGTTGTTTTTAAAAATATTCAGCGATAAAGACAAAGAACTGGCGCTTATTCAAACTAATTACACTTCACCCATTCCAGCAGAATTACACTGGAGTGAGTGGGCGCAAAATGATGAGGGGATGACGGGGGATGAATTATTGACTTTTATTGACCAAACTTTGTTTCCGATGCTTGCCAAGATTGATATTTCCACGGGCAATAAACGGGCAGTGTTGGTGCGAGAGGTGTTTGCTACTAACTATAATTATATGAAATCGGGTATTCATTTGCGTCAAGTGATTAACAAGCTGAATGAGATTGATTTTAACAATAGCAAAGACAAGCATATTTTTGGGCAAATTTATGAAAGTTTTTTAAGTGAATTGCAAAGTGCTGGCACGCTGGGTGAGTTTTATACGCCTAGGGCAATTACGCAATTATTGGCGGAACTAACCGATCCAAAACTGGGTGAAAAAGTGCTAGATCCTGCTTGTGGCACGGGTGGGTATTTGACTGCCGCCTTGGAGCATCTAAAAAGCCAAGCCAAAACTGTTGCTGATAGCGAGGCACTGCAACATAATGTGATGGGCTGGGAATATAAGCCCCTGCCGTATTTATTGGGCAATACCAATCTTATTTTGCATGACATTAACACGCCTAATATTGCGTTTGGCGATTCATTGGCAAAACCGCTAAGTGAATATTCGCAAAATCATCGGGTGGATGTTATTTTGGCTAATCCGCCGTTTGGTGGCGT
>JAQRMT010000122.1 GCA_028599035.1 Gammaproteobacteria bacterium
ATCTTCAATCGGGTTCGACCGACAGGTTGTAATAAAGTCCTTTATTTTATCCATATTTTAGATTCTTTTATAAATTAACGAAGAAAACGTACTAGCAAAATCAATAAAATAATAATTACAAAAATAAACTCAGGCATACTTGCCCAAAAATACGCCCTGCCTCCAGCGTCATCTCGTGGTAAATTATTTGGTCTTTTGTTAAAAATCATTTTCCTCATTTAAAAATAGATGTTATTAGCATAACAACAAGTGCAAACAACTCACCAAAAACAAAACCTTTAGTTATGCCATCATCAGAAATATTGTTTTTTACAGATTTTTTGTTTTTGTTAAAAATATGCCAAATTTTTTTTACTAAAAATTTTAATAAATTAAAAATAATTTGACATATTTTTAATGGCAGATACAATAAATACCTGCCAATTATTTTATTTACCACCAATTATTTCTATGTCCATAATTCGCCGTACCGTGTACAAATCCTTGCATAATTCCGTGGAAAGCAGCAGGGTTTCTTACATATATTGATATTCCGTAATATATCGGCCACCAAGCCCCTTCAGTTTCTCTATTCGTCGCTTTTTTTGCGCTTAATTGCCTTATAAATAAAATAAAACAATAGCTCAAGACCGCCAAGAATAAGAAAAATTGAAATAATACTCATAATTTATGTGATAAAAAATAATGGCTCTTATCAATTTAAGAGCCATTATTCACCAATTAAAGTTTAATTAGTAGACTGGACTTGACCATCTACTAGCTATAAAACTAACGCCCCAAACCACAAACCAACCCACAGCCCCTTCAGTTTCCTGCATTTCAATGGTTGATAATTTAGCCAAATCTACTGACTGAACTTGCGCATTATCATTACTAAAAATCAAATCAGCATCACTGCCAATTGAATTTGCCATTATTGATGTTACCATCATAAAACTTGCTAGGGTTGCTAACAAGAGTGTTTTTACATTTTTCATCATAGTCTCCTTGTTTGATGAATAAAAATAGGAGCAATTTTCTAATTGGCCATTCGTTAAAAACTATATAACCAATTAGAGATAAGGGGACACAAACATTAATCTTGAATTCACATCATAAGCCACTTTTGCAGTTCTAACAAATTTTCACTTATTGCTGTAAATATATAGTTTATAGTGATATTCTTTCATTTACACCACCCCAAAACCTTTGCTCACTTAAACTCAACAAGAAAAATCTAAAAAAGGGAAAGTGCCAATTGCATCCAAAAATCTGGAAATAGTCCTACTACCAAAATCAACACAGCATTAATAGAGACAACCAGTTGTATATCCATAGGCGCTGTGGTCTTTTTTTGCGCTTCATCACCCTCCTCAAAATACATTGATTTGATGATTTGTAGATAGTAGTAGGCACTGATAACAGCAAACACAACGGCAATAATTGCCACGGTTATCATGCCAGTAGAAATCACTTGTTGCAAGATGAATAATTTTGCATAAAAGCCAATGAAGGGGGGTATGCCTGCCATGGACAACATAACGATTAACATCATCAAGGCAGACCAAGGTGAATGAGCGCTTAACCCTTTGTAATCACTAATTAAGTCCGCTTCAAAGCCTTTTTTGTTGAGCGAAATAATAACACCGAATGCCGCCAAACTCATCAATACATAAACCAAAATATAGAATACCGCTGCACCATAACCCGTAACCACGCCTGTGGCAAAACCCAATAAAACAAAGCCAATATGAGAGATGGTTGAATATGCCAACAATCGCTTGATGTTAGTTTGCAACAGTGCCACAATCGAGAGATAAGGGGACACAAACATTAATCTTGAATTCACATCATAAGCCACTTTTGCAGTTCTAACAAATTTTCACTTATTGCTGTAAATATATAGTTTATAGTGATATTCTTTCATTTACAC
>JAQRMT010000123.1 GCA_028599035.1 Gammaproteobacteria bacterium
GCGACTAATTTGTTGTTTTTCACCAAAGGCAAACCCACTCAAAAAATTTGGTATTTTGAACATAAACTGCCTGAGGGTTATAAGGCTTATTCCAAGACCAAACCGATACAGTTATCTGAGTTTGGGGCGTTAAAAAAATGGTGGCACGAACGCAAAGAAAACGAAGTTGCATGGCAAGTGGATATAAAAACCATTCAAAATAATGGCTATAATTTAGACATTAAAAATCCACATCAGCCAGAAGTTGAAAAGCAATATTCCAGTGAGGAGTTATTGGCAAAAATGAGTCAGTCCTTGAGTAAAAGTGATGTCCTATTAGCCCAATTACAAGCGGCATTAAAGTAATGACCTTAACAAATTCCTTGCTCTGCACGGCAGACAATCAGAAAATGAAAGTAGGTGTTTACGCCACAGAAACAATCGGGCTACTTTAATTATTTTTTTTACGCATAATACGAAAGTGAAAGTAAATTTGAAAAACACAGGGCTACTTAAGGTAAACTTTTTGAGTCTAATTTTGATAGGGCAGTAAAGAAAATATTATGCAAACCATCAACATTCAAAATTTAAGAGCCAACGACATCATTCGCAAATGTGTGCATTGCGGATTTTGCTTGGCAACTTGTCCAACTTATCAACTGCTGGGGTCGGAGTTGGATTCGCCACGGGGGCGGATTTATTTAATTAAATCGGCGTTAGAGAATAACGCTACTTCTGCCAATAGTTTGCAGCATTTAGATCGGTGCTTGACTTGCCGCTCTTGTGAAACGACTTGCCCATCGGGCGTGGAATACGGGCATTTGTTGGACATTGGCAGGGCAGCAATAGAAGGTAGGCGACCGCTGTGGCAAAAGGCTTCTCGTTTTGCAGTGCGACAATTTTTAACCACACCTGCATTGTTTAATACGGTTGGGTTTTTGTTTCGGCATTCTCGTATTCAAACGCCCGTTGTTAAACCAAAAACAGTGACTAAAAAAGTATTGTTATTAAGTGGCTGTGTGCAACCTACGCTGGCACCTAATATTAATCACAGCGTTCAGAATATCTTGGCTAAACTCGGTTATGAAGTGGAGCAGACCCCACAAAAAGAGTGCTGTGGGGCGATTGACCAACACTTAAGCGCAGTTGATGAAGCGTTAAAAAAAATTAAACGCAATATTGATGCGTGGCACACTGCTGAGGTGATTATCTCTAGTGCTAGTGGTTGTGGGGTGATGGTTAAAGACTATGGGTCGCTGTTTGATAAAGACGATGAATATTACCAAAAAGCACAGGCGGTAAGCGAGAAAACGCAAGATATTGCTGAGTTTTTGGCGGATAAAGATTTGTCTGTATTAAAAACTATTGATAAGAAAGTCGCCTACCATTCACCTTGCACCCTGCAACACGGGCAGAAACTCGGTGGCTTAGTAGAGTCTATCTTGCAACAACTCGGCTATATGTCTGCACCCGTTGCAGATGCGCATTTGTGCTGTGGCTCAGCAGGCACTTATTCTATTTTTCAACCCAAACTCTCAAAGCAGTTAAAGGCGAATAAACTCAACAACCTAACTGCTAGCAATCCTGAAATGATTGTGACTGCGAATATCGGTTGTTTGATGCATCTGCAAAAAGATAGTAAAATTCCTGTTAAACATTGGGTGGAACTATTGGATAATTAGCCTAATTAACGATTTGCACAAACTATGGGTCGCAGAAGAAAACCAAAAGCCAAAACTTACGAATTAACTATTGAATCTTTATCGCATGAAGGGCGTGGCATTGCGCATTTTGAAGATAAGGTGATTTTCGTGAGTGGAGCGTTGCCGGGTGAGAAAGTGATGGCGGAACGCACTTTTTCGCGCGCTAAATTTGAAGAGGCGGATGTGAGCGAAGTGCTGGTTGCATCGCCTAAGCGTATT
>JAQRMT010000124.1 GCA_028599035.1 Gammaproteobacteria bacterium
AACCTTGAAGTTTGTGTAATGCCTTTTTGTCTTGAGAATGGCAATTTTTCTCAAGCACCTCTAAACGCTCAGTCAATTCAGCAAATATCATCTCATAATGTTGGTTTTTGAGCTCTTCTTTGTAAAGTTTGGATTTTAGATGGGTGATAATGCCTGTATAAACTTTATTATTTACACTGTGAACAGCGGTATCAGCCTCTATTTTGTGTATAGCATTATCCTTAATCTGTTGCATTTTTTGGATATGATGGTCTTGCTCAGAACTTAGATTAACACTTGGATACGCCAATCTTAAACTGTCTGTTGTTACATAGCCTTCATGGGTTTGCAGTTTGCCATTATTAATTTGATTTTGAATATCAAAACGACTAATACCCAACATTCTTGCTGCTTTAGATACACTTAACTTAACCACAACCTATCCTCCCTAAGAAATATAGTTTTGTAAAACCACTCAGCCCCACCTTTGAGTGTGATTTACTTTGCAATAATAGTCATTGCACTAATAATGGTATTTTGCGTACTAATAATATAACCAAAACCCGCCGCTATAATGCCTATTAAAACTGTTGCCAATATTTTTAAATCTTGCTTGGTTGCCAGTTCTTGGTTTTTTTCATCGACAATTTTAGCGATCGCCTCAGCAGGTTCTCTTTCTAGACCTGAATTTTGCAAAATTTTTGATATTGTTAGTGTGTCCATTTTTTTGCCTTATGCTTATAAGATGTTTAAATTATAAATGCAAATCAATAGGTTTGTCAAATTTTTGAATGATTTGAAACAAACCCTTATCATTGGTTTTTAAGCAAGTGAGGAAGGCAAGGCCTTCTTCACTTGCTTATTAACCCAGCATTAAAATACCGCATTAGCGCTACACAGCAATCCTCTAGGAGGACACTTTAAGTCTCAAAAAATTCCTTTGATCTATGTTGTAGATTTTGATAAGGACTAGCCATTAGCTGCAATCTACGCCTTGACCAAAGAAATTTTTTGAAACCTAAAACGCACGGTATTTTAATGCTGGGTTAATAAATATTGAATTGCTTTAAGTAGGCCTTGATCGCTAGTTTGTGTGGCAATCTCAATTTGAGAAAAACCCACAGATTGTGCAAAATTTTTAATACGCTCACTTAATACTGCTAATGGATAATGTTTGATTGTGGCTAACACACTGGCATCAATTTGTTCAATGATTGATAAAAGTGCACTCAGATTTTCAACACTAGTTGCGGTGATGATGCCTTTATTGCTTTGTAAAAATTCTGACAAAGAGCTGTGATGCAATGGTGTGATATCACACACCACACGCTGATAGACTTCAATATATTCAACTGTATTATATTGCTCCAAACCTTCTCTGAGTGTTTCTCTTCCGCCTTTACCTCGAAAAATCAGAATATCTTTACTTACAAGTGCTTTCACTTCTGGCATTGCCAGCAACGCTTCGCTAGATGCTCTTTCACTAGGAAAAGCATCAACTTTAAAACCATATTCATTAAGTTTATTTGCAGTTGCTGCACCTACAGCAAAAAATTTACACTGCTGATGCTCTAAGTTCTTAAGTGTTTCTAAACCATATTCAACCGCATTGCTACTGATAAAAATCAGCACATCATAATGATTTTTAAGTGGTGCATTACTTAACGCTTCAACTTCTAAACTGGGGAACAAGATAGGTTGATAACCGCTCTGACTTACCAAAGTTTGCAATGGTTGGACTTGAGATAAGGTGCGTGTTAGTAGAATATTCAAGTTAAAAGCTTCTCTAAAAACCCAACAATTCAGCAATAATGCGAATTTTATCCA
>JAQRMT010000125.1 GCA_028599035.1 Gammaproteobacteria bacterium
GAACGAATAGGGATATTTTGCAAGTTCGGATTGCTAGAAGACAAACGCCCTGTTGCGGTCACTGCTTGATGATAAGAGGTGTGCAAACGCTTAGTGTTTAAATCAACCTGTTTAGGCAACGCCTCAAGATAGGTCGAATTTAACTTAGTCAGGGTGCGATAACTCAAAATCAAATCCACTAATGGGTGATCTAATAATTTCAAAGCCTCTTCGTTGGTTGAAGGTGCGCCTTTTGGGGTTTTCTTTTTCGGCTCTAGTCCAAAACCCTCTTCTGAAAATAAAATTTGTTGGATTTGCTTGGGTGATTCTAAATTAAACGCATTGCCCGCTAACTCATAAGCTTGCGCTTGAATATCACTCATTTCCGTTCTAACTTTTAATCTCTGTGTATTGAGCGCTTGCGTATCTAATTCCACACCATTACGCTCCATCGTTACTAGCACAGGGATTAATGGCAATTCTACTTGTAGATAAAGTTTGTACATATCTGGATATTTCACCAACTGGTGCGCTAATACTTCATTAAGTTTATGCGTTACGATCACATCTTCGCAGGCGTACGGGGTAGCGATGTCTATATCAATTTGATTAAAAGTTAGTTGTTTTTTGCCCTTGCCTGCCACATCAGTAAAATGAATGGTTTGATGATCTAAATAATACGCACTCAAGTCATCCATATTGTGCCGTGTTGCTACTGAATTTAACACATACGACTTCATCATAGTATCATCACTAATGCCTTGCAAATCAATTTGATAATTCGCCAAAATATGCGCATCATATTTTAAGTTTTGCCCGACTTTTCCGATAGATACATCTTCTAAAATTGGCTTTAATTGATTAAGCACATAATTAAACTCCAATTGCTTTGACGCATCCAAATAATCATGTCCGACTGGTATATAAAAACTGTCTTTATCCAGCAAAAATACCCAGCCGACAATTTGTGCATTCATATAGTCCAGCGAAGTGGTTTCTAAATCAAACACAAAATTCTTACACACCTTTAAACGCTCAACTAAACGCTCAAAATCTACCTGTGTGAAAATAACGCTTTGGGTGTATTCTACGAGCCAGTCAGACTGAGGTTTTTCAGCTTGTGTTGTTTTAATTATTGGTGTAGTTGTTGCCTCTGCCACTTGTGCCGCAGGCTGTCCGACATCCAACTGTTTGAGCCATATTTTAAAGCCATATTTTTGATAAAGATTGGCAAGCTCCACATTATCAGCACCTGGCTCATCATCCAAAATATCACAAGGCAATTGCACATCGAATTTGAGTTGCACTAAGCGATAAGATAAATCCAATAAGTCAAAATTATCACGCAGCTTCTCGCCCACTTTGCCGCCAATTTGTTCAGAATTTTCCTTAATACCGTCAATAGAGTCAAACTGCTCCAGCCATTTAATGGCCGTTTTAGGCCCGACACTTGGCACACCAGGAATATTATCAGCACTATCGCCAGTCAGCGCCAAAAGATCTAAGATTTGCTCAGGTTTAACCCCTATTTTATCAACCACGCCTTGGTAGTCTAGCAAGTTTCCTTTCATGTCTAACTGCTGTATGTGCCCATTCACCAGTTGCATTAGATCCTTATCGCCACTGGCAATAATTGTGTCAAACCGATGCGCTTTTGCTAAATTTGCCAGCGTGGCAATCACATCATCCGCCTCAACCCCGTCAACACAAATAAAGTGAAAACCCATAGCACGAATAATGTCATACAATGGCTCAATTTGCATCACCAACTCTTCATCGGCTGGCTTACGATGCGCTTTGTATTCAGGATAAA
>JAQRMT010000126.1 GCA_028599035.1 Gammaproteobacteria bacterium
AACAACCTGCTATTTTTTTCCGTTTTCTATATTCTTATTAAAAAAACCTTTATTTCAACTTTTAACTAAATTAAACCTCTATTTTGCTTGTTTTTTGACAAAAACCTAGTTTTATTTCACTTTTAACCCAATTTATCTTACATTTTTTCAGGTGCAGACACGCCCAATAAACCCAATCCATTTTGAAGTATTTGTTTAGTGGCAATGATAAGTTCTAAGCGAGAGGCTTGTAGGGTTTTATTTTCAATCAAAAACTCGCTGTTGTTGTAATAACTGTGAAAGTCGCCAGCCAAGTCACGCAAATAATACGCCAAAATATGTGGCTCATAACTCAGTGCAGCATTTTTAACTGTGTCGGCATAACGGCTGAGTTGTTTGATGAGTGTTTGCTCGTATTCGTTGTTAAGTAGCGTTAAATCTGGCGTTTGGTTACCACCTGCTTTATTAAGCACAGAACAAATACGCGCGTGGGCGTATTGAATATAAAACACAGGATTTTCATTAGTTTTAGACTTTGCCAAATCCAAATCAAAATCCATCTGCTGCTCAGATTTACGCATAATATAGAAAAAACGCGCCGCATCATTGCCTACTTCATTGCGTAATGCCCTTAAAGTTACAAACTCACCACTCCGTGTGGACATTTTCAACTTCTTGCCCCCTCGATATAAATGCACCATCTGTGAAAGCAATACTTTGAGTTTTTCAGGGTCGTTTCCAAGCGCCTTAATGGAGGCTTTAACACGGGCAATATAGCCATGATGATCTGCCCCCCAAATATCAACAATGGTATCGTAACCTCGCTTAAGCTTTTCAAAGTGATAAGCAATATCTGAGGCAAAATAAGTGTGCATGCCGTTATCACGCACTACCACACGATCTAAATCATCGCCAAAATCAGTCGTCTTGAACCACAATGCACCGTCTTTCTCATAAATATGATTAGAAGCCTGCAACTGTTCTACAATTGCCTTGCTTAAGCCACTGTCTATCAAAGATTGCTCTGAGAACCACTGCTGGTATTCAACACCAAATTCCAACAAATCCTGTTTAATGTCAACCAACACATCCTCAATCGCCAAATCAAAAACAACTTTATAGTCATCGCCAAGCATCGCCTTACAACTGGCAATTAACTCGTCAATATAACGCTCTTTATCGCCGCCATCGCATTCATCTTTACAAGTAACTCGTGCAAAAATATCTAGTTTTTCAACATTTTTTATTTGATTGGCAATAGTTTGAATATAATCGCCTTTATAGCCATTATCAGGAAATTTCTGTGCATTAATATAACGCATATACACCGAAACTGCCAAAATATCCATCTGCCGCCCTGCGTCATTAACATAATATTCACAATCTGCTTCAACGCCAATAGTACGCAAAATATTTGCCATCGTTGAGCCATACGCCACGCCACGCCCATGCCCAACATGCAAAGGTCCAGTCGGATTAACTGAGCCAAACTCCAACAATACACGCCGCCCAACACCCACAGTTGAGGCACCATATTTTGCACCTTTTGCTAAAATTTGACTAACCACCGAAGCATTTGAACCCTGAGACATAAAGAAATTAATAAACCCAGGCCCTGCAATTTCAATCTTTTTCACCTCTGCAGAATCTGGAAAATTCGCCTTAATCTGTTCTGCCAATACTCGTGGTGCACATTTTGCCTGCTT
>JAQRMT010000127.1 GCA_028599035.1 Gammaproteobacteria bacterium
TAAGGAATACCAATATTAGCAAGCATTTTAAAAATGCATAACAAGGCAAATGCACATGGAAAAATTTAACCTACGCTCCTTCGTCGCTACGGCTAAATTTCCCAGTGATTTGCGACGTTATATTTTAAGGAGATAAAATGGAGGAATTTTCAAACAAATTAAATCCGCTTCCTATTGCGCTATCAATATTATCATCGCTAAATAGTGATGAATTCTTGCAGATAGTTCAATCGGCAGGAGTACAGATAGATTTAACTTTAACAAAAGATGAAAGCTACTCACATAAAACTAGGGTAAGGGCATACTTGCCAAGAGTGAATGAGTCTATTCAAAACCTAGAAGATAATGATGCTTTAAGAGCAATTTATTTGATATTTACTGAATTACTAAAGGACGAACATAATCAATCAAATATAAAATTTAGATTGAAAAATATAGGATGGGATTTAATTGATAATTCTATAGCGCCGATAAACTCAGAGGTTATAGAACTATATTTTGAAAAAGGGTTGCTACATTCGGCATATCAAAAAATTAGAAATATTGTACACGGCTCAATTAAAGAAATTTATATCATAGACCCTTATATTGATTCCTCAATATTCGAGTTATTCAAACATTTTCAATCAACTAAATTGTTGATCAAAGTTCTAACATTTAAAAAACCACCTGATTATAATTATGAGAAACAACTTTTCCTTACGCAATATAATAATTTGATTATTGAGGAAAAAACAACTAAAGATTTTCATGATAGGTTCATTATTATTGATAAAAAACAAACTTACCATTTAGGTGCGTCAATTAAAGATGCTGGAAAAAAAGTATTTATGATAAATAAAATTGAGGATGAGGGTATTTGTAATAATATTGTTGACTCATTCAATAAACGATGGAAATAAAATATAACAAGGCAAATTCACTTGACGCCAAAAAGCGCCGCTTCGCTCTACTTCTTGGCGCAAAGGAAAAGGGGGGGCGCTACCCTTTTTCATTTGCTCAGTGGCAGCGTGGGGTTTTTTTGGCTGGGTCAATATAAATGGCAAAAGATTGTTGATATTGGGTTTTGTAGGTGTCAAATTGTTTGAGTTGGGCAGCGTCTAGCCCGAGTTCGGTTTGCTTCTCGGGGGTGCTAAAGATGTAGGTGTTCATATTTTGTAGTTGGTCGTTGAGTTCGCTGTATTTTTTGTTGATCATAGTTGCGTCCTAAGTTAAACGATAAAAAGTTGAAAATGCTTTAGTGGCAGTGTTTTTTGCTTGGTTGTTGGGCATTTTGTTAAAACAGACAAGCTCGTTGCTAAAAGAAACAAGCTTGTTAGAAAAAGAAACAAGCTTGTTAGAAAAAGAAACGAGCTTGTTAGAAAAAGAAACGAGCTTGTTAGTGCTAGCAACACCCTTGTTTGTTTTAGCAACACCCTTGTTTGTTTTAGCAAACCCCATAAAAAAACCACCGATTAAGTGGCTAAGGTATTTAATAAAGTAAGTAAGGGGCGTTCGGCTTAGTTTAGCGCATGTTACCTGTGCTGTGTTATTGTATTGTATTGTAAATTGTAAATCGGTTTCATAACTTCGCTATTATCCATAAAAAACAAGCGCTGTGGAAGTTAATTGTTCAAAGTTGGAGGCAATAGTGAAGGCAAGGCTTTCACCAAAACAGCGTGGTGAAGTCCTTGCCTTCTTTCCA
>JAQRMT010000128.1 GCA_028599035.1 Gammaproteobacteria bacterium
GTTTGGTCTTAAATGCTGAAGTGTAGTTGGTTCGTTTTTTACTCATATTCTTTACTCCGTTTTGTTGTTTAGTTTAACTTGTTCGAAATAAGAAATTTTAATTTGTTGTCTTAAATTGTTGCGCTTATGATGTGAATTCAAGAGTTCTTAAGTGTTGATAATACTCTTTTTTGCACTTGAACCATACGCTTATTCGTTACAGATAGGCAAACCCAAAAAGTTGTTGTAATACATCACAAAACAGTAATAGGATAAGAGCCTAAGACAGTCATCTTAATTGCTTTTTTAGCAACCTCTGTCAGCGCTTTTTTCACAGACTCTTGTTGCTGATGCCCTTCAATGTCAACTAAAAACATATATTCCCATTTAGCATCTGGTATTGGGTGATGCGCAAGTTGCAAAATATTGATGCCTTGCTCTTTAAGGGGAGACAACAAATCAAGTAATGCGCCCGCTTCGTGTTTAGCGACTATTAATACAGAGGTCTTGTCTTTACCTGATGCTGGCACTTCTTCCTTGCCAAGTACTAAAAAACGCGTGGTGTTGCCCGCCTTGTCTTCAATATTTTTAGCAATGCGCTCTAAGTCGTATAAACCAAGCGCTGCCTCTGATGCAATCGCTGCTGCGTTTGGCTCATCTTTGACAGAACTGGCCGCAAAAGCATTAGAGGCGACTGATTTCAATTCAGCATTTGGATAATTATCACTCAGCCATCGTTGACACTGATCAAGTGCTTGTTGATGTGCATAGATTACTTTGATTTCCTTTGACTGGTCTGCCATCATTAATTGGTGGTGCACTGAGATTTCAACTTCGCCACAAACTTTTAAATCTTGAGAATAAAGCATCTCAACCGTTGTACCAATCACACCGTTAGATGAATTTTCAATCGGCACAACACCATAATTCGCATTACCTTTTTCCACTTCATGGAATATTTCATCAATACTGCCACAATCTAGCGTCGATACCGCATGACCAAAATGCTTCAAAGTCGCCTCTTGTGTATAAGTGCCTTTAGGACCCAGATAAGCCACTTTAATCTTTTGCTCTAAAGCAAGGCAAGCCGACATAATCTCACGAAATATATGCGCCATATCTTTGTCTTTAAGCAGGTTATCATTGCGCTCAATAATCGCACGAAGTACTTGCGCCTCTCGCTCTGGACGATAAAAACCACCTTGGTCTTTTGTTGATTTTTTAACCTCTGCAACAGCTGAAGCCAGCTCAGCCCGCTCGCCAATCAACGACTGAATTTGCCTATCCAGTGTATCAATTTCAACTCTTAATTGCTCCAGTGTTTTAGTCATTTTTTCACTTCAAAGACTTCTTACGCTTAAAATACCTTCAACTTGCTTTAGATTATCAACCACTATATCAGAAACTTCACACTCTATATCAACTAAAGTATAAGCGACATCCTCTCTTGATTTGTTCAGCATATCAATGATATTAATCTGCGCATCTGCAAGTATGGTTGATATTTGCCCCACCATATTGGGGATATTTTTATGCGTGATTGCCAAACGAAACTCGCCCGCTCTAGGCATTTTAACTTCTGGAAAATTAACAGAATTTAAAATATTGCCATTTTCGAGGTAATCTTTCACTTGATTTGCCACCATAATAGCGCAGTTATCCTCTGCCTCAGCAGTCGATGCGCCTAAGTGCGGTAA
>JAQRMT010000129.1 GCA_028599035.1 Gammaproteobacteria bacterium
ATTGGTCATTTAAGCTCTCCTCTTGATTAAATTATTTGAGAATAATACACACTTATTATATGGAATTTTAACTATCATTAAACGCTAATATAATTTTCTAGAAATTGTTAAAGGCTTATACTCTTTTTTAATTGTGTAGAAAAAATAGCCGCACTTAAGTCTTTACTACTTCGCTCATTTCATCAGAAGATTCATCAATTGCTCTGGTTGATAATTCCGCTTCCACTTCTGCCATCTTGGCACTATCTGCTACTTTTTCTTGTGCGCTTAGTTCCATCTCCATGGCGTATTTTTCTGTTAGAATTGATGCGTTAATTAAGCCCGCCTCAATCTCTCTAAGCGCAACCACAGTTGGCTTATCCTTGCCAACTTCCAAAGTCGATCTATGCCCGCCAGAGCTTAACTGATGCGCACGCTTAGCCGCTACTAATACTAATTCAAAACGATTTTCTACAAAATCTAAACACTCTTCAACAGTTACTCTTGCCATAATCTCAACTTGTAAATACGATAAAATAGGCAATTTTACACGAAAATAAACACAAGGAATATTTGATGAAAAGACTAATTATCTTAGATACTGAGACCACAGGCATTGAGCCTTCTGAAGGGCATCGTATTATTGAAATTGGCTGCACTGAAATCATCAATAGAGAAATCATAGTAGACAATGAATACCATCAATATATTCAGCCTAATCGTCTGGTGGGTGATTCTGAGCGAATTCACGGCATTAAGGACAGTTTTTTAAAAAATAAACCAAAATTTGAAGAAATTGCCGAGGAATTTTTAGAATATATTGAAAACGCTACCTTAGTTATTCATAACGCCCCTTTCGATCTTGGGTTCCTAAATCACGAATTGGCATTAATGGGCACTGAGCAGCGCATTGAAGATAATTGTACAATTATTGACTCTTTAAAGGTTTCTAAACAACAGCGACCTGGTGGCATGCATAACCTTGATGCACTTTGTCGTCGTTTTGAAATTGATACCAGCGCACGAATCGTTCACGGCGCATTACTTGATGCGCAAATCTTGGCGCAGGTTTATTTAGCCATGACTGGCGGACAAACTAATTTATTTGACGAAAGCCATAACAACGAACAAGATGCCAAAACCCTAATCTCAAGAGTTGACACTAATCGCGCCAAAATTAAAGTAATTCAGGCTAACAAAGCAGAGCTTGAAGCGCACAATGCCTATTTTGAACATTCTTAGAATAAATCAAACATTAAAATACTTAACAAAGTATAATCATCGTTTTTTCGGAGTGTAGCGCAGCTTGGTAGCGTACCTGGTTTGGGACCAGGTGGTCGAAGGTTCAAATCCTTTCACTCCGACCATATTTTGCGCCCTTAGCTCAGCTGGATAGAGCAACGGCCTTCTAAGCCGTAGGTCAAACGTTCGAATCGTTTAGGGCGCACCACTCAATCAACCCTTGTTAAAGCATATTTGACAAGGGTTTTTCTTTATTTACCACCAATGGCATTGCTTTAAGGGCGCTATTGCTGTTTAAAGCAGGGAAGTACTGATCAATGGCTTTAGTAAGCTCAAGTGATTGCATTAAATGCATGGGTGCTAGCAATCCCGTACGAGCACTTAAAAGTTCATTGGTGGAATTAAGTTTATAGTTTAAAATATTCATAAG
>JAQRMT010000013.1:0-4046 GCA_028599035.1 Gammaproteobacteria bacterium
ATGCAAGGCTTGAATAGGAACAATTTTTTAGATTTTTGGCGTGGGTTTGGGTTTGGGTTTTGGTGGTTCTATTTTTGGATTTGGGTCATAAGCGTTGTGTTTATAGGTTATAATTCTCCCTCTATAATATACCGTATTTTATGAGAAAGAGATGATGAAAGTCATTGCAAAAACAACTATGCAAGCAAGCACACAAAAACAAATCAAAACCCTACAAACCAAAGCACAAAAAACTGCCGACCAGCTTAATCAAGAGGTCGTTGTTGTTGCCAAAGGCAAACAACACATCCAAGTTCAAGCAGGTACGGCTTATCAACTAGGCGCTAAAGACTTTGATATTAAAGACGCAAACTTAATTGCCAAAAAAATCGGCAACGATTTAGAAATCTCTTTAGAAGACAAGGTTGTTGTGTTTGATGATTATTTTGAAGTTTGTGCCACTGATTTGTCTTGCTTAGTTTCTCTACCTATCGAAAATGGTGGGTTATATCATGTGCTTGCTGATATCTTCTTCACTTTAGAAGACGGCACTCAAGTGGTTTATTTCTACGGCGAACAATCGGTTGTTTCTACTGAGTCTAGCGTAACAAATAAAAACACCTTTCAAAGTCCCTCTGAAGATCCTACTTTAGGTCTTCGTGGTATATTAACATTTTTTGTTGCAGCTGTCGCTGTCGCTGGTGGTGGTAATGACAATAACACTGATTCTTTTTCTTTAGGAGGCACCTTTTCAGCGGGTAGGTTTATTAAAGGCACAAATAACGTTGATAAAGGCACATTTAAGGTTGAGAAGGCTGTTTTTGTTTACGACAAAGATGGCAATCAAATCGCCAATGTCGATCTTAACGAAGACGGCACCTATACCTTTTCTAAAGATGACCTAAAAACAAGTCACAAAGATTACACAGGCACGGTTTACATTCGACTTAAAGCCGATGCAAATGGAGATGGCACGCCTAACGATATAGTCTTCTTCGACGAAGCCACCCATGCCGAAGCTTTCTTAAAAAAAGATTTATATTCTATTGCAACACTTGCCTTAGATGCAGTGACAGTCCATATTAATGCACAAACCACCATTGTGACGCAAGTTGTGGTGAGTGGCGCTGAATTCACGGTAGATAGCAACGGTAAGCTGATTATTGGCACGGGAGGCTCTTTTGCGCATATTGATGCAGAGAAGATAGCCAGACTTGAAATCGTCGTACGGAATGCACTCGGGTTAGAAAGCAATGTTTTTACAACAGAAGTTGACACTATTAATAGCATAGGCGATGAAGAGGGTAATGTAAGGGCAGGGCAAGTCGCCGCAGTACTTTCAGGTGCAGCCACCACGGCAGGTGATTTCCAAGCCATTATCAATGATATTGTGAAAGATATTGATAGTACTGGCTTTTTAACAACAGCAACAGCAGACAAACTTAAGGCTGGTGCGTTCAAAGTTCGAGATAAGATGAACGCTGAAGCAGCGCAAGCCGTTGCTAAGGCAATCGCCGCAGCGCAAGCCGCTCAAAATGCCGTTGACTCCGATGATGGTAGTAATGCCAGTGCACTAGCAGACAAAAAAGCAACACTTGCTACGGCTACCGCACTAAGAGAAAAAGCGAAAGCTGAGCAAATAAAAATTAACGCCGTAACTAAAGCATTGGTTGATACATTCGTCACATCCCCCATCACCGATGCAGGCTTTACACTCTCGGCTGATACAGGTTCAAATGCTGATGGCGTTGCCGATGACTTTATTACCAAAACAACAATACAGGACATTACGACTACTCTAGCAACCTCACTTAAGACAGGTGAAAGCGTGTGGCTTTCAGCTAATGAGGGTACATGGGTAAAAGGCACGGTTGCAAGCGACTTAACCGTTACTTGGATGAATGCCAATTTAGGCGATGAAGGCACGCATAATCTGCGAGTAGTGGTTTCAAAAACAGAGGATGCCACTCAAGTTGACGCCAATAACACAAGTACCATTGCCTCAAAAGAATACACCCTAGACACCACAGCTGCAACCGTAACAAGTGTCGTGATCAGCGCTACTGACAGTTCAGATAGAGCCAAAACAGACACGCTTATAGCCGGCGACAAAGTGATTGTTAATATCACCATGAGTGAAGTAGTTACAATGACTGCCAGCACAGACGCAGACAAGCTAAGCTATAAAATCATGGTAGGCGCAGTAGAAAAAACAGCAACCTATGTATCAGGTTCAGGCACAAACACATTAACATTTGCCTATACAATTACTAATAACGAAGCTGACAATGTAGGCGGTATCACCGCTGCTGCTAATAAATTAGCGTTAACAGGCTCAGGCAGCATTATTGACATCGCTGGCAATACAGCAAATCTTGATAGCCCAGCTGCCACAACCAACACAGTCACGGTTGATACGCAAGCCCCAGATGCGCCAACAAACTTAGCTTTAAACAGTGCAGATGACACAGGTGCTAGCAATAGCGACAACATAACGAAAAACACCACTGTAACCATCACGGGCAAAGCAGAGGCAGGCTCAACGGTAGAACTATTTAACGGCACCACTTCATTAGGCACAAGCACTGCTGATAGCAGTGGCAACTTTACTAAACAAGTAACACTACCTGAAAACGCAAATGCAAGCATCACTGCAATAGCAACAGATGCTGTGGGCAACACAGGTTCAACCTCTACTGCCTTGTCAGTTACCGTAGACACCACCGCTGCAACTTTCAGCAATGGCGACACAGCCACAGGCACAGGCGTTACAGGTCAAGATATTACGGTTTATGACGCACAAGCCATTAATATGAGTGGTGGCACCGCTGATGACGGTATCACTTATACAATCTCAGGCACTGATGCCACTAAATTCGACATCAATGCAGACTCTGGCGCTGTGACTTACAAAACTCCACCCAATGCTGTTACGACCAAAGCAGACCAAATCACCATTACAGCCACCGACCTTGCTGGCAACACCAGCGACCAAAATGTGGCTATCTCTGTCGTGGATAGACCTATTGTTACTATTAGCAGTAACAAGCCCGATGGCACCAATGACGAATTTACCTTAACCTTTACCTTTACCGAAGCAGTCACAGGTTTTGAACTTGATGATATTATTTTTGGCGGCGCAGCAACAAATGCAAATATCACCAAAGGTACATTAACAACAGCAACTTCAGGTGATACACAAAACAAAGTATTTACTTTAATAATCACCCCAAAAGATGCACTCACAGACGGTAATATTACCGTTAATATTGCGGCTGATACCGTAACAGGCAATGTATCAGGTCAAGGAAATGTTATGGCAACGCAATTCACCCAAGCTTTTGATGAAACCGCGCCAAACGCTCCCACACTAAGTTTGACCACCGACACGGGTGCTAGTGATAGCGACAAGATTACCAGCGACAGCGCTGTTACTGTCTCAGGCTTGGAAAGCGGCAATACTCGTGCTTATGCGTTAACCAAAGGCAGTGATGTGGTAGCGGATGTTAATGATGCGACAAGCTATACCAATTATATGGCAAATGCAGCAGATGCAAGCTACAAACTAACCATTACCGATACCGATTTAGCAGGCAATAGCAGTAATAGTAATGAACTTACCTTTACATTGGACAAAACTGCCTCAAACGCCCCAAGCATTACCCTTGTTTCCGATACTGGCTCATCAAGCACAGATGGTGTTACCAACAATGGTCAAGTTAATGTAACAGGGTTAGAAACAGATGCTACTTGGCAGTACTCCGTTAATAAGGGCACTGACTGGACAACAGGTACAAACACTAGCTTTACCTTGGCTGAAGGCACTTATACAGCCGATAGTATTCAAGTAAGACAAACCGATGTTGCAGGCAATGTCAGTGCTGCTGCAAAATTAACGGCAATTACCATTGACAAGTCCGCCCCAACTTTCAACAATGGTGTCACCGCCATTGATGAAAACTCAGGCGCAGGACAAGTGATTTACACCGCTGTAGCAAAGGATGATGTAGGTATTGCTAGATACGAGTTATCAGGAACCGATGCAAGTGCATTCAGCATTGACAGTA
>JAQRMT010000013.1:4146-15456 GCA_028599035.1 Gammaproteobacteria bacterium
TGCCGTCACCTTAACCGCTAACCCTGATTATGAACATAAAAACCATTACAGCTTTAGCGTCGTTGCAAGTGATGCCGCTGGCAACAAAGCAACACAAACCCTGCGCCTAAACATTAACGATGTTGATGAGACAGCAGACACCACCGCTCCCGTGTTTACTTCTGGTAGCACTGCCACTGCCATTGATGAAAACTCAGGCGCAGGACAAGTGATTTACACCGCTGTAGCAAAGGATGATGTAGGTATTGCTAGATACGAGTTATCAGGAACCGATGCAAGTGCATTCAGCATTGACAGTACCACAGGTGCCGTCACCTTAACCGCTAACCCTGATTATGAACATAAAAACCATTACAGCTTTAGCGTCGTTGCAAGTGATGCCGCTGGCAACAAAGCAACACAAACCCTGCGCCTAAACATTAACGATTTGGATGATACGCCTCCAACTCTAAACACACAAGCCAGTGCCATACTGGGCGAATCTTCAAACTTAGTGCTTGAGTTTAGTGAAAACATTAAAGTTGGTACAGGCAATATTGAGATTTGGACAATATACGGCAAGAGTGCCTTTAAGATCATTGCTGTTGATGATAATTCTCAAATTAAAATTACCGACGACAAGCTTACCATTAACCCAACAGATGATTTAGACGCAGAAGAGTATTATCTCAAAATGGACGCTGGCGTGGTTACTGATAGTGTAGGAAATGCTACCGCAGCGGTTACCAAGAAAACTTCTTGGGCGTTTGAAACTAAAAAACTGTCCTCTACTTTTGTTATTGAAGGAGACACTAATAACGACGCCATCATCAATGCCGCTGAAAAATCTAATTTAGCGCTTTCGGGTGTGATTGTTAGTGCAGGCACTTCGGTTGCTGTCAAAGTTGAGCTAATTAAAACAGGTGGGGCTACTGTAACTATCTATCTTGCTGTTGACTCCAACAAGGCTTGGTCAATTGCCAAGACTAATACTCAACTTACCGATCTTACCGATGGTGAATACACATTTAGACTAACGGTAACAGAAAATGGTAGCTCTGTTATAAATCAAAAAGCAATCAGCATTGACACCAATATACCAAATGCACCAAGTGCACTTGATTTAGCTTCTGCAGATGATTCGGGCTATTCTCATACTGATAATATTACTAACAAGGCAACAGATTTAACCATCACGGGTACAGCAGAAGCCAACACTACGGTAGAACTCTTTAATGGCGTTACCTCATTAGGTACAGTTACTGTCAATACAGGTGGTCGTTTCAGAAAGGATATTCATGCATCTATATTTGGAGGTGCAACTGTGATCAATCTTACCGCAAAAGCAACGGATGCTGCGGGTAATGAAAGTGCTGCTTCTACTGTTTTGCCCATCACAATTGATATTATTACACCAACCTTGACTGTGCAACCTAATGCTGTGCTAGGCGAAGCGTCAAATTTAGTGTTGGATTTTAGTGAGAATATAATTGCAGGCAGAGGAAATATAGAAATTTGGCAAAACAGGGGTACTCGTGCCTTTAAAACCATCGATATTAATGATGCTCAAATCACGATTTCTAACGACAAACTTGTCATTAACCCCATGGATAATTTGGCTAAAGGTGAGTATTATCTGAAAATGGACGCTGGCGTGGTTACTGATATAGCAGGCAACGAAGTCGCAGCTATTGCCAATAAAACCACTTGGGCGTTTGAGACTACAGAACCTTACTCTACCCTCGTTATTGCAGGAGATGCTAATAGTGACGCTATAATTAATGTTACTGAAAAAGCTGATTTAGCTCTTTTTGGTGTAGTTAGTAGTAAGGGCAGCGGACCTTTTCATGGAGCTAGTATTAAAGTTGAATTGATCAAGACGGATGGAGCCACAGTGGTTATCAACCCTGTTGTTGAGTCTAATAAAACTTGGTTGATCGCTAAGACCGATGCTCGACTTATCGGTCTTACAGATGGCGAATACACGATTAAAGTAACGGCAACAGAAAGAGGTTTTTCTACGGTAAATCAAAAAGTAATCATCATTGATACACTTAGTCCAACTGATCCAGTTATTAACACTGTGGCTACAGATGATGTTATTAACTTTGCTGAGAAAAACACAGTAATTACAGGTACGACAGAAGCAGGCACAACTGTTATGTTGTCGATAGCTGGTAACGACAGAATGGTGACTGTTAAAGGCACAACATGGAGTTACAGCTTAGTGGATGCTGATATTACTGCTATGGGTCAAGGTGTGGAAAGCATCATTGCCACAGCAACAGATGTTGCTGGCAACACAGCCGTATCTGCAGCTAAATCTATCTTTGTTGGCACCAATATACCAAATGCACCAAGTGCACTTGATTTAGCTTCTGCAGATGATTCGGGCTATTCTCATACTGATAATATTACTAACAAGGCAACAGATTTAACCATCACGGGTACAGCAGAAGCCAACACTACGGTAGAACTCTTTAATGGCGTTACCTCATTAGGTACAGTTACTGTCAATACAGGTGGTCGTTTCAGAAAGGATATTCATGCATCTATATTTGGAGGTGCAACTGTGATCAATCTTACCGCAAAAGCAACGGATGCTGCGGGTAATGAAAGTGCTGCTTCTACTGTTTTGCCCATCACAATTGATATTATTACACCAACCTTGACTGTGCAACCTAATGCTGTGCTAGGCGAAGCGTCAAATTTAGTGTTGGATTTTAGTGAGAATATAATTGCAGGCAGAGGAAATATAGAAATTTGGCAAAACAGGGGTACTCGTGCCTTTAAAACCATCGATATTAATGATGCTCAAATCACGATTTCTAACGACAAACTTGTCATTAACCCCATGGATAATTTGGCTAAAGGTGAGTATTATCTGAAAATGGACGCTGGCGTGGTTACTGATATAGCAGGCAACGAAGTCGCAGCTATTGCCAATAAAACCACTTGGGCGTTTGAGACTACAGAACCTTACTCTACCCTCGTTATTGCAGGAGATGCTAATAGTGACGCTATAATTAATGTTACTGAAAAAGCTGATTTAGCTCTTTTTGGTGTAGTTAGTAGTAAGGGCAGCGGACCTTTTCATGGAGCTAGTATTAAAGTTGAATTGATCAAGACGGATGGAGCCACAGTGGTTATCAACCCTGTTGTTGAGTCTAATAAAACTTGGTTGATCGCTAAGACCGATGCTCGACTTATCGGTCTTACAGATGGCGAATACACGATTAAAGTAACGGCAACAGAAAGAGGTTTTTCTACGGTAAATCAAAAAGTAATCATCATTGATACATTTGGTTCAACTACTCTTGCTATGGATACTGGCTCAGCAGGTAACGATGATATCACCGACAACAATCAGGTTAATGTAACAGGCGGATCATCCTCTTGGAATGCAGGCGATGACACCATTATTATTAATGCGGATAACCTTGCTAACCTGCTTTCAAACAACCTTCTTGCTCAAGTTGACGGTGGCGGCGGCGATGATACTTTACAACTCTCTGGCTCTGGTTTGCTATTGGATTTAACCACGCTGAATAATAGCCGCATCAAGGACATAGAAAACATTGACCTAACAGGCTCAGGTGATAATACTTTAAAACTTAATCTTGATGATTTATTGGATATATCCAGCTCCAGCAATATCCTTAAAGTATTTGGCGACTCAGGCGACAAAGTAGATATAGATACCAGTAAATTTACTACATTAAGTATAGCCAATGAAGCAGGTGTTACCTATGATATTTACACCCATGCAGATGCCAGCAGTGATGCCGCTGCCGCTTTATGGATCGATGTTGATTTGACCGTGATTTAAGTATGGTTTTGTTTGTCTAAGAGGTCTTTGCATAATACAGCGACAAAAAATAGGATTACTTAATTCCGTTTTTCTTAAATAATAAGAACAAGCTACTTTTTACTTGTTCTGCGCTGTGCGTTAGAGTGCAAAGGCTTTAGGTAATCAATAGGATTTTTTGTAAACAGAGGTGAGAAACACAAGCTATGTAAAAGATGCACAGCAGAGCCGATTATTGGACACCTTAAATCTGACTTTAGATTATCCAGAAATCTGCTTAAAGGGAAAATAGGTGATGAGATTAATGTTTTAATGGCTGCTTGTGCTTGTAATTTAAGAAAGTGGTTGGTAATGACTGCTATTTTTTTTGTTTTTGCAGAAAGTTGAATTATTTTTTAGTGAGAGGTTGGGCCATCAAAGCTTTGCAAACTATCAGGAAGTGTAGAAAATGTAGAGTTACCTCTATTTTTACAACGACAAAAGGATTTATTCGGCTATTGGGTATTTGACCTCAGCAAAAAAGATGACTGAATTGAAAAAAAGCGGCTTGAAATGCGTCTAAGTTGATTAGACTATTACACCCACTTAGACCCGTTTTTTTTAAAAAATTATTTAAATTCAACGATCTCAAAAAATCACTAAAATATCCAAATGCCTAAGAACAAAAAAACCCGTAAAAAGAAGACTGCTTTCTCAGGTAAAACACACGCAAACAGTGCCAAAAAATTAGCACAATTTAACACACAAATTTTACAACTCTATCATCAGAAAAATATAGCGGCGGCATTAACATTAAGCCAAAAAGCGCTTACGCATTTTGCAAATGATGCTACTTTGTTAAGAATGGCAGCAGGATTTTCGGCTAAACTAAATAAAATAGAGCAGGCTAAAGACTATTTAATCCATAGTTTAAAATATGCAAAAAATGTGCTCGCATATTACCATTTGGGGAAAATATACCAACAAACAGAAGCGCTTGATGCGGCTTGTGAATGCTATAAAAAAGCATTACAACTGGATGCCGACCATGCCGATGTACATCGTCAGTTAGCCGCTATTTATTTAGAAAAATCACAGTTTGAAGATGCTAAAATTCATTATCATCATTGTATTAAAGTTCAGCCAGATCATCACCAATTAGGCACTTTATATAAACAAGAGTCTGATATTCAAGCAGCAATAGCATATTATAAAAACGCATTAAAACTTGATCCAAAGGCGCTTGAAACGCATTATAATTTGGCTATTTTACAGCAACGACAACAGCAATATGAGTTAGCAGAAATAGAGTATCAAGCCGTCCTAGCACTAGACAGCAACCATGCTGCTACTTATTTAAACTTAGGCGTTTTACTTAAAGAACAAAACCGTTTTGACGAGGCAAGACAGTGTTTTAACAGATGCCTTGAATTAAATCCAAATTCTGCCGACACAATATGGAATTTAGCGTTATTTTTTCTAACACTAGGAGAGTTTAATGTAGGCTGGAAATATTATGAGTCACGCCATTATGCCAATAAAACAGAAAAGTCATTTATGGGCACCCAGAAACCTGACATACCAATGCCAATGTATCGGGCAACAGACACTCTGGCTAATAAAAACCTGCTCATCTATTTTGAACAAGGTTTTGGTGATGAAATACAGTTTGTTCGTTATTTACCGTTGCTTAAATCTCAAAAAAAGTCAAAGAAATAATATTGGTTTGCCGACCAGCGCTTAAAAAACTTTTTTCAAGTATAGCGTGTATTGACCATCTACTCGATAAAAATGAGTTTGATAATGCCGACATCTACGGTATGGATTATTGGATGTTTCTTCTGAGTTTGCCAGGCTGTTTCAATACTAAAATTGACACTATTCCCAATCAACTACCTTATTTATCCTCCCCACAAATAGAGCGAGAAAAATGGAAGCACAAGCTTCCTAACAGCGATAATAACAGCTTTAACATCGGTCTAGTTTGGAAGGGCGGTAGTGTGCATAAAGATGATGTTAGACGCTCTTTACCTTCAATTAAAACATTAAAACCATTATGGCAAGTAGCAACACACATCAATTTCATCAGCTTGCAAAAAGGCACAGGCGAATACGGCGCAAAAAACCCACCGATTGACCAGCCTTTAACCCATCTAGGTGCAGATATTCAAGACTTTTCCGACACCGCCGCCATAGTCTCACAACTAGATTTAGTCATCTGTGTTGATACGGCTATCGCCCATCTTGCAGGTTCGCTCAATATTCCTTGTTGGATACTATTGCCAGATCGCATCGCCGACTGGCGCTGGATGCTCGATAGAAAAGATAGTCCATGGTATCCAAATGCACGCCTATTTAGACAAATCACCGAAGGCGAATGGGATGAAACCATCGTTAGAATAGCAGATGCCTTGAGACAAAAGGAAAGGCTAAAAACCTAAAACGGTCGGAATGAGTCCAAGGACTTTTTTATGACTCTCCATTTATCTGAGACCTTTGTGCTTCAATCAAACTTATTTTCTTATGAGACCGTTGAATTTAAATAATTTCCTAAAAAAACCAAAACCCAATCTTTTCACACCCCCCTCATCAAACCCTATTGTTTCCCCCAATTTTTGCCACCTTTTGCCAATCAACAAAAAACAGACGCAACAACCCCCTCTAAAAACCATACTCTTTATCTAAGACCACCATCCTTTTAAGATTAAAACGCCAATGACTCCATAAACAGTGCAAACTGATTTTTAGCAACACCCTTATATCTTGTTCAATGGTTAGTTTGAGAGAATACTCGATCATACGGACTACGCATTTTTGTGATAAAACTATCTCTACCTCTGTCTTTATTTTTCATGTTGTTTTTCAAAATAGCTTTAAGCACACAGCCTTTGCGTTTAGCATCAATATGAGTAATAGCCTTTATCTGCATAAATGGCACCTACACTTGGAAGCACATGTTTTAAACTTTTAGCATCGGTGATGTTAGCAGAGGTTAATACAACTTTGTTGATTGGCTCTGATTGCATATCTACACTAATGTGTTTTTTAAAACCATACTAGAATTTATTTTTACCCTCAGCCCCAAATTTGGCTTGTGGGTCGTAAACCACCTTTGACAGGGTTGTGTTGTTGAGTTTTTCTAGCTTTTTAGCAATGGCTAAATCTCGCTCTTGCCAAAGGTTGGTTTTTGCGACTAGATGGGAGTTGTGCACTTATGAGTCGAATCCGCCAATTATTATAATTTTGAAAAGAAATTAAAGCGTTTGAAGTTTAAATCTCCCTATGATAAAATTTTGGCAAGATATCAGGCAAAGCCTGATTTATTTTTGGGTGATCCTTTATATTGTTGTGTAGGGCTAAACAGTTAGGGTCTCAATCCAACACTTGAGTACTGTGAGTAACTTGGTAATAGGTAATGCGAGATAAAGTCCACTTTTGCGCTCAGCAAGGGCAGCAAAGCCATCTTTGTGAAACCAAATCTCACCAATACGACTTCGCCTATCAATAACACTAGGGCGCTGGTTAATATCAATACGATTAGGTGTTGCGCCTCGGTAATCGTTTTACCATAGCGTTTGCGATATTTTTTATAGGTATTTGTAAAGTCCTCGCCTATTACTTTGTTTTTTCTTGATGTCGCTCGCAAGTAAGTAAGCCTGTTGGCTTGCTTGTGTTGATAGTCTTTTTTCCAGTATCACGAAACAACCCTCTGAAAACGGTTGATTTAGCAATAAAAGCTTGATTGTATCCTTGTTTATTTAGTGGATAAATATAGTGTCTTTGTTCACAGGTCAATTGTATATTTTTTCATGCTCTACCATTTTTTCTTGTCAGACTAAAGAGTGGTTAATATACTCTTTAGGACAACTAACGAGTGTTGCACTTATGATGTGAATCCGCCGTATTTAAAAAGTGCTCATGTTGAATTTACAGAAAAGAAATTACAGTACTCCTAATTCTTGGCGACTTACCTTCTCAAGCAGTTGTTGATGCATTGTAGATGGGATTTGTTCAAAATAAGGCTGATTTATGCAAAGGCTTTAAGTCACTACATCTTTTGGTTTAATGTTTTTGGTATTTTTTTTGTAATATGTTGATAATATTTTCTTTATTATTTAATCAAAAAAAAATACCAATTATGACATTACTTGAAAAGTCAACAAAAAGAATGGCTAGCACCAATTTAGCCGTTAAAACTTATCAATTTATTGCTACTAATAACAAGTCCGCATTGTATAGGATTGGGATTGATGACGCAACTATTGAATGCTTAAAAGAAACAAAAGTTCTGGACTTAAATTCTGTGATTAATGCTTTTGAGCAAGCTTCTTCATTCACAATCCAAGTTGACACACAACTTATTCGGCAAACATTGGTAAGTAATTTAAGACGCAGTAAAACTGATAATTTAATTAATCAACTATTACTATCAGGCGCTCCATTTTCAATGATGCGGTATTTTTTTAAAACTTATACCAATCGTCAGCATACTGAGTTTCGAAAGGCACTTAAAGTCAACGATGAAGAGAATGTATGTCAGTGCACCCAATCCATTCCACAAGTAACAGATGATTTTTTTTCAGCTGTTTTAAAGGGCAAGAAAGAAGTTGGTGCTAGTGATTTGTTACAACTTTCAAATACTAAGAACTATTGCATGAAGTCCGTCTGGAGAGAATTTAAAATATTTACTCAAAATAGTGCAGACTAACTCAGTGAGATATTTGAGACTCCTGCATCAGACATAAATATCAACTAAAAGTCAAATTTTACTCAACATTTGCACTTAATACAGGGAGAGACTTTGCGGAGTTCGGGAAAAATATTCATCACACCAAACATTGGTGTGATGAATTAAGATTTATTTTGAATCATTGCCGATAATAGTCTTGCTTATTTAAACAATTCAAGGAATGAATATGGTCGATACAAAACAAAACGATATAGAAACAGATAATCAATTTTCAGATAAAGACATTGGCACCGCATATGTCTTTTTAAATGAATTGAAAATCAACAACCAATTGCGAGACGAATGGAACAAAGCTTTAGAGCTTACAAATGGCGATAAAATTAAGGCTGATAAAAAAGTTGAATATTTAGATAACTTTATAGCCAACAATGGATTTGATGTTGGTGCCGAAGTGGTTTTACATGTATTAAAAACACCTTGGTGGGAGCGTTATAAGAAAGATTCTGCGTCTAACCAAGCGTCCGATCGCTTTGTGCAGATGATTTTGCAAGATCCTAAACTGTTTAGAAATTGGTCTAAGATAATTGCAAAGGGTGCTGTAGATGGTAGTTTGGATGATGCTAACAAATTGTTGCAGACATTGGGTTACAAATGTAATGCAATGCAAGTACAAAATTCTTTCACCAAAATGCGCAAACATAATGTTGCTTATTGGACAGGTATTTATGGGCGAACTAGATTGGTTGATTCCGCTGGTCAAGAAACTAAAAAAGGTACGCCAAGTTTGATAGTTTACGGGCAAGAGCATGTAAGCATTGGTCCAGATAAAATTTTTGATTTTTCTTATAAAAACGGAACTTTGTCGTGGCCGCTAGTCCCAGAAGATGATGAAAAATATCCATTTCCAAACCCACACTCTGGCTCAATCACTTTTAGTCAAATATCAAATCCAAAAAAAGAAAACGGATATGTCGGGCCTTGTTTTTTTGGCTTGTTAGTTTTTGGCGATGGTGCTAATGAAGAGCAACAGGCGTATAGCTACAGTGGACAAATTGGCGATGCAGTGCCAAATAACAATAGGCCCGCTATGCCGCACTCCATTCAAGCAAAAAAACCCTTGATTGAAAATATGATGCATTATATAGGTGGAATCGTAACAGTTGGATTTGGTCTTATGCTGGTTGTAGGAGTAGGGCAGGCCATTGTGTCAAAAACATCTTGGTACCAGAAAAGGGAGAGGAGGTTAAAAAGAGAATCCGAAGAGCTTGATAAACAAGAAAGAAAAGAACTGAATAAAGAGTTTGAAACAAAACAAGAAAAAATAATTGACAGTTTGCAGGAAGAAGTTGACTCTAGTGGTTCGCCAAAAGATCGCCAGGCAATCGAAGAACATATTGAAGAAATAAAAACACAACAAGAAGAGCAAGAAAATGAGCAAGAAAAGCAAGATACTGCAAATGACGAAAATAATAGTACTGAAGAAGAGTCCTGGGGGGATTCCCTAGAAGAAGTGGTGGGGTAATGAATATTACACAATACCATCAAGAAGAAATCAACGCTAAATTATTTATACAAGCACTTAAGGTTGATGTTAAGTTAAAAAATATTTGGATAGATTTGATTAAAAAAATCAATAATCTTGATATGGACGAGAGAAAATATCAGCAATCACTCAATGCAATTGATAATTTTTTATCTGATAATGGTTTTGATTGTGCGGCAACAGATATTTTATCTTTACTTAAAACACCTTTTTATACTAAGCATCAAGACAGAATTAAGGCAAATCAAGATTCCGATCGATTTGTACAAACCATGCTTGCAGATGTCAAATTGTACCAAGGCTGGCAAAAAGCCTTAAGTCAATCTGTTAAAGATGGCTTAGATGTAGCGGATAATTTTTTAAAGAATAATGGCTATGATTGCAATTCATTGCAAGTAGATTCTTCATTTAGAAAAATGCGTGCGCATAACTTAGCTTATTGGGCGGGTGTTTATTTAACCAAGTTTGAAGATGATTCGGGCAAGAGTATAGATGGGCCAGTGATTGTAATTTCTGAACATTCTAAGGTAAGTGTTAATCAAGACCAACTGAATAAACATCTAAATAAAATTACTTTTAAAGATGGTTGCTTGACTTGGAAAGCAGCGCATATAGGCATCAAATACTCGGGTGTAATTAATTTTGGTGAAAAAATTACAAAACATAAAGATGATGATATTGGCAATTATTTGTTTGGTTCAATTGAGTACCCAAAAGGCGGCGATTTTAGTCATCAGAATTATGTAGGAAAGCTTTCTATTGCAGGTGTTATTGGTACATTGCAAGACAATTCACGCATAGCACTAGATAATATTCCAGCACATATTTCTTTACCCAAAATGAATCAAATTATCAAATATATGAGCTACATATTAGTAGGTCTTTTTATGATTAAGATGGCTTATTCTGTAGGCGTTACAGTAAAGGGTGTTGCTGGAAAACTTAAAGGAAAATTATTTGATCGTTTTAGCAAAAATGAGGAAACTTTATCTGAAAGTGAAGTAGTAACAAGATCTCCTTTCAAAAACAGCGATATTGGCGAACAAAGCACTATGCTGTCAGATTTGAAAATGAGGCAAGATGAGGCTTATTCAGAGGCAGAAGCTCAGGAAGTAAAAATGGAATTTAACGAACAATTCAAAAGCGAAGAAAATTTTGATACGCTTGCAGAAGAAGAGTCTATTGGTAAAGGCTGGTTAGATGAATTAGGTGTTATTGTAAAAAGCACTATTTAATTATAAAAATGAGAATTAGTATGGATACACAACAAGCACAAGATCAAGCGCATTTTTGGAAATTGTTCCTTAAAGG
>JAQRMT010000013.1:15556-20974 GCA_028599035.1 Gammaproteobacteria bacterium
CACTACCAGAAACATAGTTTCTGGAAATATTAAAAATATCACATCATAAAAAGGAGAGTTAGTATGGACACACAACAAACACAAGATCAAGCGCATTTTTGGAAATTGTTCCTTAAAGGCACTACCAGAAACATAGTTTCTGGAAATATTAAAAATATCACATCATAAAAAGGAGAGTTAGTATGGACACACAACAAACACAAGATCAAGCGCATTTTTGGAAATTGTTCCTTAAAGGCATTGCCGGCAACATAGTTTCTGGAGAGGTTAAAAACATTATTTCTATTGATTCGGATATTATTTGTGAATTTGACCAAGATTTAGAGGTTGCTATGGCACAAGCGTATCAAATTGGTAACAGCATCCCCCCATGGTCGCTAACTTGGGATGGCGCCCCTCGTAAAGATTTATTTAAAGTGTATCAATCTTTTATTGAAGATATATCGCCAGAGCCATCAGCAGATGCAACGGCTGATATGAAAAAATCCTTAGACGATATTGGTAAAAAAATCAATAGCCTTTCTTCTCAAACACAATCATTGTTGAAAAAATCAGTGTCAACTTATCTTGAAACCTACTGCATGTCGGCTAATAAAAATGGTTACACTTGCGATGTGCTTATGCCAGATTCGCCTACTTTAAAAGACTATCTTAAACAATATAAAGACTCTCAAGATTATAAACAAAAAATTAAATATTTGGAGTTGGAATTCTCAGGAAATTTAAAAGGCATGCAGAGTCAGTTTGACCGTATTGCTGAAAAATATTATGGAAGTAACTATAAACAAATTCGCGAAGCAAAAGATGCTGTTAATTTAGCAGACCCAATGGAGTTAAACGGTTTTTCTGATGCCAATCAAAACACATCACTCATGAATATTTTAGAAAATGGTACAAGCCGATTTACGCCCCGTTTTACTGTTTCTAATTTAGATGAATTTAAAACTTGGCTGGGTAAAACAAAAGTAGCAAAAGCGATGAAAACCCCTCCCGCTGTTGAGATTAATTTCAATAATAAAATTAATACTTCTCACGAAATAGACACCCATTCGTCTTATTCCGAGAGTAATTTTTTCTTTTGTACGCATCACTCTAATGGCACTCAAAAAATCGATATGACAGGATACACTTTTGATTTTTCAGCCACATTTCAAGATGTCATTCAAGTCACCTTAACACCGTCTAATCAATGGTTTTTTGAAAACATGATAGAAGAATACAAAGACTATTACAAAGAAAGACCAAATAGCCCATTAAGTAAGCAAGATTTGTGGGGTGCTAACGGCATATTCAATTCGTATATTACAGGTGTTATTGTTGGTTATGGTGGACACTTGAAATTTAATTCTAGTTTTTGGAGTAGTTCAGATTTTAAAACGCAACGCAGCACTTCTGACTCCATTGGCATTGGTTGGTTTAAGTTTGACGATAGAGATTCTAGTAAGTCTACTTCTGACCATAAGCATACTGAAACTAAAGACGGTGTAGAAATCCATGATGCATCTGAAATGCCTAAAATTCTAGCGGTCATTACTAGGACACCTAATGTTTAAAAAAAATATTAAAGACCTTTACAGTATGCAGCCCTCTAATTTAACAAAAACATACAAGGAGAAACATTATGCCAATTCATAAATTGGATCAGAAATTAGTAGAATTATCAGCATTAAAAAATAAATTTAATTTAGAGAGAGAGATATATTTAGGGTTGACGGGTAATCTTGTAGACGCAATACAGTCATTGGATGTTACGAATATGAGTGTTAATGATGTCCATGCAATAATATATCGTACCGAAACTCAAGGAAAAATAAACAACAAAGGTGTTTGGAGTAAGGAGGCTAACGCTTGGCATTTAACAGAGTTAGATGCGGCCGAACTAAAGCATCTTGAAAACCTTATAAAAGTCAATGACAACCTTGTGGACTGGGTTAGCTTTAATAAGCTGGAGGCCAAAATGGAAAACAACCCTAAGTGGATTCGTTTTAAAGAAATCAAAGAAAAATCCGCATCAATTATAAAGGATGAAAATGAGGCAAAAGAGTTCTTGGAATTAATGAAAGATGCTAATGTTGAAAGAATGATTAATGCCATAAATTTTAGAGATGGAGGGATGGGGGCTTATTCTGGCAGTTTTCAGGCAGGAGTCTCAGAAATTAATAAATTTAGTGAAATGACTGCAGATATACAATACAGACTGATGGAGAGAGCTGAAGTTAGAGCTGAAATTCTTCAAGAATATCAACAGCAACATAAAGCTGTAGAAGTTGAAACACAGGAATACCTTAAAACATTAGGCCTTCCAGATGAAAATGAAATTTTTGTTAAAGATTTAGTTAATTTCGTGGAATCAATTAACGAAAACATGTTGATTCAAAATAATGAAAATGGACTTTCGCTTGCGGACTCGATTACAAAGGCCGCTAATTCTGTAGAGTTGTTTGAAGAATTTCCAGTTGCTAGGGTTGCCAAAGCTTATTGCCTGGAAAAATGTATCACGCTAACTCAGGCGATTACTAATGACATCCTAATGGATGCTGAAAATACTAGATTATTATCATTTGCCAAAGTCAATCCTAAAAATATGAGAACCCTGTCAACAGCTACAGATTTTTCCGAGGTCTTAGGTAAAGCATCAAAGCATTTGTATTTTGTTGAGAATAAGGCCGAAATCGAACAACAACAAGAATTTTATGATGTCGATATGGAGCATGATAAGAAAGCAATTCAAACAATGGAAGAAAGGCTTGAATTGTTAGGACTCTCTAAAGAAGAAACAAGAAAAATAAAAGAGGAATTTATTGAGGGTTATTTTTATGAAGATGATGTTGACAGTATTTATGGGGATACAGAACAGGCTCAAAGAGAAAATTATTTGGCTATGAACGAATATTACGACCTGTCTTTTCCGGATTTTAGTGACTTTTACACCACCGAAAGGGATGCAGTGGTGGATGAATGGGATCTCGAAATATCTCGTGAGAATTCTAAAATAGAAGGCATGGAATTTAAATTTATTTAATAACAAACAAAAAAAATATAAAGGAGAGCATTATGCCAATAAGCAAAATAAATGAAGAATTAGCAAAACTATCAAAACTAAAAACTGAGTTCAATAGAGAGAGAGAACAGTATGATGATTTACAACAAGATTTTAAGGAATACATAGAAGTTCATATCGGCAAAGGTCAAGAGCTGCTTGATTTTCAGGAAAGAGCTGGCTATACGCATATAATGAACGAAATGAATCAAGACCATTTATGGCGTAGGTATAACGAATTGTTACAAAAAAAAGACTCAGGTGGCCTTTCTTTGAGTGACAAAAAAGAATTCCATAAATTGGAAGAAAGAGTTAGCGTTAAGCGCCTTAAAAATATCAAAGATCAAGCAGATTTTGAGCAGCGTTTTATGGATGTACAAAATATTGATGAATTAAGAAAGTATATGGATGGAGATATTGAATGGCGTAGATACAAAGAGTTATCAGGTGCAAAGAATAAATCTAAAAACGACATTAAAGAGTTAGACTTGTTAAGTAAACAACCTGATGTTGAAAGGATGTTAGTCGCCGAAGAAGGGAGGAAGAATAAAGTCGCTAAAGGTGTAAAAGAATACACACCGCCCTATGTTCCAGATTCAACAAGCGAAGGAATAGATATATCTGATGAGACAAAACGAGAGATAATGAAAAAAAAGTATGACATAGAGCTTAAAGTCAAATATAAAACGCGAGTGATGGATAAATATCTAGAGCAGCGTGAAAAAGTAAAAAGTAAAATACTAAATGAATATATTGGCAATAATCGCGCCATAAGCCCTGCGAGACGTAGTGCCACCAATGATTTAATTAATTTTGTAGAGGCGATTGATTCTGATTTAATGACAACCGATGGAACTAATGGTTTTTCATTTGACCGTGCAATGTCCGAAGCGCTCAGGTCTTCACAATTGTTCTTTGAAACTCAATTGGAAAGTATTGCTAAAGCGTATTCTTTTAGAGTATGTACAGGAGATTATTCGCCAATAAAACGGCGAGAGTTTAAAGATCTTCAATTTATTAAAATTAATCCCATTAATACTAAAACCTTGTCTACGCCAGAAGATTTTAATCACGTAAGACTTGCTGCATTGGCAAACAAGAGATTACTTGAAATGTCTCCTGCAATGGTAGATTTAGATACAAAAGAGGACGAAGTAATCGCAACAATTTCAGCAAAAGAAGAAGTGCGATTGCGCGAATTAGGCAAGTCAGAAGAAGAAATAGAAGCACAAATAAAAAAGATAAAAAAATCTACTATATTTCCAAGAGGGAGAGATGCTAATGCACAAGTGGTAGAAAAAAAAGAGGAGATAGCAAGAAAACAGGCAGAATTGCGTGAATTAGGCAAGTCAAAAGAGGGGCTAATGGCAGAAACAGAAAAGATTGAAAAATTTCCTATAGCCTCACTGGGGGAAAAAGAACTTAGTGAGCTGAAAAAGGTGATAGATGAAAAAAAGGCAAAATTGCTTGAATTAGATAAGTCAGAACGGGAAATGAAAGTGGAAATAGAAGAGATTGAAGGGTCTCGTATATTTCCAAAAAGAAAAGAAAGTATTACAGAGCAAATAGAGGCAATTAAACAGATGGACATTTCGCTCAAATATGAGCCCGATAGATTTCTCACCACCGAAGACGATATGTCGGCGGATGAATGGTATGTAGATGTGCGCAAGGATGACCTAAAAATAGAAGAGATGGATTTTAGGATTTAAACGAAGGAGAACATTATGCCAATAACTGAATTAGATAAAGAATTAACAAAACTATCAAGACTAAAAATTAAGTTTAATGGAGAGAGAAAAAAGTACGATCATTTGCAACGAGAGTTTGAAGAATACATGAAGCCATACCTTGGCAACAACAAAGAGTTGACTGAACTTCAGAAAGAAATTATGGCAACAAATGAAATGAACCTAGATGATTTATGGCGTAGGTATAACGAATTGCTACAAAGAAAATATTCAGACGACCTCTCTAAGGGAGAGAAAAAAATACTTAGTCAATTGGAACAAAACGACGAGATTATGCGCTTTAAAAGCCTTGAAAGGCAAATAAATCTTGAACGGGATTTTATGGATGTGAGAAATGTTATTGAGTTAGAAGAGTATATGAAGGGAAGTGCGCAATGGATCAGATACAAAGAATTGTCAGATAAGGGAGATATAACCAAAGAAGAGCGTAAAGAACTAAAACTTTTAAGCCAACAACCTGATATTAATAGAATGCTAGCCGCCAAAGAAGGAGAAGCCAGTTGGCTTAAGTACAACAGGTTGGCGAATAAGAGTGACAGAACTGAAGCAGAGATTAAAGAATTAGAAATACTGGGTCAACAGCCTAATGTTAAGAAAATGCTAGACGCTAGAGAGAGGCGTAATATG
>JAQRMT010000130.1 GCA_028599035.1 Gammaproteobacteria bacterium
TAAAATCAGGACCATCGACCCCAATAAAAACATCAGGCTTGTTGGCAGAAAAATAATCAATCATGGTTTTGCGTAATCGTAATAGGGAAGGTAGCTTTTTCAACACCTCGCTAAAGCCCATTACATTCACTCGCTTTTGATCCCACAACTGCGTGCAACCAGCTTTCACCATCTTCTCACCTGCCAGCCCCTCAATTTGCACAGTGGCATTCTGCGCTTTTAACGCAGCCACCAACTTAGAGCCAATTAAATCCCCTGAAGTTTCAGCGGCACTAATGGCAATCTTGACTGTCATTGGGTGTTACTTTCTGGGCAGAATAATTTGTGGCTCTTCATCAAACGCCCGATAAATCACCATCACATTGCCAATTACCTGTACTAAATGAGCCTTAGTCGTGGCAATAATCTCGTCAATCATTACTTGCTTGCTTTGTTTATCTTCTGCACGAATTTTGATTTTTAACAACTCATGTTTGGTCATTGTCGATACCAGTTCAGCTGCCACCGCCTCACTCAGCCCATGCTGTCCGACCATCACCACAGGTTTCAGACTGTGTCCACGAGCGCGTAAGAATTTTTTTTGATTGTTGGTTAGTTTTTTCATTGTTTCTCTAAAATATGTAAATATTCAGTTGTTTTATCCGCTTTATTAAATCGATTACTGTCTGCTTTAAATCTTTGATATTCTGTCGTAGTCAAATCATACCTACCATATTTTTTCATAATGCCCTTTATCACTTCGCTACTCATCAGCCCCTCATTGTTATAACTCAAAAATATATACTTAAACTGTGCATTTTTAATTAACGCTTCAAACTGTTGGGCTACCGTTGATTTCTTACAATACTGTGAACGATTATACGCCCTCAATCCAGTTTTTCCTTTTGGAATAAAATCATCGGACTTAGCAATAGTATTCAACAAATGGTAATTTGCTCCATATTGCCTTTGATTGTAAGGGGGGTCAAGATATAAAATATCGCCCTCAATTTTTGTAATCAATTCATTACTATCCTCGTTAAAAACTTGATGATTATTATCATTTAGTTCAAATATGGCAGGCTTTAAAACCAATGATTTTTGTGCTGATTTTTTAAGATGTTTTAAATATGCCCCATAAACCGATGCAGTATTTGCCACTTTGTCTGCACTTTCCAGTAGCGAGGCAAGTAAAAAATAGTAACAGTTATTGTCAATAGTTTTAGTTTCTTTCCACACTTGTATTTGTTTTCTAATGGTGTCAATTTTTAACCCATTTTCATCGCTAAAATACTGCCTGCCTGTGCCGCCACCCAAACAATAATTTTTATAAATAAAACCTTGCTTTAAAGACAACTCATTCAATTTATTGATAAATTTTTCAACGCCTTTGATTTCTTGATGGTTTTCAATATAATTCTTATTCAAAACAAATGCATAAAACTCTAAATCATTACTAATTACGCTTTTTACTTGGGTTTTGAAACTCCGTGCTACTGCTCCCGTTCCTGCAAAAATATCACAGAAAATTTTATCTTTTAAATG
>JAQRMT010000131.1 GCA_028599035.1 Gammaproteobacteria bacterium
AATTTGCCGATTATATTCTCTATTACAAGCCCAATATTCCCATTGCCATTATTGAGGCAAAAAACAATAAATTATCACTTAATTCAGGTATTCAACAAGCGCTGGATTATGCTCAAATTTTAGATATTCCTTGCGTTTATAGCAGTAATGGCGATGGTTTTTTTGAGCATAATAAAGCGGCAACTAATGGCAAAATTGAGCAAAGATTAAGCCTTGATGAATTTCCCACACCTGAACAATTGTGGCAACGATACCAACAATACAAAGGCATTGAAACGCAAGAACAGATAAGAATAGTTGCCCAAGATTATTTTTTTGATGGCACTGATAGACGACCTAGATATTATCAACAGATTGCCATCAATCGTAGCGTTGAAGCTATTGCTAAAGGGCAAAATCGCATTTTATTAACCATGGCAACTGGCACAGGGAAAACCTATACTGCTTTTCAGATTATTTACCGTTTATGGCAAAGTCAGACCAAAAAACGCATTTTGTTTTTAGCGGATAGAAATGTTTTGATTGACCAAACTATGCGTGGGGATTTCCGTCATTTTAAAGACAAAATGACGGTTATCAAACACAAAAATATAGACAAATCTTATGAGATTTATCTGGCTTTGTATCAAGGTTTGACCAATTACGATAAAGAAAACGATGCTTATCGGCAATTCAGCCCAGAATTTTTTGATTTAATTGTGATTGACGAATGTCACCGTGGCAGTGCTAAAGATGACAGTGCTTGGCGTGAGATTTTGGACTATTTTAAAACGGCGACCCACATTGGTTTGACCGCAACCCCTAAGGAGACCGAGCAGGTTTCTAGTAGCGATTATTTTGGAGAGCCGATTTATACCTACAGCCTAAAACAAGGCATTGAAGATGGTTTTTTGGCGCCGTATAAAGTCTTGCGAGTGGGTTTGAATATTGATTTAGAAGATTGGCGACCGCCCAAGGGCTTTACTGATAAACAAGGTGATTTAGTAGAGGACAGATTGTATAACTGCAAGGATTTTGATAAAAATATTGTCATTGAAGAGCGGCGAAAAATGGTAGCACAAAAAATCACCGAATTTTTAAACACCAACGGCACGCCATTTGATAAAACCATCGTGTTTTGTGTTGATATAGAGCACGCAGCAGGAATGCGCTCCGCACTTATCAATGAAAATATTGAACAAGTCAAAACCAACGATAAATACATTATGCAAATTACGGGTGATAATCAGGCGGGTAAGAACGAGTTGGATAATTTTATCGACCCTGAAGAGCCATACCCCGTGATTGCCACCACCTCAAAACTGATGACCACAGGCGTGGATGCGCAAACTTGTAAATTGATTGTGCTGGATAGCAATATCGCCTCAATGACAGAATTTAAGCAAATTATTGGGCGTGGCACTCGTATTAATGAAGCATTTGGTAAAACTTTTTTCACCATTATGGATTTTAGAGGGGTAACGAATTTATTTGCCGACCCTGATTTTGACGGCGAACCGATAAAAATTAAAGAAATA
>JAQRMT010000014.1 GCA_028599035.1 Gammaproteobacteria bacterium
AACTATTATTATAAGGACATATTTCCTTATATTACGATATTAAAAATAAACCCTGTAAAAAACAACCAAATTCCATCTGTTTTTAAGATAAAATTTAGATTTTTACCTAATATTTGATATCTAGGTAAAAAATTAAACACAATTTAACTTTTAAATTTAATTTGACAAATGATAACAGATAAAAAACCTATTATTCAGTAAATGCGCGAAATAATGCAACACATGTATTATGCTTATAAAACTGAGAATACTTATTGTGATTGGGCAAAGCGATTTATCAAATTTTCAAACATGCAAGGAATAAGGGGACGCTATACGGCTCCCCCACTTGACTGAACATCAAATTACAACAATTTATTGAGGGAATTTCAGAGTGTGATTTATTTTAGAAAAGTACCTAAACAAGGCATTCTATCTGGCTGCTAATGCGCTAAGTGGATTGCTTGAACCCATTCTAATAACGGCTCAAAAGAGTACATTGCACGCCGTCTACCAGAGGCTTTTATAACAACTTTTATTAAGCGGTTTTATTTAATAACAATATTAACTAACTTATTTGGTATCACAATCACTTTAACGATGGTTTTGCCGTCGGTAAATTTGGTTACATTTTCATCTGCCAGTGCTTGCGTTTCAACCTGCGCTTTATCGGCGTTGGCGTCGAGCATTAATTTGGCACGAAGTTTGCCGTTGACTTGGACGATAATCTGCACTTCGTCTTGAGTGAGTGCAGATTTATCAATGCTTGGCCATGGCTCGTTAATGATGGCTGTGGCGTTGCCTAATGTTTGCCACAAATAATGGCAAAGGTGTGGGGCAATGGGGCTGAGGGTTTTGAGTAAAATATGGATGGATTCTTGACGCACGGACATAGAGGCAGCGCTGGTATCGTTAAATTTGGATAAGGTATTACTAAGCTCCATAAGGGCGGCAATCACGGTATTAAATAGATGTCTTCGATCCATATCATCAGTGATTTTATTAAGGGCCTGGTGGGTCTTAAAGCGTATATCTTTTTGGGCTTTATCAAGGTTATCTAAAGAGCCGATGGCGTTATTTTCTTGGTCTTTTATAAAGCCACTAACCAAACGATAAACCTTATTAATAAAGCGATATGCCCCTTCTAGCCCTGAATCGCTCCATTCTAGGTCTTGGGTTGGCGGAGCGGCAAATAGTATGAATAGGCGCACGGTGTCAGCACCGTATTTTTCAATCATTTGTGCGGGGTCTACCGTGTTGCCTTTAGACTTGCTCATTTTGCTGCCGTCTTTTAAAACCATGCCTTGAGTAAGCAGGTTTTTAAAAGGCTCATCGTTTTTAATTAAGCCTTCATCACGCAACAGTTTGTTAAAAAATCGAGCGTAAAGTAAATGCAAAATTGCGTGTTCGATACCGCCAATATATTGATCCACGCCGCCATTATCTAGCCAATAGTTGGCTCGTTCATCCAGCATTTTGTTGCTATTGTCTTTGCAAGTGTAGCGGGCAAAATACCAAGAAGACTCAAAGAAGGTGTCGAAAGTATCGGTTTCTCGTTGTGCTGCCTCATTGCATTTCGGGCAGGTAGTTTGGTAAAACTCAGGCATTTTTTTGATTGGCGAGCCAACACCCTCAAAATCTACTTTTTCAGGCAAGATAACGGGCAAGTCGGCTTCAGGTACTGCCACCGAGCCACAACTTGGGCAGTTAATGATGGGGATTGGGCAGCCCCAGTAGCGTTGGCGAGATACGCCCCAATCTCGCAGGCGATAGTTGGTTTTTTTGTTACCTAGGTTGTTAGCCATTAAGGTTTTAGCAATGTTGTCAAAGGCTTGGTCAAAGTTCATGCCATTAAATGCGCCTGAATTAAACAACACGCCTTTATCAGTAACGGCGCTTTCATTAATATTTTGGCCCTCATTAATGACTTGTTTGATGCTGATTGCGTATTTTTTGGCAAACTCATAATCGCGCTCATCGTGAGCAGGCACGCTCATTACTGCCCCTGTGCCGTAGCCCATTAAGACAAAATTAGCAATCCAAATAGGCACTTCATTGCCACTGATGGGGTGTGTGCATTTAAACCCAGAATCAATGCCTTTTTTCTCCATGGTTTCCATTGAAGCCTCAGTGGTTTGCAGGGTTTTGCACTCATCGATAAAGGTCTGCACTTGCGGGTTGTTTTTACTCGCCTCAAGTGCAAGTGGGTGTTCACTGGCAATGGCTAAATAAGTTACTCCCATCAAGGTATCTGGGCGAGTGGTGTAGACTTCAAGTGCATCAGCGCCCTCTCTTGGAAAAGTGATTTCCAAGCCAACGGATTTGCCAATCCAGTTTTTTTGCATGGTTTTGACGGCATCGGGCCAGCCATCGAGTTGGTCTAAACTACTGAGCAGTTCATCGGCATAATCGGTGATACGCATAAACCATTGTGAAATTTCTTTCTTTTCAATCAGTGCGTCAGAACGCCAGCCACGCCCATCAATCACTTGTTCGTTTGCTAGTACGGTTTGGTCAACAGGATCCCAATTAACAATCGCATTTTTCTTATACACTAGACCTTTTTCAAATAATTTGACAAACAACCATTGCTCCCAGCGGTAATAATCTGGATGGCAGGTGGCAATTTCACGCGACCAATCATAGCCAAAACCTAACTGGCTTAACTGTTTTTTCATGTAGTTGATGTTTTCATAAGTCCACTTGGCAGGTGGGACTTTGTTTTTTAATGCGGCGTTTTCAGCGGGCAGACCGAATCCATCCCAGCCAATTGGTTGCAGTACATTTTTGCCCTGCATTTTTTGATAGCGAGAAATTACATCGCCAATGCTATAATTTCGTACATGCCCCATATGTAAACGCCCAGATGGGTAGGGAAACATACTTAAACAGTAATATTTTTCTTTTGAAGTGTCTTCTATCACTTCAAAAGATTTATTTTTTTGCCAGTAGTCTTGCGCTTGCGATTCGATTGTTTGAGCGTTATATTCTGGGTTCATAGGATGTGTTATTTGTTTGAGTTAGTGTTACAGGCTGATATGGCAGAATTAAGTTCTAGTGTGCCGATCAATTCATCAACGCTATTGAGGTTGTTATCTGTTAAGTATTGACTGATGCCATCATTAATTTTATGGCACACTAATGGGTCGTAGAATAGCGCCGTACCTATGCCGACAGTGGCTGCACCTGCAATGATAAATTCAATCGCATCATTCGCAGTAGTGATGCCGCCTTGTCCGATAATTGGCACATTGTGGTGTTTACTAGCTTGGTAAACTTGATGCACTTTTAACAGGGCGATTGGCTTAATGGCAGGGCCTGACAAGCCACCCTGATTGTTACCAATAATCGGCTTTTTGGTTTTGGTGTCAATTGACATGCCCATCAGCGTGTTAATCACTGCCAAACCATTTGTGCCTGCATCAATGCAGCGTTGAGCGCTAAGGGAGATGTCTGTTTGGTTGGGCGATAATTTGGTGATAATAGCTTTTGAGGTGTTTTTTCTGCAAATATCAACCACTCGGTAAGACATATCTGGGTCGTTACCAAATGCTACACCACCTTCTTTGACATTTGGACAAGAGATGTTAATTTCAATGGCATCAATATCTGTGTCATCAAATCGTTTGGCGATTTCGCCATATTCTTCCACGGATGAGCCAGAAATATTGATGATAAAATGCGTTTCAGTTTTATCCAAATTCGGCATAATATCGTTAATCACCACATCTGTTCCTGGATTTTGCAAGCCAATGGCGTTAATCATGCCACTTGGTGTTTCTGTTACTCGATGAGGTATATTGCCAAGGCGAGGCTCCAGCGTTGTGCCTTTGAGGCAAATAGCGCCTACATCGGCGTTAGAAAACCCATCAATCCGTGTGTATTCCTCACCAAAGCCAACACAGCCTGATAAAAGTACAATGGGTGAGTTTAGCTTAAGTCCGCAAAATTCGGTTTTTAGATTTTTCTGCATAGTCGCTATTATACAAAGGTCTTTATTAACTGCTGGGCTAATATGCATTACTGTTAAAATTATGCGCCATGAAGGGATTATTTATAAGTGGTAGTGGCACAGATGTGGGCAAAACATTTATTGCCAGTTACATCATTCAAGCGTTAAATAGCAAATACTGCGTTGTGGCCAGAAAGCCTATCGAGAGCGACTGCATCAAAACAACCAATGGACTAATGCCAAAAGATGCGATGTTGTTAAACAAAGCATGTGCAAATCCAGAATCAATTGATATGGTTTGTCGATTTAAGTTTGAGGGTTGCGTGAGTGGCGAAAAGGCCAGTCTAGATAAAGGGGTCAGTGTTAATTTACAGAACCTGGTCAGTGCAGTACAGCCGACCAGTAGCGATGATTTTGTGGTAATTGAAGGGGCAGGCGGACTGTATTCACCCATTGCCCAGCAGGCGCTAAACAGTGATTTTGCCCTTGCTCTTGGTCTACCAGTCGTGATTGTGGTAAAAGACGAACTGGGAGCAATCAATCAAGCGTTATTAAGCATAGGTGCCGCTAAAAAACATAAACTCAATGTCGTGATGCTGGTTTTAAATCAAATAAGACCTAATGACTTGAACAATGCTAAGGCACTCAGTGCTTATACCGATGTTGCTATAGTGAGTTTCAATGAGAGCGAACTGAGTGATTTTAATGCCAGAGTTTTGGCGTTAATCTAGTACAGTTAAATTAGGCCTTTTGGGGGCAGTTTTTTTGGCTTCAGTTTCAAAGAACATACCTTCACCATTTTCACCTGCATAAATTGTTAGCACTGCATTGGTGGGCACATAAATGTCTTGAGACTTTCCATCAAAACGCGCTTTGAATGAAATTGACTCATTGTTTATCACTAAAGCGCTGGTCGCACCTGTGCCAATATTAAGTACAATCTTGTCTTGCTGAATAAAAGACTTGGGCACATCAACGCCAGACTTTAAGCAATCCACTAAGATATGCGGAGTGAGCTCACTGTCTTCCATCCATTGATGATAAGCACGAATCAAATAGGGTGCAACCGAAGCCATAGTAACAAGTTTTAGGTGTTATATTCTTTTTCGCAATCAGTCAAACCTTCTTTAAAGCTCTTTCTTATAAAGAGGCGATTTGCATAATCAGTAATTGCCTTTCCAGGTGCGCCTAAATCAATGTCTAATTTCTTTAAGCGCCATAATAGTGCCGCTAAACAGGCATCAACAATTGTCATATCGTCGCTTTTAAAGAAAGATTTGTATTCAAATAAAGGCACCAGCCCGATTAATTGGCTTTTAAGGATTTTTCTTGCCTCATTCGCCTCTTTCTTTTCGCCTGTTTCAATTGTATTAACCAGCTTAAACCAATTGCCATCTGCTCTTGTAAATCTAAAAATTAGCAAGCGTTTTTCTGATTTTTCAATCGGGTCAACTGGCAACAAAGGCGGAAACGGAAAACGCTCGTCCAAGTATTCCATAATAACAGAAAGGTCATATAAAACAATGCCCCGATCAAACAAGGTAGGTAGCGTTTGGCAAGGATTAAGTTCTAAAATTTCTTCAGGCATCTGGTCAACTTCTAAGTTGACAACTTCTCTTTCAATGTTTTTTTCTGCCATGATAAAGCGCACTGCGTGTGACTCTATCTCGTCTGCAGCAGAATAAAGAATGGTTGACGATGGATTTGGTTTGGTTAGCATATTAAGTGTCCTTAAAAAATAAAAAACAGCACCTCTTATAAGGGGCGCTGTTAAATGTATTGACTAATTGTATCAGAAAATAAGATTAATTGCTTAAGTTAGTCTTTAGCACGCCAGTTGCCATATTTCACATCTTTCCAGTACTCTTTTTTCATTAAATAAGCAAGAATAAGCAAAATAAACAAAAAGCCCATGACTTTGTAGCCCAAGTCAACACGCACCAACTTAGCAGGCTCACCAACATAGTCTAAGAAGTTGGTAACATCTCTAACATCCTGGTTAAAATCTTCGGCTGATTTGTTTTTCTTAAGCTCCCATAAAACATCTGGCATTGAGGCATTGACTAAAACTTTGTTATTCACGCCAAATGGGCGAGATTTGTCTGCATAAAAACTACGCAAGTAAGTATAAATCCAGTCTGTGCCTTTTGAGCGAGCGACTAAAGACAAGTCTGGCGGTGTTGTGCCAAACCATGTTTCTGCACCTTTTTCTGTCATTGATGAAACGACTTTATCGCCAAGTTTACTGCCACTAAACATTAGATTTTTCTTGACATCAGCATTGCTAATATTGAGGTCTTTAGCAATGCGGTTGTAACGCATAAATGAAATTGAGTGACAACCTGAACAATAGTCCATAAATAATTGCGCACCATTTTGCAATGACTTTTGGTCGTTGATATCAGTATCTGCATGGTCTAAATGCACGCCATTTTCAGATGCCAAGACATTGAACGAAATACTTAAGCTTGCTAAAACAGACGCTGTGATTGTTAATAATTTTTTCATCATATTACTCCGTTACCCGTTCAGGCACTTGTTTGGTTTTCCCGATTGAGGTAAACCAAGGCATTAAAATAAAGAAACCGAAATATAAAATAGTAAAAACTCGTGCTAATATAGCATTCACTGGCGTTACTGGTTCCATACCTAACCAGCCAAGTGTAATGAAACTCACTACAAAAACACCCAGTGCGATTTTGTAAGGATATGAGCGGTATCTAATCGATTTCACTTTAGAGCGGTCTAACCATGGTAGTGCCAATAGAATTAATAACGCTGCAAACATACCGACAACCCCTGGGAATTGTGAGCCAAACATAGGTGGAATTGCCCTTAATACTGAATAGAAAGGGGTTAAATACCAAAGTGGTGCAATGTGGTCAGGTGTTTTTAATGGATTTGCCTCAATGAAGTTAGCATGTTCTAGGAAGTAGCCATTTAAAGCAGGAGCAAAAAACACCACAGCTGAGAAAAGCATTAAAAATACCACCACGCCAACAATATCCTTGACGCTGTAGTATGGGTGGAATGGAATGCCGTCTTTTGGAATGCCATTTTTATCCTTATTCTTTTTAATTTCAACGCCATCTGGATTGTTTGAGCCAACGGTATGCAACGCTACGATATGCAAGAATACCAATACCACTAAAATAAGCGGCAAGGCAATCACATGCAGTGAGAAGAAACGGTTGAGCGCTGGGTCACCAACAGCATAATCGCCTAAAATCCATACCAATAAGTCAGGGCCAATAAAAGGCACTGAACCAAACAGCGAAATAATAACTTGTGCACCCCAATAAGACATTTGACCCCAAGGCAGAACATAGCCCATAAACGCCTCAGCCATTAGTGCGATGTATAAAATCATACCAAGAATCCAAATCAACTCTCTTGGCGACTTGTATGAGCCATAAAGCAAGCCCCGATACATATGCAAGTAAATCACAATAAAAAATGCTGATGCCCCTGTTGAGTGTAGGTAGCGAATCAGCCAGCCCCAATCAACATCACGCATAATGTATTCAACCGAGGCGAAAGCATTGACCGCATCGGGCTTAAAATGCATAGTCAGGAAAATACCAGTAACGATTTGCATTACCAGCACCAGCATCGCTAATGAGCCAAAGAAATACCAAAAATTAAAGTTTCTTGGCGTGTAGTATTCGGCTAAATGTTCGTTCCAAACCTTAGTTAGTGGGAATCTTTGATCGATCCAGTTTTTATTGTTATCCATGATTTTCTCCTTATGACGACTGAGGGTCAATGCCAATTCGAATTAACGAATTAGATACAAAATGATAAGGCGGAACCACCAAGTTAGTTGGTGCTGGAGCCCCTGCGTAAACACGACCTGCTAAGTCAAACTTAGAGCCATGGCATGGGCAGTAGAATCCGCCTTTCCAAGAATCGCCACCTAAATCAGCTGCACCTAACTCTGGACGATAAGTGGGCGAGCAGCCTAAGTGCGTGCAAACGCCCACAATAACAGCCACTTCCGCTTTAATGGAACGATAGTTTTCAGTAATGTAAGTCGGTTGATTTGATTTTGAATTGCCTGTGCTGTGAGGGTCGGACAAATCACTGTCCAGTGTTTCTAGATTGGCGAGTGTTTGTGCATCACGCCTAAAAATCCAAACTGGTTTTTTGCGCCATAGCACACGAACCAATTGCCCAGGATCTAATTTAGCGATGTCAACATCGACGGGTGCGCCGGCAGCTTTTGCCCTTGCCGAAGGCATCCATGATGATAAAAATGGCACCAATACAAAACCAACGCCAACTGCGCCAACCACGCTTGTAGCGTTGGTGAGAAAGCGTCTCTTTTTGAGGTCTATTACTTGTTCTGACATAAAATTACATCCCTTATTACGAATTACAATGAATAAAAACCCGATAATTATAATGTATATTAGCGTTATGTAATAATTAATTCTTTAAATTGACCTTAATAATTACTTTTTCGATGTGCCTAAGTGATTCTATTTGCCTTAGTGCGTTTAACAAAATGGTGTTTTGTTTTTGCGCACGAAAAGCCAACGCTTGATTGTGAGTAATAAAGGTGGCAACATCGTCATTAACGACACATAACGACAACGATTTAAATTGCTCTGGTAAGTATTTTGACAATTCTTCATTGAGGTGATTCAAGGCTCTAGCCTGTGTAAAAAGCTGCCCCAATGCGCCTTTTGGGGTAAAATTTGACAAGTTTTTTATTTCTTTAGGCACGGTGTTTAAAATTGTAAAGAGCGATACACATCATAACATCTATGAGAAAATAGAACCATTTTTTAAAACCCTATTTTAATAAACTTAATGAGTATTATAAATAAAATTGTCGCCAAAATTGTCGGCTCTCGCAACGATAGACTGGTAAAAAAACTGGGCAAGGTGGTCGAGAAAATTAACGCATTTGAGCCTGAATTACAAGCTTTAGATGACAAGGCGCTGAGTGCCAAAACACAGGAATTTAAGCAAAAACTTGAAAACCAAGCGACGCTTGACTCTTTATTGCCAGAGGTGTTTGCTGTGATACGAGAGACCAGCGTTAGAGTTTTAGGACTTAGACATCACGATGTGCAAATGATAGGCGGCATGGTACTGCATGAGGGTAATATCGCAGAGATGGGCACAGGAGAGGGCAAAACTCTGGTGGCAACATTACCCGCTTATTTAAACGCATTAACAGGAAAAGGTGTGCATATCGTTACTGTCAATGATTATTTGGCGGCGCGTGATGCTCAGTGGATGGGCAAGGTGTTTGAGTTTTTGGGTCTGGATATTGGCATTGTTACTTCAGATATGCCACCAGAAAATAAAAAAGATGCCTACGATTGTGACATTGTTTATGCGACTAATAACGAGCTGGGCTTTGATTATTTAAGAGATAATATGGCGTTTACCGCTGAGCAAAAAACGCAGCGCGAGCTTAATTTTGCCATTATTGATGAAGTGGACTCCATCTTGATTGATGAAGCAAGAACGCCACTTATTATTTCTGGGCCGGCGGATGATTATGCTAATATTTATCAGGCAATTAATCGGATGATTCCAAATTTCTCCCAACAGACTGAGAGTGGAGAGGGCAAAGAAGTTGTGGTTGAGGTCGCAGGCGACTACACTGTCGATGAAAAACATAAACAAGTGTTTTTGACCGACGATGGCCATGCCAAGGCAGAGAATTTGTTGATTGATGCTGAGGCTCTATCAGCAGGCGACAGCTTGTATGATGCCAGCAATATTTTATTAATGCAGCATATTAATTCGGCGCTTCGTGCGCATGTGTTGTTCCACAGGGACGATCATTATATTATTGATGGCGATGAAGTGGTGATTGTGGATGAATTTACGGGCAGAACTATGCCAGGTCGCCGTTGGTCTGAAGGACTGCACCAGGCGATTGAAGCCAAAGAAGGCGTGAGCATCAAAAAGGAAAATCAGACGCTGGCATCCATTACTTTTCAAAATTATTTTAGGATTTATAACAAACTCTCAGGCATGACTGGTACGGCAGACACCGAGGCAGTTGAGTTTCAAGCGATTTATAATTTAGAAACTGTGGTTGTGCCGCCGAACAAATCCTCAACACGAAAGGATATGTCCGACCAAATTTATCTCACCTTGGATGAAAAATTAGAAGCAATTGCTAAAGATGTAGAAAATTGTCAAAAGACAGGACAGCCTGTTTTAGTGGGCACTAGCAGCATTGAAAACTCTGAGGCAATTTCAGAATTGCTCACTAACAAGAAAATCAAGCACGAAGTTTTAAACGCCAAGCAACACGAAAGAGAGGCGATTATTATTGCCAATGCGGGTGCAATTGGTGCGGTTACAATTGCTACTAATATGGCGGGACGAGGCACAGACATCGTGCTGGGTGGCAAACTAGACGAAAGCGCAACAGAGCAGCAAAAACAGGATTGGCAGGCGCACCACGATGCGGTGATTAAAGCAGGCGGATTGCACATTGTTGGCACTGAGCGCAATGAGTCTCGTCGTGTGGACAATCAGTTGCGTGGGCGTTCTGGCCGTCAGGGTGATGTGGGTTCAACGCGTTTTTACCTGTCCTTGAAGGACAACTTAATGCGTATTTTTGCCAGCGAGAAAATGGCGACAATGATGCAACGACTGGGCATGGAAAAAGGCGAGGCGATTGAGCACAAAATGGTCAATCGTGCGATTGAAAATGCACAGAAAAAAGTCGAAGGCATGAACTATGATGCACGCAAAAACCTGTTGGAATATGACGATGTGTCGAATGACCAGCGTAAAGTGATTTATAGACTGCGTGATGAGTTAATGAGTGTGAATGATGTGCAAGATAGGTTTATCACTATTCGAGAAGAGGTGATTGGTGATTTGTCTGGTGATTATATTTCAGCCGCACAGACCGAAGAAGACTGGGATGTGGAGGGCTTATGCAATGCGCTAAAATCAGATTATGCGGCAGATTTTCCTCTACAAGAATGGCTAGATGAAGGTGTGGATATTGATGAATTGGAGTCAAGAATTGTTCAAGGCTTGGGGCAGATTTGTGATTATAAAGAAGACATTGTCGGTAGTGAACAGATGCGTAGCTTTGAAAAAGCAGTGATGTTGCAAACCCTAGATCATTTTTGGAAAGAACACCTAGCCGCTATGGATTATTTACGCCAAAGTGTTAATTTGCGTGGCTATGCACAAAAAAACCCAGCCCAAGAATATAAACGCGAATCTTTTGCGATGTTTGAGACCTTACTAAATACGATAAATGTGGAAGTTGTCAAAGCGCTTTCAAGCGTGGCAATTAACGAACACACCAGTGCTAATGATGTGGAACAACAAAACAATGAAGGTGCATCAGCACAGCACGAAGAAGTCATAATGGCAGAAAATACAGCCAATGAAGTGGCAGATAATTCACAAACCTATCAGCGTAGCGGTGAAAAAATAGGGCGCAATGACCCGTGCCCTTGTGGTTCAGGTAAAAAATATAAAAACTGCCATGGCTAATTATTATATCGGGCTAATGTCGGGCACTAGTATGGATGGTGTGGATGGCGTTGTGCTTGATGAAGGCTGTCAAAAAATCATTACCTCGATTTATGTGCCATATCCTACCCCATTAAAAACACGCTTACAACAACTTAGTCAAAGCGGAAAAAGTACTTTAGAACATCTGGCACAAGTAGATATTGAAGTGGCACAACTGTTCTCCAAAACTGCCAATCAATTAATTAAGCAAGCAGAACTTAGTAAAAAAGATATTTGTGCAATCGGCTCACACGGTCAAACCATTTATCATCAAGGCGGTGTGTATTCTATGCAAATCGGACATGGCGCACTCATCGCTGAACAAGCTGGTGTTGCCACGGTGGCTGATTTTCGATTGCAGGATGTGGCAGCTGGCGGGCAAGGCGCACCACTCACACCACTTTATCACCAACACATACTTGGCGAGAAAGAGGGTGTGATTATTAATTTAGGCGGCATTGCCAATATCACGATTGTTAAAAACAATAAAGTATCTGGGTTTGATACAGGGCCTGCTAACACACTGTTAGACGCTTGGATTAAACAGGAAAAAAACCTTGATTATGACAAGTGCGGTGTGTGGGCGCAATCAGGTGTTATTAGTGAAACACTGCTAAATATTTTACTGGAAGACGCTTATTTTCAAGCGCCAGCACCTAAAAGCACTGGGCCAGAGTATTTTAATTTAGGTTGGTTAGGGCAGCGATTACCTGCCGATTATCAAGCGCAAGATATTGCACGCACTTTGCTAGAATTAAGCGCTGTGAGTATCAGCCAACACATCCCAGCAGGTGTGAGCGTCTATTTGTGTGGCGGTGGCGTGCATAATTTACTGTTAGTTGAGCGCCTAAAAACACTAAACCCCCAAAACACGATAACCACCACCAGTGATTTAGGCATAGATCCTGATTTTGTTGAGGCTGCCGCCTTTGCCTTTTTTGCCAGTCAAACCTTGCAAGATAAGCCCTCAAATTTACCCTTAGTCACTGGCGCTTGCGGTGCGCGTATTTTAGGCGCAATTTATAAAAGATGAGCTTTGTAAGGCGACACGACAAGGAAAAAACTGTTAACTGTTCAAAAAACACGATTTTTGAACAGTTTGATGTTAGAATGAGAGCTTTGAGTATTAACGGGCTAATAAGTTGATTGCCAATATTTTAAAAAACAATAATTTTGAAACAGTTGAAATCCTTAAGGCATTAGCGACGGCACATCGGCATTTGGGCGAACTTAAGGGGCTATGTCAAAGTATGCCTAACCCCACTATTTTGATTGATAGCCTATCTTTGCAAGAGGCACAAGACAGTTCTGAAATTGAAAATATAATCACCACACAAGATGAAATCTACAAACATAGATTGCAACCTAACCCAACCAATTTAGCGGCTAAAGAAGTTGAAAATTATATTAAATCGTTGCATTTTTTCCAAGAGAAACTGGGTAAAAACAATCTAATTACAGTCCGAAATATTGTTCATGCGCAACAAATTATTAAAGGCAATGATGCGGGAATCAGGACGCAAACAGGTACAGTTTTGAAGAGTGAAAGCACTCAAGAAACGATTTATACTCCGCCAGAGCCAAGACAATTGCCAGAATTATTACACGACTTAGAGCAATTTATCAATATAGATGAGGGGCTGGATCCGTTAATTAAAATGGCCATTATTCATCACCAGTTTGAAAGCATTCATCTGTTTTATGACGGCAATGGGCGAGTTGGACGGATTATTAATATTATTTATTTGATGCAACAAGGGTTGTTAGATATGCCAGTTTTATATTTAAGTCGTTATATTAATCACAATAAGGACGATTATTACCGGCTATTGCAAAGCGTTCGTAATGACAGCACTTGGCAAGAATGGGTAGTTTTTATGCTTAAAGCAGTGGCAAAAACGGCTGAAAATGCCCTGGCGTTAATTAACGCTATCAAAATTTTACAACAAGAATACAAACAGGCTATTCGTCACAACTTGCCTAAAATTTATTCGCAAGAGCTTATTAATAGCGTATTTAAACATCCTTACACTAAAATTGCTTTTTTACAAAGAGACTTGACTGTGTCAAGAGTAACTGCAAGTCGTTATTTGGAACAATTAACAGAAAATGGCTTTCTAGAGAAGTATAAACTTGGGCGAGAGGTTTATTACTTAAACAATAAGCTGGTTGATTTGCTGATGAATGTTAAAAATATGAAAGAACGAGCAGCTAATATTGGGCAATAATATGTAAAGAAAATGCCATTTTTTGAACACTTTAAGAAAACATGTAAAGAAAACCTTAATTTTTGAGTATAAATATGAACAATAAAACCCTAACTTTAATCAAACCAGACGACTGGCATTTACATGTGCGCTCAGGGGCGGCGTTAAAATCAGTGATTGGCATGACAGCGGCACAAATGGGCAGAGCGATTATTATGCCTAACCTCAATCCACCCGTTACTAATGCCGCTCAAGCGAATGCTTATCGAGAGGAGATTTTATCCGCCCTGCCCAAAGACAGCACATTTACGCCGCTAATGGTTTTGTATTTGACGGACAACACTACGCCTAAAGACATTCAAGAGGCGATTGATAATAATGTTGTGGCAGCTAAGTTATATCCCGCTGGTGCAACCACCAATTCAGACAGTGGCGTGACTAATATTGCCAAACTTTATCCAACATTAGAAAATATGCAAAAACTGGGAATGCCGTTATTGGTACACGGCGAAGTAACACGAAACGAGGTAGATATTTTTGATCGTGAAGCGGTGTTTATTGACGAGGTGTTGAATCAAGTAGTGAGTGATTTTCCTGAATTAAAAATCGTATTTGAACATATTACCACTAAAAACGCAGTTGATTTTGTGTGTGAGAGCAGTAATAATATTGCAGCCACCATTACCCCACAACACCTTTTGAACAATCGTAATGATATGTTAGTGGGCGGCATCAAACCACATACTTATTGCCTGCCTGTACTCAAGCGCGCCGAACATCAAACGGCGCTGATTGATGCGGCAATCAGTGGCAATGCTAAATTTTTCTTAGGCACAGATTCTGCCCCCCACGCCAAACACGACAAGGAATCGGCTTGTGGTTGTGCAGGTGTATTTTCTGCCTCCCACGCCATTGAACTATATGCACAAGCGTTTGATAAAGCAGGCGCAATGGACAAACTAGAAGGCTTTGCCTCAAAATTTGGTGCAGATTTTTATCACCTGCCCCGTAATACACAAACCATTACACTTAAAAAGCAAGACTGGGCTGTGCCAGCAAGTTATCCCTTTTTAGACGGCAATATTGTGCCATTTATGACAACCAAAATACTTGGCTGGAAACTCGCCCACACACAGCATGGGAAAGAGTAAAAAGCCACACCAAAAGTAAAGCGTGGCGCGACACCACTCAAGCAAGTCATGGCGCCACTCAGGCTTCCTTTTGAACTGCTAACGCTTGAATTTAGGCGCCGCATTAGCGGTCGGCTGGAATGATTTGTTAGCATTTTACTTTTAAAAACATATACCTAAAATCACTAGAGCCATTAACATCTTTCCATTCTAATGAATATTTATTTTTCAAAATAATTGGCTTTTCCCTGCTCCTCATAGTTCCAGCAGATGCTTTTTCTCCCCATTTTAAACTTCCTGTAACCTTTCTATCATGAAGTCTAAAATTTTTATCAATAGTATCATTTTTTGGAATAGACCAATATTGATTATCATTAGTGAGGATTATTGCAAAACCAAAATTTATTCTTTTTTCAACACACCAAGTTTCTAATCTTTGCACATCTTTTAAAAAATCATATCTGCCAATATCTTGTGCCCCTTGATTTTTCAATTCAAAACATTCACTTCCAACATTTGTAGTCAATAATTTTGTTTTGTATTTTAGTTCAATCCCTATATTACAGGGTGATTTAAGAACAATATCGCAATACTCCCAACGATTTGAATTATTTTTTGACAAGGGGTATTCAAGTCTCAATTTTGGGTTTTGTAATTCTGAATGAATACGCCACGCTAAATGATGTTGAAAATCTGCTTCAGAATGAAAAATATTTCTGTCTTTTAAGGATGTTGTTAAAATTTCTTGGATATTTACCATTATTGGATGCTAACTATTAGTATAAGGCATTATTGCCCCTGATATGCTGTATAAAAACGCCAATATTTAAAATTATAGTTCAAAATAAAGGCTCTCCGTAGTTCTGTTGGTACAAGCGTTCGATTTCTGCCAAATCAAATTGATGGTTTTGTGTACCGAGATGGGCGATTTTAATTGCGCCTAATAGGCCTGCGAGTTGCCCTGTGGTTTTCCAGTCTAAATTATTCATTAAGCCGTAGAGCAAGCCTGCACGGTAGGCATCGCCACAGCCAGTTGGATCTTGCGTGGATTGCGTTTTTGCTGGGGCAATATGGGTAATTTTGCCATTGGCGTGAATTTCACTACCTTCGCCGCCTTTGGTAATGATTAATGCCTCAACCTTTGAAGCAATGGTTTGTAGGCTAAGCGCTGTTTTGTCTTGTAGCATTTGTGATTCATAATCGTTTACGGCAATGTAGGTGGCTTGCTCGATAAAAGTGATCAACTCTGCACCTGAAAACATCGGCATACCCTGACCTGGATCAAAGATAAAAGGGATTTGTGCATCATTAAATTGCTGTGCGTGTTCAATCATGCCGTCTCGTCCATCGGGAGAGACAATGCCAATATCCGCTGCGCTGGTGTCGCTGACTTTATTTTGATGTGATTCGCTCATTGCCCCTGGGTGGAAGGCGGTAATTTGATTGTCGTCCATATCGGTGGTGATAAACGCTTGACCGGTGTAAGAATTTTCAATCACTTTTATGTGTGTGGTGTTCATATGTTGGGATTCCATCCACTTCATATACGGCGCAAAGTCCTCGCCGACCGTTGCCATTGGCACTGAATTAGCGCCTAGCAGATGTAAGTTATAGGCGATATTACCGCCACAGCCGCCAAACTCTTTGCGCAGAGTGGGGACTAAAAAAGAGACATTGAGCATATGCACTTTATCGGGCAGAATATGGTTTTTGAATTGGTCGTGAAAAACCATAATGGAATCAAAGGCATAAGAGCCACAAATTAACGCTGTTTTTGACATTTTTTTCTCCTATCTTAATTGTTCTGGTATTGGGAAATGCACATTTTCTTTTGTGCCATTGACTTCAATAATTTCGCTCGCACCATGGTCATGCAAACAATCAACCACTTCTTGTACTAATATTTCAGGCGCTGATGCGCCAGCGGTTACGCCCACGGTGTTTACACCCTCTAGCCAGCTCGTTTGAATCTCACTTGCACCATCAATGAGATGGGCGTTTTTGTGCATTTTTTCAGCGATTTCTCGCAAACGATTTGAGTTAGAAGAATTGCTAGAGCCTAGCACCAGCAATACATCAGAATCTTGCATTAGTGTTTTAACCGCATCTTGTCGGTTCTGCGTGGCATAGCAAATATCCTCTTTTTTCGGTGCTTTAATTTCAGGGAATTTAGCCTTAAGTGCATTGACAATTTTCTGAGTATCGTCAACGGACAAGGTGGTTTGTGTTGTATAAGAAAGTTGCTTGTTATCTAGGGTTAGTTTGTCCACATCGGCAATTGTTTCGACCAATGCAATATTCGCACTCTGGTCTGATTGTCCCAATGTGCCCTCTACTTCAGGATGTCCTTCGTGCCCAATTAAGATAACTTGGTGGCTTTGTTTTTGCTTACGCACCACCTCTTTATGGACTTTAGCCACTAATGGACAGGTGGCATCATAAATAATAGCGCCAATCTGTGAGGCTTGTTGGCGTACTGTTTTTGACACACCATGCGCACTAAAAATAACGACTTTGCCTGAAGGTACTGCGGAGATTTCTTCCACAAAAATTGCACCTTTGGCTTTCAGTCCATCAACCACAAACTTATTGTGCACCACTTCATGACGCACATAAATTGGCGCACCGTGTAACGCTAATGCTCGTTCAACAATCTCAATAGCACGCTCAACGCCCGCACAAAAACCTCGTGGATTGGCTAGCAATACTTTCATTTTATTTCGAGAATCTCTACCTGAAAAGACACATCACAGCCTGCCAACGGATGATTAAAATTCACGGTAATATTATTGTCATCGATTTTATCAATGCAGCCGACGAATGCCTCGCCTGTTGGTGTCTCAAACTCCACAGCGGTGTCAATCTTAATGTGCATATCTGCAGGGAATTCAGAGCGATTCATCACTTGAATAGCCTCCTTATGAATCTGACCAAAAGCTTCATCAGAACTTAATAAGAAAGTTTGTAGTTTGCCAACTTCAGCCTCTTTGATACAGGATTCTAGGCAAGGGTCGAGCTGCCCATCGCCCATTTCAAATTCAAACGGAATGTCGCCTGATTCGTCAGCCAGCGCACCATTTGCGTGTGTGAGTTTGTAGAATAGTTGGTATTTAGCCATTTTTTTGAGAATGGCATAATGCTTGCAATAATTGGTGTACCTTGCTGCGTAAATCTCGACGATGAACAATCATATCAATGGCACCTTTTTCTAACAAAAATTCACTACGCTGAAAACCTTCTGGCAGCTCTTCACGCACCGTTTGCTCCACTACTCGTGGCCCAGCAAAGCCAATCAGTGCATTTGGTTCGGCGATATGAATATCGCCAAGCATAGCAAAACTAGCAGAAACACCGCCCATAGTCGGGTCGGTTAAAATTGAGATAAAGGGGATTTTCTTATCGCTTAACAGCTTTAATATTAACGCCGTTTTGCTCATTTGCATCAGCGAAAACAACCCTTCTTGCATTCGTGCGCCACCTGACGCTGAAAAGCATATTAGGGGTGCACCGGTCTCCATACTGAGTTGTGCCGCCCGCACAAATTTCTCACCTACTACTGAGCCCATAGAGCCGCCCATAAATTTAAATTCAAAAGCAGCCACAACCACATCCATGCCGTGTAGTGTGCCGCTTTTCACCACCAGCGCATCCTTCTCGTCGGTGTTTTTTTGTGCCAAAGCAATGCGCTCTTTGTATTTTTTTTGATCCTTAAACTTTAAGGGGTCAACCGCAACCAAATCAGGTGCAATTTCTTGTTGTCCCTCTTCATCTAAAAAATTATCAAGCCTAACGCATGCAGAAATACGCATATGATAATCGCACTTAGGGCAAACATAATTTAATGTTTTTAATTCCTCTGTATAAAGCGTGGTCTCACATTTTGGGCATTTTCTCCACAAACCCTCAGGGATATTTTTCTTCGCTACACTGGTAATCGAGGGCAATATTTTTTCTAGCCAACTCATCGTTCTTACTCCTTATTTAATGGCATTCGAGATTTCATTCGCTAATGCGCCAACACCTGCCAACATTTTAGCCTTGTCTGTGCTATATTTTTCAACAAATGCAACCAATGACGAGCCAACAATCACCGCATCAGCGTTTTGACAAACTGCTTTAGCGGTATCAGCATCCTTAATGCCAAAGCCTACGCCCACTGGCAGATTAATATATTGTCGAATTCTACTCAAATTACTATTGACAGAATCCACATCCAAATGCCCTGCGCCTGTTACGCCCTTGAGCGATACAAAATACACAAAGCCTGAAGCAATACTTGCTAAAGATTTTAAGCGTTTGTCGGTGGTGGTTGGCGCTACCAAGAAAATAAAATCAACACCAGACTCATCTAAACAAGCCTTCAAATCGTGCGCTTCCTCAGGCGGCATATCCACTACTAACACCCCATCCACGCCACTTTCCTGTGCCGCATCAGCAAATGCCTGATAGCCAAATACTTCGATTGGATTGAGATAGCCCATCAGCACAATCGCTGTTGTATCGTTGCTCTGTCTGAATTTTTTTACTAAGGTCAACACATCACGCAAACTCACACCGCCAGCTACCGCGCGTTCATGTGATTTGGCAATGACAGGGCCATCAGCCATCGGGTCTGAAAATGGTACGCCGAGTTCAATCACATCTGCACCATTGGCAACTAATGTTTGCATGAGTTCAAAGGTATTATCTAAGCCACTATCACCTGCGGTAATAAAGGGAATAAAGGCTTTTTTTTCTTGTTTTTCTAGGTTTTTAAAAACCGGGTTTATTCTTGACATAATCTTGTATTTAATGCTGACAATTTTTCGCAAATTTCATCGGTCTTGCAAATTTGATAAGGTCTATTTCTAAATTCTGCTGGTAAATACCTATCCATTAAAACAATATCAGTATTATTTTTCCAAACTAGATAATTTGAAACAGATATTAATTGATCATTGATTTCTTGTTGGGTTGACGCCAAAGTGTTCTTAAACTTATTAATCATATTTTTAAAAACTTTGCCAAGCTCAACTTCAGTAGGCTTTCCATTGAAGTTATTAAGCATGATTGATTGTAAATCTTTCATCTCAATCATGATTAAACCCTGTTCAAACAATTCTATATAGTCTACTACAGCATTCTGTTTGGCAAATCCACCATCAAACTTAATCGCCCTGCAGTCTGCTTTTTCCTCTTCACCCCTGTTTTTCGCTTGCTCAATTTGAGCGCAAAAAGACTTCAAATTACTCGTCGCCATGATAGAGTTCCGACAAGAACAAATCTTCATAAGCATTCA
>JAQRMT010000015.1 GCA_028599035.1 Gammaproteobacteria bacterium
CTGTAATGAGGAAAAACAGTTAAAAAGACTAAAAAATCGTGCAAATATTGACGAAAAACAAGCAAAAAAGATGATTTATATTCAAACTAGTCACGAAAATAGGTTGAAAATTTCTGAAGAATTACCCTGTGATATTATTGAAAACAATGGCACACTTGCTGATTTAAAAGAGCAAACTCAACAGTTATATCAAAAGCTCAATCAATCTGTAGGCATTTGACAGGTTTGCCTGCCATTAAATATTCGGTGAAAGTTTCATCAATCACTGACTAGGAAACAAACTTTAAATATCGAACCACTACCTACTTTGCTATCAATAGTTAATACTGCATTATGTCTCTGGGCAATGTGGCTAACAATGGCTAGCCCTAAACCTGTACCACCTTGCTCTTTAGACCTGCCTTTATCAGCCCGATAAAACCTTTCTGTTAAATGTGGTAAATGCTTATCTGGAATCCCTCTGCCAAAATCCTGGACAGCAAAACATAACTTGTTGCTATCGTTTGTGTACCACCTGACGATGATTTTTGTCCCTTTTGGCGTATAAAATATTGCGTTTTGTATTAGATTAGTACACAAACTAATAATCTCTGTTTCAACACCAACTATTACTTCATCGGTATTAATCTCTACAACAACTTCTTGGTTTAAATCTTGACACGCATGATTGATAACTTTTTCCATATTTATGCTTGTGCTGATGTCTTGAATATCATCGGTGCTTTCTAAGCGTGAAAGCGTTAATAAATCTTCAATGATGTTTTGCATTCGTTCAGTTTGTTCGTAGGCGGCATTAATTGGGCTGGACAATGATTTTGGCAGGCTGTTATCTTCTTTAATCATTTCTAAATAACCTGAAATGACAGTTAGGGGTGTGCGTAATTCATGAGAAGCATTTGAAATAAAGCTTTTACGCATTTCTAATGTTTTGTTTCTTTGGGTTATGTCGCGTGCAATTAATAACTTTGAGTCAGCGCCAATGGCAATAATTTTTAATAATAACTGTATAGACGAATCTTTAGGGGACTCTATTTCAACTTCACTGCCATCTTCGTTGGAGTTCAATAATTTATACAACTTAGGAGAACGGATTAAATTGTTAATGCGCTGTCCTCTATCACTTTTAACAATGCTTAACAAAACGCTAGATTTGTTATTGCTCCAATCAACTTCATTGTTTTGATTAAGAACAATAGTAGCATAAGGAAACCCTTTTAAAATACTTTGTGAGCGTTTTAACAAAGCATTCATGCGTTTTTTTCTATTGCTGCTTTTATTTTTGTCCTGTAGTACTTGGTAGTTAATCTTGTCCCATATTCCATCACTATCTGGCACATTATTTTGGCTGGTTCCGTTAATTACCCAAGTGTAAAACTGATGAATCTTGTAATACATCCAAACAAGATAGCCAAACAAACTTAACGCTATACTTATTAGCCAAGCATCTGTTAGTAAGCCGCCAACCAGTATTACCAACATAACAATCGCTATGCGCCATTTTTCAATAGATAAGATTGATGGTTTCATGGGGTGAGGTTGGCACTAAATCTATAGCCCATATTGCGCACAGTCTGGATATACTTATCTGCCTCACAAGGTTTTAATATTTTTCTCAGTCTTAAAATATGAACATCAACAGTGCGCTCATCTATAGCAACAAACCTTCCCCAAACTTCATCAAGTAGCTGAGAGCGATTAAACACCCTGTTTTTATGTTTCATCAAAAAGTGTAACAATCGAAACTCAGTGGAGCCAATAGTAATAGCCTCGCCACCGATCGTTAATAATTGTTGCACTGGATTAATAATAATATTGTCAATAATTAACTCATCACTAGTAGTAAGCCCTTGTGACCTGCGCAATAAAGAACGAATACGCGCATCTAATTCTTTTAACAACACTGGCTTGGTCATATAGTCATCAGCACCCATATCAAATCCTTTCACTTTGTCTTCTTCACTAGATTTTGCTGTTAACATCATGATGGGTAAATACTGAAAACCCTCAAACTTTCTGATTTTGCCAATCAGCTGAGTGCCATCAACATCTGGTAACATCCAATCAAGCAACACTAAATCTACAGTATTATCGCCCAATAGGCTTATTGCTTGGGAGCCTGTGTTGGACTTAAGTATGTTGTACTGTTTAGTTTGAAGGAATGCGCTTAGCATTTGCATGATGGCCTTATCATCTTCAACAATTAAAATTGTAAACATAGTGTCGCTCATGTGGCTCTCCTACTCTGGCTCAATATGGCGAACATCTTGACCTTTAACTAAGTAAACCACATACTCACAAATATTCTGAGAGTGGTCACCGATTCGCTCTAAGGCTCTTGCACACCAAATAACATGCAACATGGTTTTAATATTGCGAGGGTTTTCCATCATATGTGTGACTAATATTCTGGAAACCCGCTCAAACTCTTCATCAATTTGTTTATCAGTTTCAGCTATTCTAGTCGCTTGTTCTACATCCATACGAGCAAATGCATTCAGGGCATCTCGTAAAATGGTAATTACCTTGTCACCCAGTCTAGAAAGTTCGGCGTACATATTGACATCATCTTTCATAGCGGTTAGTTTTTGGGTGTAACGACCGATTTTTTCTGCTTCATCGCCAATACGCTCAAGGTCTGTGATGACCTTAATAATTGCAATAATAAGTCTAAGGTCGCCAGCAGCAGGTTGTCTTTTAGCAATGAGTTGAGCACAATTTTCATCAACTTCAACTTCAATTTTATTGATTTTATAATCGGATTCTGCAACCTCTTTTGCCAACTCACTATTTTGTTCAATAAGTGCGTTAATGGACTTTTCTACTTGGTCTTCAACCAATCCGCCCATCTTTAAAACTTTACTTTTGACACTCTCTAACTCTTGGTTATACTGTCGTGAAATATGTTGTTGTGTTTCCATGAATAGCCTCCTAATTATTATCCAAACCTGCCGGTGATATAGTTTTCAGTTAATTGATGTTCTGGGTTGGTGAATACGGTATTTGTGTCATTTACCTCAACCAAATAACCCAGGTGAAAGTAAGCCGTTCTTTGTGACACTCTAGCCGCCTGCTGCATAGAATGTGTAACGATTGCAATGGTGTATTTTTTGCTTAAACTAATCATTAACTCTTCAATAACAGCAGTAGCAATTGGGTCAAGTGCAGAGGTTGGCTCGTCCATCAAAATAACTTCTGGGTCAATGGCAATCGTTCTAGCAATACATAATCGTTGCTGTTGACCGCCAGAAAGCCCAGTGCCGGGTTTATGCAATGAGTCTTTAACCTCTTTAAAAAGACCTGCTCGAGTTAAACTTTTTTCTACCAACTCATCAAGCTCAATCTTACTACCTGCTAGTCCATGTAGCTTTGCCCCATAGGCAACATTGTCATAAATAGATTTGGGGAAAGGATTTGGTTTTTGAAAAACCATTCCAACCCGTGCGCGTAATAAGACAGGGTCTTGTTGTCTCTGATAAATGTCTTCATCGTCTAGTTTAATATCACCACTTATGTGGCAATCTTGAATGGTATCGTTCATACGATTAAGGCATCGTAAAAAAGTAGATTTTCCACACCCAGACGGGCCGATCATAGCAATAATCTGATTTTTCCCAATATCTATATTTGCGTCAAATATGGCTTGTTTTTCACCATAAAAAACATCAACATTGCGAGTAGAAAATTTTGCATCATTAATAAAAGGTTTGCCAACCGTTTTATCAATCTTTATATCTAGTTCTTCACGCTTTTTTATATTTATCATAATTTTATTCTACCGTTTCTTTTCAAATTTTCTACGCATTATTACCGCCAACAAATTCATAACAGTTAAAAACCCTAACAACACCATGATAGCCGCTGAAGTTCTCTCAGTAAATGCGCGTTCTGGCGAATCAGACCATAAGTATATTTGCACTGGCAGCACCGTAGATGGGTCTGTAACACCTTGTGGCACATCTGCAATAAAAGCAACCATACCAATCATTAACAATGGTGCAGTTTCGCCCAAGGCTTGCGCCATACCGATAATAGTGCCTGTTAGTATGCCAGGCATAGCCGCTGGAACAACATGATGAAAAGTGGTTTGTACGCGTGATGCACCCAAGCCTAATGCTGCCTCACGGATAGAGGGAGGGACGGCCTTTAACGCTGCCCTAGAGGAGATAATAATCGTAGGGAGTGTCATTAATGTTAATACCAGGCCTCCAATCAATGGAATTGACCTTGGAACTCCAAAAAAGCCAATAAACACTGCCAACCCCAACAACCCAAAAACAATAGAAGGCACAGCGGCCAAGTTATTAATATTAATCTCAATAATATCTACCCATCTATTGTTTTTTGGTGCAAACTCTTCAAGATATATAGCCGCTGAAACGCCAATTGGAAAAGACAAAAGCATGGTTACCAACATTGTCAAAAGCGAGCCAATCATTGCGCCTTTAATGCCTGCTTGTTCAGGCTCTCTAGAGTCTCCTTGAGTAAAAAAATTGACATTAAATCGTTTTTCAAGGCTATTTTCAGCCAACAATTGATCAATCCAAGCCAGTTGGAAGTTTTTAAGTCTGCGGTCTGATTCTGGCAAAGACCTGTCAATGCCACCCTTCATAAATACATCAACATCGTCTCTAGCTAAAAACCATAAGGATTGTTTAGTGCCAATAACACTAGGATTATTCATCACAAAATCCCTAAGTTGGTATCTTGCACCTTTGCTGACCAATTGTCTAAGTGCTTTTTTCTGTTTTCTGCCCTTAACGCCCGGGAACAGTGTCTTAAGTGACTGGTTAATCACTTTTCTGTAATTAGCACGAAATAAGGCTTTCTCGCTATATTTGTCATTTAAGTTTAGCAATTTACTGTCTATATCAACCTCAATATTAATATAAGTTTGCTGAAACGCTGGAAAGCCCGTTGTTGAAATATTGATCAATAATGACAACAAAAATGCAATACTAACAGCGATGGCACTTAATCCATAAACCTTGAAACGCTTTTCCTTTGCATAGCGTTTGGCTAATTGATTTTTGATTTTTTTTGTATTGTTAATCATATTGTTCTCGATATTTACGCACGACATATAATGAGATAATATTCAGCACTAATGTGGTTAAAAATAGCCCCAGCCCCAACGCAAATGCTGCCAGCGTTTTTGCACTGTCAAACTCTTGGTCACCCGTTAATAAGGTTACCATTTGCACCGTCACTGTTGTTACTGCCTCCAAGGGATTAAAGGTTAAATTCGCCGACAAACCTGCTGCCATAACTACAATCATCGTTTCACCAATAGCACGAGAAGCCGCTAATAACACGCCACTCACAATACCAGGCAATGCCGCTGGAATAATCACTTGTTTAATGGTTTCAGATTTGGTAGCCCCCATTGCATATGAGCCATCGCGCATTGCTTGTGGCACAGCAGAAATAACATCATCTGACAGTGAAGAGACAAAGGGAATAATCATTACCCCCATTACAATACCAGCCGCTAATGCACTTTCAGATGACAAGCTTAAACCAAGCGACTCACCCAAATCACGAATAAAAGGGGCGACGGTTATTGCGGCAAAAAAACCATAGACAACCGTTGGAATACCGGCTAACATCTCTAAAACTGGCTTGGCAAATGACCTGAATCTAAGCGATGAATACTCTGACAAATATATAGCCGACATAAGCCCCAAAGGTACAGCAATCACTAAGGCAACAAAGGAAATTAATAAAGTGCCAACAAATAAAGGCAAAGCACCAAAACTACCAGAGCCACCAACTTGGTCTTCACGAATAGCTTCTTGAGGACTCCAGTGAGTGCCAAATAGAAAGTCAAATACATTAACCGTTTTAAAGAAAATAATCGATTCAAATATCACTGAAAATATAATGCCAATAGTTGTCAAAACTGCAATTGAGGCACAAGCAATCATAGCCCAGCGTATTAAGTTTTCAACCAAGTTGCGTGCTTGCATTTCTGGTTTAACAAAAGCTAAAGCGACAAACATAGCGACAAACGCTAAAACGAAAACAACGATTGACTTAACCCAATCACTAAACTCAATTAACTCCTTGTAGTAAAGGACTGCATGGCGCTTAACATCGTCACTTATAGGTGCACTTGAGTGAGATAAATTGATAATTTCATTAATAAACAAGCCAAGTTCATCTGCTGATAATTGCTGTAACTGTGCTGGCAATTGAGCAACAATAGCAGCGTTAATCACAGAGGACTCTAGAACAGACCAAAATAATAAAATTAATAATGCAGGGACACTACTCCAAAACGCAATCAAATAGCCATAATGTTGTGGTAATGAATGCAGACGCTGATTACTCTTATCAGATAAGCTGATTGAACGCTTCCTTCCAGTGTAATACCCTAGAAATAGCAACGCCACGAGTGCAGTAAGTATAGCTCCAAAGGTCATGTTAATTCCTTAAATATAAAACTTATCATACGCATACAGTTAATTAATTTTACCCATTGATAATGTATTAGGATTCACCCTAAATTTTCAACGATAAGATTGTCGTTTTTACCATTTTTATTAAATAATGGACAAAGTTTAATAAGTGAATATGACAGAATTATGACAATAAAGTTTTTTATCTTACCATTGTCACTATTGGTAGTTTTTTTCCTATATATATTCTTCGATAAATCCTCTAAATTTTTTATGCGACATAATCTGTGTGCCATCACAATTAAATGACATTGACACCGTTGAGTTAAACAAATTTATGGTTACGGAACGCAAATAATACCCCTCTAATTTTCGTAACTTAGTTAGGTTTGCCACAATAAATCGCAAGTCTTCAGTATCGGTTAATTCCTGCATACTTTTATTACGCTCTTGTAAAGAATTTTGCCATTCTTTAGAAAGCATCGTAACAACTTCATCGCTTTCAAGTGTTTTATAAATGCGTTTAATTAATCGGGTTTTTTCTTGCAATGGAATCTTATTAAAATGAAAATCCACATACTCAGGATCAAGCAAATCATCGGCTAAATGCACTTCGGTATTAAATGGGTCAAACACACTTGACATTCTCACTTCCGCATTATTCAGCCCGATACGCAAACGAAAAATCCCTGTATTTAGCAATAAACTCAGCCAAACCTTTGAAAGCTCCTCTATGTTTTTATCCACACTATTCAGTGCTCGCTCACGGTTATAAACACTCTCCCGCAGGCTCTTATCGCCCTTAATTGAGTGCATCAAATTGTTATTGAAATAATAACCGACGAGTGCGTCTTTTTTACTCATATGTTTTTCACTCATGTAAATAATTATTCTCTATAAAATTTTATCAAACCTGCATATAAAAAGGCTAAAACAAATTTGTTTTAGCCTTTATAAATAGCAACCAACTTAATTCAGTCGCTAAATTTAACGCAATGTAGTGCCTACATCCTAAGTGGTATTAGATTATTAGCAGAGTGGCTCATATCTTGGCGTGCATTATCAGACAGAGGAATTAACCCCTTGTCAGTCAAGTATCCATCCTCACCCCAAGCATCTTCACTGGTAAATTCAGCAATAAATTCCTTAATACCAGGCACCTTCCCAACATGACTCTTCTTAACATAGAAATACAAAGGTCTTGAGATTGGATATGAACCATTAGCGATTGCTTCAAAATCAATTTTAACCCCATCAATAATAGCACCCTGAACTACATCACTATTTTGGTCTAAGAAACTATACCCAAAAACGCCTAATGCATTAGGATTTGCCCTTAATTTTTCAACGATAAGATTGTCATTTTCTCCTGCTTCAATGTAGGCGCCATCTTCACGAATTGAATGGCAAATATTTTTATATTTTTTCTTTAACCGAGAAGCAAGGGGCTTGTTGCCAGATTTTTTAGCAGCTTTTGAATCTTTTTTAATTTGCTTAATCCAGCTATAAGTAAAACACCCCCCTTGTAAAGCTAATTCTACGAATGCATCGCGTGTTCCAGATGTTGGTGGTGGCCCTAATACTTCAATTTTTGTATTAGGTAACTTTGCGTTAATATCACTCCATTTTGTATACGGATTATCAACTAACTCACCTGTTTTTAGAGCTGGAACTTGCTTAGCCAATGCTAAGAATAATTCTCGACGAGTCAAATTGAAAACTGGACTTTTCTTAGAGTTAGCAACCGCAATACCATCAAACCCAATCTTAACCTCAACAATGTCCTTAACACCATTTTTCTGACATTTTTTATACTCACTGCTTTTAATTCTACGAGAAGAATTAGTAATATCCGGCGTAGCGATACCATTCCCAGCACAAAACAACTTCATGCCGCCTCCAGAACCAGTAGATTCAATTTTTGGCGTTTTAGAACCCGTATTTTTCCCATAAGTTTCAGCAACTACTGTTGCAAAGGGATAAACTGTTGACGAGCCAACTATATCAATATGACTTCTAGAAACTAATGTGCCATAAGATGAAATAGATAAAGTCATAATAGCTGTAGAAGTCAGCGTTGTTACTAATTTATAATTATTTATCATGTGTTTTTTCTCCGTTTTTATTAAATTGTCAGGCAAAGTATAATAAATAAATATGACAGAATTATGACGATAAAGTTTTTTTATACCTAAGTGGGCTTACTAAGAGATTTAGAATATAGTTGCTAGTAACAGAAGCAATAATGGTGAAAGCACTTTAATGATCGAATTTACTATCTTTTAATCAATCTTTAACCTATTAACTGGCTTACCCGCTATTAAGTGCTTGTTGATGATTTCATCAATGTCATCTTCATCAATATATTGATACCAAACATTATCGGGATATACTACAGCTACTGGCCCATGTTCACAACGCCCTAGACAACGAGATTCACTTACCCCGATTTTTCCTTTACCAAGCAATTCTATGGCGCGGCATTTGTCCTTAGCATGACGATATACTTGCTTAACGCCAAGTTGTGAGCAACAAGCCTTGCCATCTTTACGGATATTATTGCAAAAGAAAATATGTCGTGTGTAATAATTCATAATTATATAAAGTTCTAATACTCAATAGCGCGTTGGTAACAATATTTTTTATCAATACCTGTTATTTTAGCAGCAATTTTTGCGGCTTTAGATGCACCCATTTCGGTAAGTAAGATTGGCAAAACTTTATCCAGTTGCGCCTCGCCTGCCACTTGATTGTCTTTATCAATACTTGAGATTAGAATCACAAATTCGCCTTTTTGGTGAGCCTCATCCTCAGTTAAATATTCAATTAACTTTGGCAGGGTACTGGTTTTGATGGTTTCAAAAGATTTGGTGATTTCCTTGGCAAAACAGACAATACGCTCATCGCCTAGCACGCTTAACAAGTCATTTGCACACGACAAAATTCGCTTGGGTGATTCGTAAAAAATAGCCGTCTCACTGCTGTGTGAAATTGAGCGTATGGCCTTGATGCGAGCGCTGGACTTGGTGGGTAAAAAGCCAAAAAAACCAAAACTATCACTGGCAATACCTGATGCACTGATGGCACTAATCATCGCACTTGCACCTGGAATGGGCGACACCACAACCCCTGCTTTTTTAGCTTCACGCACCAGCAAAAACCCTGGGTCGCTAATCAGTGGCGTGCCTGCATCACTGATAAGTGCAATATTCTTACCTGCCAGTAAGGCTGCCACTGTCTCTGCCGTTTTACGAGATTCGTTATGCTCGTGAAGGGCCTGCGTAGGCGTGTCAACAGCATAATGATTAAGCAGTTTTTTACTATGGCGTGTATCCTCTGCTAAAATTAAATTAACGGTTTTGAGCACTTCTATTGCTCTAAATGATATATCATCTAGGTTTCCAATCGGTGTGGCAACTATATATAAAGGCATAATGTGTTTAGTTTAAAACGACAAGTGGGCAATAAAGCGGAAAATTTGGCGCTTCAATATTTGAAAAAACATGGGCTAAAACTTGTCGAGCAAAACTACTTAATCAAGGGTGGTGAAATAGACCTTATTATGCTTGATAAATCCGAGAAGAACTTAGTTTTTGTTGAAGTTCGTTATCGTGCAAATGCACACTTTGGCTCTGCAATTAGCACGGTTAATAGCGCTAAACAAGCAAAAATTATTCGTACTGCCAACTATTTTTTGCAAAAAAATTCAGACTATGATGATTTTATCTGTCGGTTTGATGTTATTGGGCTGGAATCTGATTTAAAATGTCCTAAAATAAATTGGATAAAAGATGCCTTTGAGGGCGTATAACTGATGAAAAAAATAATTCTATCTGCCATATTAATAACAAACACACTGTTACTCACTGGCTGTCTTTTAACATCAGCAATTAGTACGACTATTTTAGTTTCTAACGATAGGCGTAGCACTGGTGAAGTTGTTGATGATAATAGCATCGCATTTAGTCTGCTTGCTTGGGGGGGTGAAAATAAGGCGTTAAAAAATGCACATTTGAATTTTATGGTTTATGACAAGGAAGTATTAGTAACAGGTGAAGCACCTACCACAGCTGTATATGACTATATTACTGTACAAACGCCACTCAAAGATTTTAAGATTAAAAAAGTGATTAATGAGGTGCGTGTTGCATCAAATACGAGTCTATTAAGTAGAGGCAAAGATGCTATAATCACTGGGAAAATTGAGGCACTGTTCCTGGATCAAGAGGTTTTTAACCCAGTACACATCAGAGTCATGACTGAAAATCGTAGCGTTTATTTGATGGGAGCAGTAACTATGCGTGAAGCCAATAAAGCAACCAAAATTGTAGCCAAAGTAGGTGGTGTAGAGCGGATTGTTAAATTATTCCATTACTTAAAAAACCGTCCAGCTGCTGAAATTCAACGCGAAAAAGAGAAGAAACTGCAGGCTGAAGAAGAGGCTAGAATTATAAAAGAGCGTGAAGTTCTTGAAGCTAAAAAAGCAGAACTGCGTCGTCAAATAAGAGCATTAGACCCTAAAGGTGGGACAGATTTTTCACCGGAGTAAATGAGTAACGGTGCTGATTTTCAATTGCACCAAACTTTTCCAACGCCACTAAATGTTGTTTTGTACCATAACCCTTATGTTGTGCAAAACCATATTCAGGGTGACACACATCCAATTCTACCATCTGCCTATCACGACTTACTTTTGCGATAATTGAAGCCGCTGAGATGACTGGCTCAGTTAAGTCTCCCTTAACAATCGCGGTACAATTATCCAGCTCTGGACAACGATTGCCATCTACCAATACTTGGTCAAATTGCATATTAAGATTCTCAACTGCTCGCTTCATTGCCACCATAGTAGCTTGTAAAATATTGATTTTATCGATTTCATTGGCACTTGCCTCACCTATTGCCCATTGGCATTCTTTGGTAATTTGCGCATATAAAATTTCACGCTTTTTCTCACTAAGTTTTTTGGAATCGGTAAGTTCTGGCAAATCAAAATCATCAGGCAAAATCACCGCACCTGCCACCACATTGCCCACCAAGCAGCCTCTGCCCACTTCATCTACACCAACAATAATCATCGGTATACTCTAATGCGTTGCTCTAAATCATTCGAGGCAATAAAGACAAAGGATCGCCCTTGTTTAGATTGGTGCAAAAGCTCTAATTTTGCCAAGCTCAACAAATCAGTTTTTGCTGTTTGATAACTCACGGACTGGGAAGTTTTGTGCCCTTCAATGGTATAAACTGAGCCCACATGTTTAATCGCATGTTGGATTAACATTGCCTGACGAGGGTTTAATTTGCCGTCGACTAAATAAGCGCTGAGTGGTTCTAATGCTTGATATTGTCGTTGTTGTTTGTCAACATAATGATGATTAGCAAAATTCAATTTTTACCCCTCAAAGGGGTATTGAACAGAATGCCAGATTGGTGATTTTCTTAAACCTTGTCCTAGCAGGGTTAGCGCTACAGAGCAATCCTCTAGGGGGATGAAAAGTGGATTTTTGATGATTATTCATATTTATGCAAAGGTCTCCCTATATATATTGTTCTATAAATTCTCTAAATTTCTTGTGCGACATAATTTGCGTACCGTCACAGTTAAATGACATTGATACCGTTGAATTAAACAAATTAATAGTCACTGAACGCAAATAATAACCCTCAAGGTGTCGTAACTTGCTTAGATTTTCTAAAATAAAACGCAGGTCATTAATATTGGTTAATTTTTGCATACTTTGATTACGCTCATGCAAAGATTGCTGCCATTCTTGAGAAAGCATACTAAACACTTCATCGTTTTCAAGCATCTTATAAATGCGTTTAATTAATTGGCTTTTTTCCTTTAAAGGGATTTTATTGAAGTGAAAATCCACATAATCAGGATTGAGCAAATCATCTGCCAAATGCACTTCGGTATTAAACGGGTCAAATACGCTTGCCACACGCACTTCGGCATTATTAAGCCCAATAACCAAGCGATAAACACCTGTTTCAAGTAATAAATCTAACCAAACTTGTGAGAGTTGCTCTAAATTTTCATCCACACTGTTAAACGCTCGCTCACGGTTATAGACGCTCTCACGCAGGCTTTTGTCGCCCTTGATAGAGTGCATTAAATTGTTATTAAAATAATAGCCAACTAGGGCATCTTTTTTCTTCATATCAATCGTTTGTTTTAAATAAATAATCGCTTAGGTTGCAAGTAACCATCTTTTACCTGTCCGATACCTAAAAAGAGAAGGCTTTCATCGAATATTTTAACCAAATTATCAGCTTGATTTTCAATTTTAATCTTCCTGCCATAGCGAATGTCAATACTTTGTTGCTTACTGATGTTAACACTGTGAATATTGGGCAACATCGCTTCGCTTGGGAAAATATGTGCATCTAATTGTGCAAAATTATCGCTTATTAAAGTCTCTAAATCGCACAATTTAATAGCCTGGGAAATATTAATATGCGCAAACCCTGTGCGCCGAAGCTCAATAACATGTGCGCCACAGCCCAGTTTTTCGCCAATATCAGCAATCAATGAACGAATATAAGTGCCTTTAGAGCACGATACCTCTAAACTGATTACACCATTCTCATAACCTAAAAAATCAATATTATGAATGGTAATTGGGCGTGCTTTGCGCTCAATTTCTATACCTTGTCGAGCAAGTTTATACAAAGGTTGTCCGTCTTTTTTAAGTGCTGAATACATCGGTGGCACTTGCTCAATATCGCCTTGAAAACTCAACGCAACCTCCATCACTTGCGCTTTACTGAGTTGCTTAAAGTTTGTTGTCTCAGTAACCTCGCCCTCACAATCCAGCGTGTCTGTGGTTTGCCCTAATTGCCCGCGCACAAAATATCGCTTATTGTCGTCCAGCAAAAATCCTGCGACTTTTGTGGCTTGCCCCAAACAAATCGGTAATATACCACTCGCCAGAGGGTCTAATGCGCCCGTATGCCCTGCTTTTTTGGCAAAAAATAAGCGTTTGACTTTTTGTAAAGCAGCATTAGAGCTCAGCCCTGTGTCTTTATCAAGTAAGACAATGCCGTTAATATCTCTACCTTTTGCATTGCGTTTTGACATCGATTGACCTAAAGTTTGGCTAATAAATCGTCAATTCTAGCCCCTGTATTTGGAGCTGAGTCGTAAATAAATTTGAGTTCCGGTGTGTGTCGTAAATCTAGGACTTTTGATAAACGAGAACGGAAAAAACCACTGGCTTTTTTTAGCAAAGGCACAACAGCGGTTTTTTGCTCTTCTGGTATGGTGTAAAAAACCTTAGCACTAGATAAGTCACGACTGGCAAGAACATCAGTAACACTTACTGCCTGCAACCTTGGGTCTTTGGTTTCTTGTTTTAACAACATCACTAACTCCCTACGAATCAGCTCGTTAATTCTCTCAACTCTATAAGAAGATTGCTCTACCATTGGTTTATGAACTACAGACTACGCGCTCGTTCAACACGCTCAAAGACTTCAATTTGGTCGCCTGCTTTAACATCATAATTAGCAACACCAATGCCACACTCAGTGCCTGATTTCACTTCTTTAACATCGTCTTTAAAACGCCTAAGCGATTCTAATTCACCTTCAAACACTACCACACTATCACGCAGAACACGAATTGGACTGTCTTTTCTAACCACGCCTTCTTCAACCATGCAGCCTGCAATATCACCTAATTTTTGAGATCTAAATACTTCTTTCACATTGGCAATACCAATAATATTTTCACTCAACTCAGGGCTGAGTAATCCGCTCATAATGGCTTTAACATCATCAATTAAGTTATAGATAATTGAGTAATATTCAATACGCACGCCTTCGTTATCTGCGGTCTTGCGTGCAACAGCGTCAGCACGCACATTAAAGCCAAGCACCAATGCATCAGAAGTAGCTGCTAGATTAATATCGGTGTTATTAATGCCGCCCACGCCACTTGACACCACTTTTACCCTTACTTCGTCAGTAGATAATTCTTCCAAAGCCTCAACCAATGCCTGTGCTGAACCTCGCACATCGGATTTTAATAATACATTTACAGTAGAAATATCGCCTTCTTCCATCTTTTGTAAGAAGTTTTCCATTTTTGAAGCTTGTTGTTTTTGCAATTCAGCCTCACGGTCACGAGCCTTTCTAAAATCAGCCACTTCACGGGCTTTACGCTCAGATTCCACCACCAGCACCTCATCACCTGAATCAGGCACGCCTGACAAGCCAAGCACTTCAACAGGGCTTGATGGTCCCGCTTCTTTTAAAACCTTGCCTTGGTCGCCAACAATTTGTTTAACCTTGCCATATTCTAATCCGGCAATCATAATATCGCCTTTCTTTAAAGTGCCTGATTGCACCAGAATAGTGGTTACTTTACCACGACCTTTTTCAAGTCTAGCCTCAAGCACTGTGCCTTGTGCTGGTCCCTTAACAACAGCTGAAAATTCCGCAATTTCAGCCGTAAGCGTAATAGCATCTAACAATGCATCAACTCCTTCGCCTGTGTGTGCTGATACGCCTATCATCATCACATCGCCGCCCCATTCTTCTGAAATAACATCATGCGAAGACAACTCTTGCTTAACTTTATCAAGGTTAACGCCCTCTTTATCAACTTTGTTAATGGCTACAATAATCGGCACTTTTGCAGTTTTTGCATGCTTAATTGACTCAATCGTTTGTGGCATCACACCATCATCAGCGGCCACCACTAAAATAATAATATCGGTTGTCCCAGCACCTCTAGAACGCATTTTTGAGAATGCTGCATGTCCTGGTGTGTCAATAAAAGTAATAATGCCGTTTTTTGCATTCACTTGGTAAGCGCCAATATGCTGAGTAATGCCACCTACTTCACTATCAGCAATTTTGGCTTTACGAATATAGTCCAATAACGATGTCTTGCCGTGGTCAACATGACCCATAATCGTTACTACCGGTGGCCTAGGGCTTTCATCGCCTGTTGGTTTTGACTTTTCGACCAACTTGTCTTCAATGGTTTCTTCTTTACTGGCAACCCCTGTATGTCCCATTTCTTCTACTACTAAAAGCGCAGCGTCCTGGTCAATAACATCATTAAGTGTCGCCATAACACCCATGCCCATCAACACTTTTAGCACTTCGCCGGCCTTGGTGGTCATTTTTTGCGCTAAGTCACTCACCTTGATATTTTCAGGCACAGCCACCTCGTGCACCACCTTCTCAACAGGCTTTTGAAAGCCATGTTGCGCTTGCTCTTCTTGAATTTTTTGGCTCAAACGGGTTCTATCTTTCTTCTTTAACTTGCGTTTGCTCTTATGCGCAACATGTAGCTGCTTTCGTTCTGTGCCTGGGCCCGTATTACGCAAGCGTTTTGGTTTTTTAACTTCTTTCGATTTATCGTCTTTATCTGCCACATCAACAGTTTTTTTGACATCCTCTGTCGCTTGACTTACTGTTTTTTGTTGTTGTTTTAAAACCTCTGTTTGTTCTTTTTGCAAACGCGTCATTTCTTGACGCTTGGCATCTTGTGCTAATAACTTTTCATCTGCTTCACGCCCAGCATCCAATGCTGCTTGTGCCGCTACTGCCGCCTCATTATTATCGTCTTGATTGCTTGTCGAAACTGATTTTATAGGTCGCTTCTTCTTAACTTGAATCTTAACACCACCAGTGCTGACGCTCTTTGCAGGACTGGGTTTGCGTGATACTGAAATACTGGATTTGCTTGAGCGTTTTGACAAACTACCCATCAAAATTTTGCGCTCCTCAGCTGAAATATCAGAATCAGCTGTCTTACCATCAATACCAGCGCTTGTCAGAATGGTAATGACTTCATCTGCAGTCTTTTTCAGTAATTTAGATAACGATTGAACTGTATGTGCCATAAATGCTTGCCTTTATTAAATTTTATCAATAATCTTATTGCTTAAGATTAATCAAACCATCCTTCGTTTTCTCTTGCTGTCATAATAACAGCTGATGCCGCCTCTTTGTCCATTTCTTGAATATCCAACAATTCATCAATCGACAATTCTGCCAAGTCATCCACAGTGGCAATTTCAGCCTCAATCAACACCTGTGCCAAGTCTGCATCAACGCCTTCAACGCTCATCAACACCTCAGAAGATTCCGAATCACCTAAGGCCTGCACAAGTTGTGCATCAGAGGCGCGTTCTTGTAATTCTTCGACCATGGTAGTGTCAAATTCTTCAATATTTTCTAAACTAGAAGTCTCTGCATCGGCAATATCATCAATACTGGCAAAGCCTTCATCAATTAAAACGCCTGCTACTTCAGAATCAACACCTAACTGCTCGGCCAACTTGTGGCTAATTTTCTGATTCTCTTCTGCATGTTTATCATCAGATTCACTAACTGACATTACATTTAACTTCCAATGCGTTAAACGAGAGGCCAATTTAATATTCTGACCACCACGGCCAATCGCTAATGCTAATTGATCTTCCTCAACTGCAATGTCCATTGAGTTTTTGTTTTCATCAACCATAATTGAACTCACCTCTGCTGGTGCCATGGCGTTAATGACGAATTGTGCAGGATCTTCATCCCATAAAATAACATCCACACGCTCGCCATTAAGCTCGTTAGACACTGCCTGCACACGCGCACCACGCATACCAATACAAGAGCCAATTGGATCCAAGCGTTTGTCTTTTGCTCTAACGGCTAATTTTGCACGCAAACCAGGGTCACGACTAGCGCCCATAATTTCAATCACACCTTCAGAAATTTCCGGCACTTCCATTTCAAACAACTCAATCATCATCTCAGGCATGGTACGGCTTAAGAATATTTGTGCACCACGCATGCTTAGTTTAACTTCCTTAATATACGCCCTTAGCCGGTCATTCTTACGGATAGATTCGTTCGGAATTAAATCAAACTTAGGAATCATGCCATCAACGCCACCCATATCAACATAGGCATTGCCTCTATCAATCCGCTTAACAGTTACCATAATCACTTCGCCCACACGCTGGGTATAGTCTTCAACAATCACTTCTCTTTCTGCTTCACGAACTTTTTGAATGATGACTTGTTTTACAATTTGTGCGGCAATGCGACCAAACTCTTCAGTTGGCATTGGTTCACGGACAAAATCATCAATTGCCACACCATTCGCATCTTTTGCGTGAATGTGTAATTCAGAGTCAAACTCAGTACCGTCGTCGTCTACAAAATTCTCACCATCCTCAATCACCATCCACTGTCTGAAAGTAGAGAACTCGCCAGTTTTTCTATCAATCTCAACATGGGCATCGATGTTTTTTTGTTTTTTGGTTGCGACTGCTAACGCCTCTTCTAAAGATTCAAAAACACTCTCTTTTGAGATGTTTTTTTCGTTAGAAATCGCCTCAACCATTAAAAATAAATCTTTACTTTCCACTTTGTTCTCCTAAAAATGCGCAACTAAATTTGCTTTCTCAATCAGTCCAATGTCTAAATTGACGGATCCTAATTCTGTCATTAATTCGATACTATTATTAGTCTCACTCACACTGCCAATAGCGCCGTTAAATTTTCTTTGACCATTCATCGGTCTTAATAATCTTAATTTAATATCGTGCCCTAAAAATTGCTGATAATGCCTAATATGGAACAACCCTCGTTCAACACCAGGAGACGATACTTCTAAATTATATTGCGTGGCAATCGGGTCTTCCACATCAAAAATACTACTACACTGGTGCGACACCGCCTCACAATCACTCAGTCCAATACCTTTATCTGAATCAATATAAACCCTCAAAATACTGTGCTTACCGCTAGCGACATATTCAATACCGACCAGCTCATAGCCCATATCTTCAATCACTGGTTGAATTAATGTTTCAATTTTATCCGTGATTCTGGCCATGTTTTATTATTTTAATCAACAAAAAGGTCTCTAGTTTATAGACATCCTATTAAAAACCCCCTAAAAAGGGGGTCGTAATTTTTTGGTAGCGGGGACAGGATTTGAACCTATGACCTTCGGGTTATGAGCCCGACGAGCTACCGAACTGCTCCACCCCGCACTAAAGGACGCTATGTTACGCTTCTATATTGCAATTGTCTAGTAAAAATTAAGTAATTCAATAATTTTGCTAAAAAATCACTCTGAATGTAAGTATTTAGGCAATGGAAAAAGCTAATAAGCCGAGGGGTATTGTATAATATCACTATGAAAATTGCTGTGTTAATGGATGATATTGCCGACATCAATCCAAAAAAAGATTCTTCCTTGGCTATGATGTTAGAAGCCACACATCGAGGTTGGGATATTTATACCTTTGATACCACGGATTTATTCGCAGACAAAAACGGCGTTTACGCCCACGCATCACAAACCAATGTGGTTGACAATCTTAAACACTGGTTTGAAAAACAACCCAGCCAAATTATGTCGTTGGGTGAATTTGACGCTATTTTAATGCGCAAAGACCCACCTTTTGATATGAATTATATTTATGCCACTTATTTTTTAGAACAAGCGGAGAAACAAGGGGTTCTGGTCGTCAACAAAGCACAATCATTGCGTGATGCCAACGAGAAATTATTTGCACTTAACTTTCCGCATTGCCTACCAAACACACTGGTCAGCAGCAATCAAACACAAATCAAAAACTTCATTAAGACGCAAAAAACCGCTGTGGTCAAGCCATTAGACGGTATGGGTGGGCACGATA
>JAQRMT010000016.1 GCA_028599035.1 Gammaproteobacteria bacterium
TTACTTTTATTTTTGTAGTACCATCTGCTTCATAAATATAGTCACCCTCACCATTTTTTTTGTAAACATCGTTAGTAGTATCAGTATCAGTATTGTTATCTAAATCCTCTTGTGTGGCTCTTGTTGTATCATCACGTCCAGCCATCCGTGCGCCACAAGTCACATCAATGGAAGAAACCCTTAATCCTGCACTGATGCGTGTGTCTTTGGTAATCGGGATGCCGTAGCCTAAATTAGCGCCTACTTCATTAATTTTGTATGAGGCAACATCAAGTTCAGCGCCATCGGTTTTTTTGGAGAATAAACCATAACTAATGCTGTGCTTGTCTTGAGTGAAGTAAGGGTTAGAGAAATAAAAACTCATCTCTTCTACCGCATCAGATTGCGATACCACGGCGTTTAGGGTGTTACCTGTGCCAAGGAAATTTCGCTCTTCCATGCCGATATTAAAGGCAGCACCTGTGCTGTTAGAGTGGGATAAGCCAATGGAAAAAGTGCCTGTTTTGGTTTCTTCCACATTGAAATGCAGGTTAATCTTGTCTTCAAAGCCTTGTAGTTTAGAGGTTTGCATTTTCACATCAGAGAAAAAACCAAGGCGTTTAATCTTTCCGATTGATACTTCTAACTCCTTGTCTGAATATAGTCCGCCTTCGTGAACACCAATCTCACGACGAATAACCTTGTCTTGCGTTCTGGTATTGCCAGCAATAGTAATACGATTGATATAGACTTTTTTGTTCGGCGTAATCTTGAGCTTTAAATCAATAGCGTGTGTGGCTTTGTCTTCAAATGTTATTGCTTCAACTCTAGTAAAGGCATAACCCTGATTTGTAAACACGCTAGTAACGGCCTTAACGCTTTCGATTATGCGTTTACGCTCAAAAATATCGCCGGTATTAAAGGTGAGTAATTTTGATAATTTTTTATTAGATTGGTTGAGTGTGTCGCCTGTAAATTCAATTTTACCGACCTTGTACTCGTCTCCTTCATTGATTTGAATGGCAATATTGATGCTTTTCTTGTCTTCAGAGAGCTCAGTCTTTGTATTAATCACTTTAAAATCAAGGTAACCCAAGTTGATGTAATATGATTTCATTGCCTCAACGCCCGCATCAAGCGATACTTTGGAGTAATGGTCTTTTTCGGTAAAGTAATTCATGATAAAAAAGTCAGGCTCACCAATTTCAAACAAAGCGAGTAAGTCCTCTTCTTTGTGTGCTTTGTTACCGCTAATGCTCATTGATTTAATGCGTGCAACTTCGCCTTCAGAAATATCAAGTTCTACGCCTACTCTATTTTGGCTGTCAATTTCAACCTTTTTGGTGATTTTAATGTCGTAATAGCCCTGGCTGATGTAAGTTGCTTTTAGTTGTTTAATCAACTTATCTAATTGTCTTTTGTTGAAAATCTTGCCCGGAGTTAAATCCATACTAGACAAAACATCTTTAATCGCATCTTCGTTAATAACTTTCTCAGAATGGTTAAGTAAATCTAGATATTTGATGTGCGGATTTTCTATTACAGTGATTTTTAAGGTTTGTTGATCTTCTGTTACTTCAATGTCTTTAAAAAAATGTGTTTTATGAAGAGAGCGAATGATTTGCGATGAAGTCTGTACACCGTAGTTATCGCCGACTTCAACAGGTAGATAGCTTAGTACCGTACCTCTGGAAATGGCGTTCAGGCCTAGGATTTCAATGTTTTTAATAGGGGCTGAAAAGGCCAATGAAGCACCTAACAGGCTTGCTATTAAAGCCAACTTAATGATTGTTTTCATGGGGTAGAAAATTAAATGAATAAAAGCAAATAATTATACAGCGTTTAATGTTGTTTGTGAGCGTGCCCTGCATCTTTGAGTTTGATAAGGTAATTAGCCCATAATTTATCTTGTTTTGTGGCAAGATTATGCAGGTGCTCCCAAGAATAAATGCCACTATCATGGTCATCGCTAAAAAACAAAGTCACGGCATAATTTCCCGTAGGAGCAATGCGGGTGATAGTTACATTTTCCTTGCCGACTTGTAATGTCTCTTGTCCAGGTCCATGCCCCATCACTTCGGCAGAAGGGGAATAAACCCTCAAATATTCAGCAGTTAATGGATATTCTACGCCATCAAAAGTAAGCGTAAGTAAGGTTTTTGTCTTATCAAGGGTGATATTGCTAGGTGTTTGCATATTAGGTTTGTCCAAAAATCAAATTAAGCAATATTTTACCTGAAGTTCATTTATTCATAACCCTGTGCGTTATAAGTAGATAAAATACACCTATGCTGATTAATTTTACAAAAATGCACGGGTTGGGTAATGACTTTATGGTGATTGATACCATCAAGCAAGCAATAACATTATCTCCAACACAAATTCAAAAACTTTCAGACAGACATTTTGGTGTCGGTTTTGACCAGCTATTATTGGTTGAAAAACCAAATAACCCTAAAAATGATTTTAAATATCGAATTTTTAATGCAGACGGTTCTGAGGTAGAGCAATGTGGTAATGGAGCACGGTGTTTTGCGCGTTTTGTTATAAAAAAAGAATTGACAGATAAAAGAATTGAGCAGAGTATTTCTGTAGAAACAAAAAAAGGGATAATTGAATTGCTTGTTATAGATTTTGATACAGTTGTGGTTAATATGGGCGAGCCATTATGGCATTCTAAAGACATTCCTTTTAGGCAACTAAAAAGCACAAATGCAACTTATATTGTTGAAGAAAAAACAGTTGGCGTGGTGTCAATGGGCAATCCGCACGCCGTGTTAATTGTGGATGACATCAACCAAGAAATTGCACCTACTGCCCAAAGAATACAAAACTCTCCCGACTTTCCAGAGGGGGTTAATGTCAATTTTGTAGAAATTGTTGATCAATTTAATCTCAAGCTCAGGGTTTATGAACGAGGCGTTGGCGAAACTTTAGCTTGTGGCAGTGGAGCGTGTGCAACGGTGGCGTATTTAGACAAGATAGGGAAGGTTAATGCTGGTTTAAATGTTATTGTTGAATTACAAGGCGGAAAGTTACTTGTTAGATTTGATGATGATAAAAACATTATTATGTCAGGTGCTGCTGAGTTTGTGTTTGAGGGGCAAGTAGAAATTTAACAACTCACTGAAAAGATCTTCTTGTCTTTTAATCTGATAGCACTTAATCGCCCATGCCAAACACAGCCGTGATCCATAGGGTAAATATGCGCCTGATTAACGCCTGACAAACTAGACCAGTGACCAAAGAATATATCAGTGTCTTTTAGTAATCTGTTTTTGTGCATAAACCACGCTTTAAAGCCTTTTGGTGGATGCGTGTAATTCATTTTATAATCAAACTCTAGCTCACCATTGGACTTGCAAAAGCGCAGCCGCATTAAGGCATTAATGCTGTATCGACATTGCGCCAGTTCGCTTAAATCTTTAGACCAAATATTAGGTTTATTATCATACATATCATCTAAAAACTGTGAAATATTAGTTCCTTGAAGATGCTTTTGCACTTTTTTAGATTGTTGAATGACTCTATTGACATCCCAATTTGGCGGTATGCCAGCATGAACCATGAGAACACCTTTGTGGGTGATTGCCAAAGGTTGGTTTTTCAAAAAATCAAACAATGACTCTGCATCATTGGCGCTGATAATATCAGTAAATGTGTCTTTTTTATTGGGTTTTTTACTGCCCAAGGCGCAGGCTAATAAGTGAAAATCATGATTGCCTAAAACCATTTGCGCATTACCTTCTAAATCCTTGATAAAACGCAGTGTTTCAAGTGATTTGTTGCCACGATTAACCACATCGCCTAGAAAAAATAATTGATCTTTATCACTGGAAAATTTGATTTTTTTTAACAATATTTGCAGCGAATCAAAACACCCCTGAATGTCGCCAATTAAATAATTACTCATTGTAATGTGTATGGTTCGCTCAGGACAAATTCTGGGATTTCAATATTAAAATGCTCGCCTGTGTCGCTAACCATGCTGTATTCGCCTTTCATTGTGCCGGTAGGTGTTTTAATAACTGATCCAGAAGTATATTCAAAAGCCTCGCCTGGCAATAGATGGGGCTGCATACCAATCACACCTTCGCCAGCAACTTCCTCTATATGGTTCGTCTCATCTTGGATAATCCAGTGTCTGCTGAGTAATTGCGCACCCACTTCGCCTTGGTTGCTAATAGTAATGGTATAAGAAAAAGCATATTGGCTTTTAAAAGGAATGGTTTGCTGCTCTAAAGGGACAACTTTTACGGTGATTTTAATGTTATTTTTCATAATTTATTATAGTCGTTGGTTAGTGTAATAAAGTCTTCCACTGGAAGCATTTCAGCGCGTTGAGATAAGTCAATAGCTGTTTGCTTTTGTGAAAGTAGGGATTTTAAACAATTTTTAAGTGTTTTTCTACGCTGAGAAAATGCGGCTTTTACGATTTTTTCAAATAAAGGAGTATTGCGGACTTTTGATTGCGCCAAAGGTTTAAGGTAAACAATAGCAGAGTCAACCTTTGGTGGAGGGTTAAAGGACTCGGGCGGCACAATAAAAATCAACTCAACCTCAAAAAATGCCTGCATCATTACGCTTAAACGACCATAGATTTTTGATCCGTGTTTGGCAGCCATTCTTTGCACCACTTCTTTCTGTAGCATAAAAGTCATATCAATCACTTTGGCTCTATTTTCAAGTAAATGGAAAAGTATGGGAGAAGATATATTGTAAGGCAAATTACCCACCACGCGAATAGGAGTGGGCAGAGTACTAAGATCAAACTTTAACGCATCGCCTTGATGAATGACGAGATTGTCTTTGTTTAGATTATTAAGCATAATAATCAAATCTCTGTCAATTTCAATCACATGTAATTGCTTAACGCATTCTAGCAAGGGTAGTGTCATAGCGCCTTGTCCGGGGCCAATTTCAAGTAAATTATCATCAAATTTTGGCGTAATAGTGGCAACAATTTGTTCAATAATCTGGTTGTCAATCAGGAAGTTTTGACCAAAGCGTTTGCGGGCTTTATGGCTACTCATAAGTCGAATTTATAAAATTGTGCGCATATTGCAGTGCCGTATTTAGGCTGCCCAAACTAATATTGCCTGTGCCAGCCAATGTAAGTGCTGTACCGTGGTCAACCGAGGTGCGAATAAAGGGCAGACCTAAGGTGATATTAACGGCTTTTTTAAAGCCTAGGGTTTTCAACACGGGCAGCCCTTGATCGTGATACATTGCCAATACACAATCCACGCCTTTTAGTGCATCAACAGTAAAAGCAGTGTCAGCTGGCACACTACCAACAAGATTAAATCCTTGCGTGTTTAGTTTTTCAATCAAGGGGTTGATGATTTCAATCTCTTCTTTGCCCAGATAGCCACCTTCACCTGCGTGAGGATTAAGTCCACAAACAACAATTCTAGGGTTTTGCACGCCATAATTTTGTAAAGATTGGTGGATAATAGTTAGGGTTTTTTCTAAAGAATGGCTTTGTATTTGTTGTGGCACTTGAGCGAGTGGCAAATGCGTTGTTGCTAAAGCGACGCGTAATCCTGAAGTTGCCAGCATCATCACAGTTTTATCGACACCCGAGCGCTGCGCTAAATACTCGGTATGGCCACTAAAGCGCTTGCCATTTTTATCTTGATAAATCTCTGCTTGATTAATAACACCCTTATGCAAAGGCCCAGTAACCAGTGCCTGAGTATTGCCATTTAGACAATGCTGAGTGGCTAAATCTAGTGTTTTTAACACATATTCGGCATTATTTTTGTTGAGTATGCCCGCAACAACTTTATCTTTTGTTTTAACTGGATAAACGCACAGGGTTTTGGCACGGGCAGTGACCTCTGTTTCGCTAATCTTAAGCTCAAGATTAAGTGCTTTTGCTCTGGACAACAATATATCGGGATCAGCAAAAACTAGCAATTCTTTTTTAGGATTTTGGGCGTAAATCACTGCCAAATCAGGGCCAATTCCAGCGGGTTCACCAGGCGTAAAAGCGAGCATTGTTTTTTATATTGTCCTTGTTTTGTTTAAGCGTTTACCATTATAAAGTTAATGCACTTAGGAATTAATGTAAAATGACGAAGTTTCTTGACATTAACTGTCTCAATATTTTAAACAAGGCTAAATCATGAATTTATCAACAACACTTTCAACTGCATTGGTTTTATTATTACCATTCTCTGGCTCATCAGCGCAGACATTTAATCCAGGCATGGAAAAATTTAGTTCAACTTACAGCATTCAGCAAATAACAGGAATGTCGCTTGATAAAAGGGCGCTTTTAGGTGGCAAGGTTGTTTCTTCTGCACAGGTGAGTTTATCTGCACAAGTTTCAGGCGATGTTCTGAGTATTAATGGCAAAGAAGGTGATATGTTTCAACAGGGTGCTACTTTGATAATGCTTGAGCAAGAGTCGATTCAAGCACAAAGAGATGCTGCTTATACAGAAATATCTTCTGCCAACGAGGCGCTTAAAAATGCAGGTGTGCAATACTCACAATCAATTGTCTCCCCTAATTCAAACGGTATGTTTGGTGGCGTTCCAGGTATGTTTTCGATGTTTACCGACCCAATGCTAAGGATGACAGGACAGGGCGACCCTGATTTTGATAAGTTTGCCAATCGCACTTCACGATATACTGGCTACCAACAAGCAAAACACAAACTAACACAAGCAAAACTTAGACTTAAGCAAATGGAAGAACGCCTTAAAGATGCAAATATTATTGCGCCTTTCGATGGGGTTATTGTGGTTAAAAATGTTAATCAAGGCGATATTGTGCAATCTGGTCAAGTATTATTAAAATTTGCCAATATTAAAAAACTACAAGTTGAATTGAATGTGCCTTCGCGCTTAGTAACCAGTCTAAAGCTTAACAAGAAATACCGCATTAAGTTAGACATTGCCAATAGAGTTGTCAGTGCAAAACTGTCGCAAATTTACCCAATTGCTGATAACAATAAACACAGTGTTAAGGTGAAATTTGACTTACCAGAAAATACGCCAGTATTAGCGGGCGCTTATGCAGAAGTGGAAATTTTTGAAACAGATTCAGGCGTGCTAACGCCAATCATTCCAGAGGCAGCAATTATGTGGCGCTCTAGCTTGCCCAGTGTGTTTATCGTCAATCCACGCACCAATAAAACCGAACTCAGGTTTGTGCGCCTTGGTGAGCAAGTTGGTAAGGGCAAAAAAAGCGTTTTATCTGGCTTAAAAATTGGTGAAAAAATTGTCACCAACCCCAATATATTAATGATCTCAGGAATGGATATTTAAGCCCTCTGCATCATGATGAATAACTATCAAAGCACCATATTCCATCAGTTTGGAAACTTCTTAAGAAACACCATCAAAGCAACCAAAAGTAGGTTTAAAAAAGTTTTTGATTTAATTAGCGATATACAGCCATCTTCTGGGAAGATAAAATTTGTCATTTTTCCAGTCACTCACAACCATATAGAGGCCTCATAATGCCAAAACACGACCATATTGATATTTCTAAAGATGAAAACATTAGTAAGGATATAATCTTAGATGATTTAAAAGATTATGAGCTAGGCGTTGCTGGAAAATTAACGAAAGCCTTTATCACTTCGCCACTTTCTATCATTCTTTTCTTTGCCATGCTGGGTGCTGGCATTATGGGGCTTATTTCCACACCACGCCAAGAAGACCCTCAGATTTCTGTGCCGTTGATTGATGTCTTTGTTGAATATCCAGGCGCCTCTTCGGAGGAAGTGTCTAATATTATAATCAAGCCATTAGAACGGTTGATGTCTAATATTTTGGGCGTTAAGCATGTGTATTCAGTCAGCGATAAGGGTCGCGGCATTGTTACTATTGAGTTTGATGTGGGTCAAGAAATGACAACCTCTGTTGTCAAAGTGCGTGATAAAATGCGGGCAAATCTTGATTTTATGCCGCCAGGTGCTAGAACGCCACTGGTGAAACCAAAAGAAATTGATGATGTGTCTATTGTCAATCTTACTTTATGGTCAAAATCACTTGATGATGGGCAACTACGCTCCTTGGGATTGGAATTATTACAGCAACTTGCCAAGGTTCCAGATACCAATAGTGGTTTTGTTGTCGGTGGACGCAAAGAGATTTTCCATATTGATGTTTTTCCTGGTCGCTTAGCAGGCTATGGTATTTCTATTCAGCATATTTCAAACACCATTGGTGGTGCAAATGTTAGTTCACACACAGGTAATATCGAGCTAAACGGCTACAAAATGGAAGTTTACTCAGGTGACTTTTTTAAGAAAGTAGAAGACATTGAGAATTTAGTGGTTGCAGTGAATGATGGTAAACCTGTCTATGTGCGTGATGTAGCAGATGTATATTATGCGCCAGAAGAGGCACACCATATGGTCAATCATTACACAGGCGCTGCCAGTACAGACAAAATAAGAGCAACGGGCGAACAAGCGGTAACTATTGCTATTGCTAAGAAATTCGGCTCTAATGGTGTTCAAGTCGCCAATGATATTTTGGCTAAAGTTGAAGAACTCAAAGGGCGCTTGATTCCTGATAATGTTAAAGTTAGTGTTAGCAGAAACTACGGGAAATCCGCCAAAGACAAGGTTAATTCACTCATTAAAAAACTTTTTATTGCCACAGGTGCAGTCACTCTATTAGTTTGGTTTGCGCTTGGTATTCGTCCTGCAATCGTTGTAACCCTGGTGATTCCAGTTGTATTGTTAATGACCATATTCTCAGCATGGATGCTGGGTATGACGATTGATCGAGTGAGTTTGTTTGCATTGATTTTTTCAATTGGTATTTTGGTGGATGATGCGATTGTGGTGACTGAGAATATTTATCGTCGCTGGCTAATTGATAATAAAATTACCATTGCTACCGCAATTGACGCAGTGCGCGAAGTCGGCAATCCAACTATTCTAGCAACCTTTACTGTGGTTGCCGCTTTGGTTCCGATGGCGGCAGTGAGCGGCATGATGGGGCCATATATGGCGCCAATTCCAGTCTTAGGATCAGTAGCAATGATGTTTTCGCTATTTGCTGCTTTTGTATTTACGCCTTATTTTGTAATGAAATTTGTCCCACCACTCAATGTGTTACATAAAATGCACGAAAAAGAAGAAAAAGAGGGTAAGGTGATGCATGCATTCTTTCGTTCAACCATCTCTAAATTATTGGATGTTAAAGCTTATGGAATGGGGTTTTTAATTGGCTTAGTGGTAGCTTTCTTTCTCTCAATGTCGATGTTTTACACCACAGCAGTGCCCGTGAAAATGCTGCCATTAGACAACAAATCAGAATTTGGCGTATCACTTGATATGCCGGACGGATCTGCATTAGCACAGACCGCATCAACTTTGCATAAAATGGCGCAAATCCTACGCAAAATGCCAGAAGTGGTGTCTATTCAAAGTTATACAGGCACTGCCAAACCATTTGATTTTAACGGCTTGGTTAGGCACTCGTATTTAAGGCAAAACTCTTCAGAAGGTGAATTGCAAATCCAACTATCAGACAAAGGTCATCGTGACCGCTCAAGCCATGAAATTGCACTTGAAGCACGCACGCTCATTCAACAAGTGGCACTTGATGTGGGTGCAAATTATGCCGTGGTTGAGATGCCGCCTGGTCCACCAGTGTTGCGTCCAGTGGTTGCAGAAGTGTATGGACCCGATAAAGTAACGCGTCGTAAGTTGGCAAATGACCTAACTAAAATGTTTAAAGAGTCAGGCGCAATGACAGATATTGACAACCTAATGCGTGATGAATATCCCGTGATTAATTTTCAAGTGGACACCGCAAAAGCATCGCATTTTGGGATTAGCGTACAAACCATTAAACAAACATTGTCAATGGCAATGAGTAGTTTTAATGTAACAACCATTCGCCTTAAAAACGCACTTGAACCTTCGCGCGTTTGCTTAAAAGTACCGCTATCTAAACGCTCACAACTTTCTTATTTAACGCAATTACCTGTGCCTTCACAGCATGGTGGGATGATTCCAATTTCTGAGTTGGGCTCCTTTATATATAAAAAACAAGATGATTTAATTTTCCACAAAGATCTTGTCGATGTTGAATATGTGTTGGGCGAACCCATAGGGCGACTGAGTGCGCCAATTTATGCAATGATGAGTGTAGATGATTTGTTGCTTAAATACCAAACAGTTGATGGTAAACAGTTACAAGGCGAGTATTTAGGTCCACCAGAAGACCAAACTGTGCCAAGCTTTGAATGGACTGGAGAGTGGACGGTTACTTATGAAACTTTTAGAGATATGGGTAGTGCGTTTGCGGTAGCACTGGTGGTTATTTATATGCTGGTTGTTTGGCAATTTGGTAATTTTATTATCCCAGCAGTCATTATGGCACCCATTCCATTAACCTTGTTAGGCATCGTGCCAGGACATTGGTTGCTGGGCGCAGAATTCACTGCCACTTCGATGATTGGCTGGATTGCTTTGGCAGGTATTATCGTGCGTAACTCAATCTTATTAGTGGACTTTACCGTGCAAGAATACGCCAAAGGCGTGCCGTTTTTTGATGCCGTGATTAACTCTTGCGCATCAAGAACGCGTCCAATTATGATTACTGCTTTTGCACTGGTTGGTGGATCGAGTGTTATTTTGTCTGATCCAATTTTCCAAGGCATGGCAATTTCATTATTGTTCGGCGTACTGGTTTCGACTGTGCTTACTTTGATTGTTATTCCGCTTGGCACATTGTCTGCAGGCGAAGCATCTTGTCGTGATATTGCTATTAATATGGGCTTATTGCCAGGTGATGCTGATTCTGATGCAAAATACAACATCATGAAAGAAGGCAAGGAAGGTAAAGAGAGTGAGGATAAAGCCCCCAAAACTGCCAATGCAAAAAAATGGATAAAATCATTACTGGTTAAAGATAAAAAAGAAGATGAAATCGATAGTAGCAAGGAAAAAACCTTAAAATCTGCAAGGGTTGATACCAGTACTTTGCTTAAAAAAGAAGATAAAAACGATATTTAAACAGCTTAATACTCTTTGTTGTTTTGACTAAAAAGCAAAGAGAATTGCAGTGAATAAGATCAAATCAACTTTATTATTCAACCAATAGACTCGCCAGAGGCTTGTAAATCCGCATGATACGATGAGCGCACCATAGGTCCACTGGCAACCTGAGAAAAGCCCATTTCTACAGCAATGTCCTTGTAGCATTTAAATTGCGCAGGGGTAATGTATTCTTCAACAGCTAAATGATATTTGCTGGGTTGTAAATATTGCCCAAGCGTAAGCATATCCACATTATGCGCCCGCAAATCAGATAAAACATTTATCACTTGTTGCTCATTTTCCCCCACGCCAAGCATTAAGCCCGATTTGGTTGTTACTTTTGGATGTTGCTGCTTGAAAGATTTTAATAACTGTAAAGAGGCCACATAATCTGCTCCTGGACGCACTTTTGGATACAAACTTGGCACAGTTTCAAGATTATGATTAAACACATCGGGTGGGCAAGTTTCAAACACAGACAGCGCTTTTTCCATTCTCCCTCTAAAATCTGGCGTAAGTATTTCGATCTTAACTTGTGGTGTGGCTTGTCTTATTTCGTCAATACATTGTTTAAAATGACTGGCACCACCATCACGCAAGTCATCTCTATCCACTGAGGTGATTACCACATACTTAAGTACCATTTTCTCAATCGTTTGTGCCAGATGTTTTGGCTCATCTGTGTCTAGTGGCTTGGGTTTGCCATGTGCCACATCGCAAAACGGACAACGGCGGGTGCAAATTTGCCCCATAATCATAAAGGTCGCTGTACCGTGGTTAAAACACTCGCTAAGGTTGGGACATTGAGCCTCTTCACAGACGGTAAATAGTTTTTGTGAACGCAATGTGTTTTTAAGTTTCTCAACTTTTGAACCAGCAGGGTGTTTAATACGAATCCAGCTCGGCTTTCTTAGTGGTATGCGTGTTGCATCAGGCTTGATTTTCAAACGAGCAGTTTTCGATTCGCCTTTTAAGGCTTTAATTTCAATTTCTTGTAACATACTTGTTTAGGATTTGAGTAAGTTCATTGGCAACGGTTTCAATCTTGATATTATCCGTTAAATCCGCTAATTGTGTTACTGCTAAACCTTGGTATCCGCAAGGGTTTATTTGTGAAAAAGGAGATAGATCCATATCGACATTAAGGCTTAAACCGTGATAAGTACTACCATTTTTTACTTTAAGCCCCAATGCAGCAATTTTTGCACCCTCAACATACACGCCTGGTGCACCCTCTTTTGTTTGTGATTGAATGTTGTAATGACTTAATAAGTCTATGATTGCCGCCTCCATCAATGACACCATTTTTTTCACCCCAATACCCAAGCGCTTTAAATCAATCAGACAATACACAACCAACTGCCCAGGTCCGTGATAAGTAATTTGTCCGCCACGATCAGTCTGTACCACGGGAATATTACCACTTTTTAGCAGATGTTTGACATTACCAGAGATGCCTTGAGTGAAAATAGGTGGATGCTCAATAATCCATAATTCATCTTCGGTATTGTTATGACGATTTTCGCTAAACACCTGCATCGCCTCCCAAGTTTGCGTGTAGTCTTGCAATCCTAATTTAAGTATTTTCAAAGTATATAGGCAACCAGAGGGTGGTCTTGAAGTTCTTTATTAATTGAATTTAACTGCGATACGCTGGTTGCTATTATTCTGACGGTATAAGAAATATAACGACCTTTGGTGCTTTTCCTGCTGCTAATTTGACTTGGGTGAATTTCGCCAGCATGGCGCTCAATAATAGCGCACATTTCAGTGTGTAATTCATCACAATCTTTGCCCATTACCTTTACAGGATAATCACAAGGGAAGTTAAAAATCTCTTCTGGTGTGGGTTTTGAATTAGGCTTAATCATACTGGGTAATTTTAGTGTCTATTACTATAAAATGGGGTCAATTTTAATACTTTCAAGCTAGATATGCGCCCAGAACAAGTTAGCACCATTTTAAATCAAGAATTTGAATCGGTTTTTCACGGTCACCACACACCAGTAATGCTATGGGGTGCACCTGGTATTGGCAAATCTCAAATCATTTCACAAGTTGCACAATTGCACGAGGTGAATATTATCGACATTCGTTTATCACAAATGGAGCCCAGTGATTTGCGTGGCATTCCTTTTAAAAATGGCAAACAAGTGGATTGGGCAATTCCATCGCTATTACCAGATGAAAAACGACACGGAAAACAAGGTATTTTATTTCTAGATGAAATTACCTCGGCGCCCCCCAGCGTTTCTGCGGCGGCTTATCAGTTGATTTTAGACAGGCGTTTGGGTGATTATATTGTGCCCGATGGTTGGGTGATTTTTGCCGCTGGCAATCGCCAAGGCGACCGTGGCGTAACTTACTCCATGCCCGCACCCCTTGCCAATCGTTTTTCACATTACGAACTTGATGTAAACCTTGATGATTGGGTGGCTTGGGCGTATAAAAACAACATTGATGAGCGACTTATTGGTTTTTTGCGTTATCGCCCTGAACACTTGTTTGAATTTGACTCTGCACACAACCCTGTGGCTTTCCCTTCACCCAGAACTTGGGAATTTACCCACCGTGCCTTGCAAAAATTTGACAACAATTTGAATTTATTCAGAGCCGCTGCTAGCGCTTGTGTTGGTGAAGTGGCAGGTATTGAAGTGGCAACTTTTATCGAACATTTAGAAGATTTGCCAGATTTAGATGCTATTGTGAACGGTGAATCTGTCTCAATCCCCGATGCTATCGACCTGCAATACGCAATCTGCTCCGCCTTAGTAGGCAGAGCGATTAGTGTTAAAGGCAAGGACAATGCCAAACAAGTGTGGGGTAATATTCTTAATTTTGCCCGTGATTTCCCACAAAAAGAGCTCGGCGTAATGCTGGTATCCGATATGCAGCGCGCTATTGGTGAGGAAATTTTTACCATTCCAGAATTCGCCAACTGGGCAAATAAAATCGCTGAGACCTTATTTGACTAGTGGAAAAATACCCAACATGGCAAGATAACTCTACAAAACCTGAGGAAAAGGTTAGGGTGGTTGGTGAGGATATTGTCCAGCTGGAGCAAGAAGACGCACTTAGTGGTAATGATTTAGAGGCAATCAAAGACAGGCTTACCAAGGCACGCACGCAACTTATTTTAGACCAACCTTTTTTGGGTAATTTGGTGTTGCGATTGCCTTTAGTGGCAGCAGATTCTTGGTGTAAAACCAGTGCTACGGATGCCAAAAGTTTTTACTACAATCCTAAATTTATTGATGCATTAAACAATCATCAAATAAAATTTGTATTGATTCATGAGGCGCTGCATTGCGCACTGACGCACTTTGCACGGCGGGGCAATCGCACTAAGCATAAGTGGGATTTGGCTTGTGATTTTGCCATTAATCCGCTGTTGGTCAAGGAGGGCTTTCATCCGCCGATTGATGTACCGATTTTTCAGCAATATGCGGGTATGATTGCCGAGGAAATCTATCCGATGATTGACGATAACCTTAATCAAGAACCAATGGATCAGCATTTGTATGACGATCAGGCGAATGATAACTCTAAGCAATCGGATGGCGGGTTGCGTGAAGACCAGCTACAAAAAGAACCCGAACCTAAAAACAAGGAAAGCAAGGATAGTAAAGGCAAGCAGGGTAGTGCACCTTCTTTGGCACGGCAGCCTGCCAAACTACAGCCTGATGAGATTGAAAAACTTGCTACCCAATGGCAAAAAAACCTTGCATCTAGTGCACAACTTGCCCAACAAGCGGGAAAATTAGACGGTGAATTTGCCAAACTGGTTGATTTTTTTTTACAACCCCAGGTTTCATGGCAATCGCTGTTGGCACGATATATGTCAGCATTTGCCCGTGATGATTTTTCCTATACACGCCCATCGCGTAGAGCTGGCGAGGCAATCCTGCCATCACTTAAATCCCATCAAATCGATATTACCGTGGCAATTGACACTTCTGGCTCTATTTCACAAGCAGAAGTGGATGAGTTTGTTTCAGAAGTGAGTGCTATTAAAGCCAATTTGCGTGCCAGTATTTCATTAATTGCGTGCGATGAGCGACTCTCAGAACACTCTCCTTGGTATTTTGAGGCTTGGGATGAGTTGCAATTTCCGGCATCTTTGGGTGGTGGCAAAGGCACCAACTTTAACCCCGTATTTGACTATATTGACACGCAAGATAGGGCTTGCGATGTGCTGATTTACTTTACTGACGCTAAGGGGAAATTTCCCGAAATTGAGCCTTATTACCCCGTTTTATGGCTAGTAAAAGGTAAAGAGGCCATTCCATGGGGCACAAGGATACAATTGCAATGAAAGATTTTTCTACTATTGAACTAAACGAGCACTTAAAAAACAACCAACCTTTGCTGCTGGATGTGCGTGAGCAATGGGAATGGGATAAATGTCATTTTAAAAACTCAACACTACTGCCAATGGGGAAAATTATGGCCAATATTGAACAATTAAACAAAGCACAAGAAACTGTTATTATTTGCCATCACGGCATTCGCTCTATGCAGGTAGCTCGCTATTTTGACTCCATCGGCTTTGAAAATATCATTAATTTACGAGGCGGTATTGACGCTTGGGCGAAGCAGATTGATACTTCTATGGCGTTATATTGATTTTAAAGAAGGTGTTAAATTCTTTGCGTTTTTGCTGTGCTTGCTCAACACTCATTAACTCAAAACTGACTTTGGTGTTGGGGTGGCGTTGTGCAAGTTTGGATAAATCCAATGAAAACACGGTGCCGATTTTAGGGTAGCCGCCAATATTTGGCGTGTCTTTTAAGAGGATAATCGGCAAGCCATCGGTGGTGATTTCCACGCTTCCGTAACTGATTCCTTCGGAAATCATACGGGAGTTTTTGCCAGAGATAGGAGTGCCATTTAGGCGACATCCCGTTCTGTCGCTGTCTTTAGTGACGGTATAATCTTGTTGAAAGAATAATTGGCGTTGTTTAATGTCAAAATCATTAAATTGATAGGTTGGCAATAACCTTAAGACTACATCCTTTTTATAATTTGGAAAATATTTTGTTGGAATAGAGCGAAAAGTTGTCTTTTTGAATAGTTTGTAAGGCAATTTATCGCCTCTGGTTAGTTTGGCGCCAATCTGTTCGCGTAAATTAACCGATCTTGAGTCGAATAATATCGGCGTATTAAGCCCACCTTTAACTGCTAAATACGCTCTCACACCGATTTTAGGGTTACCCCAACTCAGAATATCACCCTGATAAATTTGCACATTACACCACATTTGTGCTAATTTATCATTAATTTTAAAGTCAAAATCTGCCCCTGTGACTGCAATAAAGGTGTCTATTTGCGCTTCAAGTATTAAGCCACCAAAATTTATTTCAATAACAGCATCACCAAAACGATTGCCAAGTAAATGGTTGCCCCAACAATAAGCATGTTCGTCCATTACACCCGATTGACTCATGCCGTGCATTCCATGATTAAAACGACCATAATCTTGTATGGTGGATAAAAATCCAGGGTGGATAACCTCAAAACTCATAGCAGGCCACCGTTTTGTAAATATTCATCACGCGTGATTGCATGGAATTGCACCGCATCACCAACCTGAAATTTATTAATATTGTCAGGATTGTTGAGTGATAAATCTAGCGAGGTTCGCCCTATGATATTCCATCCGCCAGAGGAGCCAGTGGGGTAAATAGCAGTTTGATTATCGGCAATGGCAACACTGCCTGCAGGCACTGTGACTCTTGGTGTGGTTAGCCTCGGCATTTGTATCTGCCTATTAACTTCGCCCAAATAAGCAAAGACAGGGCTGAAGCCGATAGCATAAACCAAATACGGTTGTGCCGTGTGGATTTTAATAAACAAGCGTATATCCAAATTCTTTTCTAATAAAAGTCGATTAAGGTCTGGACCCACTTCGGTGTCGTAATAAACAGGAATGCTTATTATTTTCGGCTTAAAGGAAGAAACGCCATTATTTTGTTGATTTAACAATATTTCTACTTTGTTGATAAACGCTTGGTAAGTGATTTTATTTAAATCATAGCTAATATGCAGCGAAGTGTAGGACGGGGTCATATCAATCACGATATTACCAAGTGTAGTCTTTAATAGATGAGAAAACAAGGCAATTTTACTCGGTAGGGCAGCATTGATTTTGTTGCCGAAATAGATGAGTATTGAGTTTTCGCCTGCCAGTGTGATATTATGCATTACGAAGTCGTTGTAATGCATTTATAGAGGCAGGGTTATCACTGTGAAAGCAAATAGTGTCAATTTGAAAAGATTGCTCAATTAAGAATTTTTGATATTGTTCAACAATGATATCAGCGTTCTTTAAAACCGCTCCTTTTGCACTGCGTGGTAGTATTTTATTGCCGTTGTATGCTCTATCGGCAAAAACCTCATACAACACGCTAGTATCAGTTTTTAAGTTTTTAACGCCTGCTTGTACCACCAAACTTAAACATTCGTCAATCGTTTGAATAACCTTACAAATTACCTTAAACACTACTGGGCTGCACATCATGTCGTGATACAGCGCACCATGTGGTTTGATGTATTCAAGGATTGCGTCATTCTCGTGGCAAAGTTTTTGAAAATGCGATATTTGCTGGTAAAGCAAGTCATACAAAGCCTTGTCACTTAATTTTTGACTAATACGACCAAAATTCTCTGTATCCGCATAACTGGGGTGTGCACCGATTTTCACTGAATGGTGCTTGGCGAGTTGGATGGCTTGAATCATGCTAGTATCATCGCCAATATGCCCACCACAAGCAATATTGGCAACATCAATAAATGGCATAATATCGTTATCTGGGTTGGGCACCAGACATTCGCCTAAATCACAATTGATTAATCTTTTACTCACAGTATAATATTCGCCAACAAAACTATCTTTATTATAATGAATCAAATTAAACAAATGTTTGAGTTACAACAAAAACTCAACGATGCCACCAATGGTCTAATTTGGACTGAGGGAGCGACTAAAGAGGGGCGGCAAATTTCATGGCTTCGTTGTATTTATATGGAAGCCGCTGAGGCGATTGACTCGTTTAACTGGAAACACTGGAAAGACATTGAAGGCGAGCCTGATTTAGATAATGCCAAGGTTGAATTAGTGGATATTTGGCATTTTATTATGAGTGAGGCAATTCACTTTGGTGATACGCAATTTGCTGAGGCGTATGAAGAGATGGTGCCTGAGAGGGAAATTAATGCAGAAATGACGGTAGAAATTTTAGAAAAAATAGTGGCAGTTTCTGCCAGTGCTAATGTGGATAAAGCACAAAATGGCTTGTATGAAATCACGGGGTTGTTCTTTCAAGCGTTGGCAATGATGGGGATGAATGTGCCTGAACTCTACAAACGCTATTTGGT
>JAQRMT010000017.1 GCA_028599035.1 Gammaproteobacteria bacterium
GACGCCGCAGGCGGATAACGAGTTAATCTATTATTGCCACGCCGTTAGATGCGACCGCCCTGCGGTCGCATCTAACTATTATTATAAGGACATATTTCCTTATATTGCGATATTAAAAATAAACCCTGTAAAAAACAACCAAATTCCATCTATTTTAAGATAAAATCTAGATTTTTACCTAATATTTGATATCTAGGTAAAAAAAGTTAATATAACCTAGTTAATTTTTAATATTGATAAATATGATAACAGATAAAAAACCTATTATTCAGCAAATGCGCGAAATAATGCAACGCATGCATTACGCTTATAAAACTGAGAATAGTGATTGGGTGAAGCGGTTTATTAAGTTTTCTCAGATGCGTAGTAAGGATGAATTGCTGGAAGGTGCTGAGGGTAAAGTGGGGGTGTTTTGACATTCCCATGCTATGCGTGGGAATGCATACTCACCCAAAGAAATCACTCCATTCAGAGTGAATAATGTTAGTAAGTGTTGCAAATTCTAAGCCTGTTTTAACTTCATTTTCTTGCCAATAATCCGTAAGTTTATTACGGGTTTCTTGCCCACTCATTCTCTTTTCAATCCATTTTTTACTTCTGCCTGCTTTTTGCCAATTTTCTCTAGCGCGATTAAGTGATTGTTCAGGGTCAGTGATTTCTTGGATTCTCTCGTTGCCTACTTTTGCAAGCCAAAGTTTAATTGGTTCGGCTTTTTTACTGGGGATGGATTGGATAATTCTAAAAAGGGTTTGGGTGTCTGCTACATCAGTCAAGCGCATTTTCCCATCTTGAGCCGTCATTTTCAACTGGTCACAATTTGTGACCAGTTGTGAGTTTTCTTTATTTAAACGACTTTTTAGCGTTGTCCAATATGATTTTGCTTTTTTATAATCGTGCTGCTCGGTTAAAACTGCGACAATATCAATCACTGAGAAAAACCATTTTTCTTGTTCTTTATCAAAATGACGGCGGATTTTAAAATCTTCAAACAGTTGCAGTGCTCTTGTGATTTTTTCAGCTATTATTATCTTTTCTTCGGTGGTAGCAAATCCGTAATCGTACCCTCTGCCATTTCAACGGCGAAAGCAGTGGTTTCGCTCAGCGTTGGGTGGGCGTGAATGGTGAGTGCAATATCACTCATATCGCAGCCCATTTCAATGGCAAGGGTTGGCTCGGCGATAAGTTCGCCGGCGTTAGTGCCACAGATGCCCATGCCGAGGATGCGGTGGGTTTTTTTGTCAAATAAGGCTTTTGATACGCCTTCACTTCTGCCGATGCTGAGGCTTCTGCCTGAGGCTGCCCAAGGAAATACGCCTTTTTCGTAATCAGTGCCTTCGGCTTTAAGTTGTTTTTCGGTTTTGCCTGTCCAGGCGATTTCTGGGTCGGTGTAGGCGACAGATGGGATGGTGAGCGCATCAAAGCCTGATTTGTGTCCGCAGATGACTTCAGCGGCAACTTTTGCCTCATGCACTGCCTTGTGGGCGAGCATCGGTTGGCCGACAATATCGCCGATGGCGTAGATGTTTTGGACATTGGTTTTCATTTGTTTGTCAACGGGGATAAAGCCCCAATCGTTGATTTCAATGCCTGCTTTTTCGCCATCAATGAGTTTGCCATTAGGGGTGCGACCAACGGCGACTAGCACTTTATCAAAGGTATCAAATTCTGGGGCGTTTTTGCCTTCAAAACCGACTTTAATACCATTATCTTGTGCCGTCATACTGCTTACTTTAGTGTTTAAAAAGATATTGGCATATTGTTTTTTAATGCGTCTAAATAATGGATTAACGATGTCTTTATCGGCACTGGCAATGAGCTGGTCTGACAGCTCAACCACGGTTATTTCGCTACCAAGTGCGTCATATACCGTTGCCATTTCTAGTCCGATAATGCCGCCGCCGATCACCAATAAGCGTTTTGGTATATTTTGCATTTCCAGTGCATCGGTGGAGTCCATAACGCGTGGGTCGTCGAAAGGGAAAGCGGGGGCTTTATTCACACGAGAGCCAGCGGCAATAATGCAGTGTTCAAACTCGATGATTTCATCACTACCGTCAACGGCAATTTGATTGTTGGAGATAAATTTGGCGTAGCCTGTTATGACATTGACTTTTCTGGCTTTGGCAAGTGCTTTAATGCCGCTGGTTAATTTAGTAACAATGTTTTGTTTGTTGCCCCTAACGCTGTCAATATCAACATTAGGCGTATTAAATGAGACACCAAGGTGTGAGGCTTCTGCTGCTTCGTTGATGATTTGGGCGGTATGGAGCAACGCTTTGGAGGGAATACAACCGACATTTAGACACACGCCACCTAGGGCATCATAGCGTTCAATTAGGGTAACTTGTTTGCCTAAATCTGCTGCACGAAAGGCGGCAGTATAGCCACCAGGGCCTGAACCAATAACGACCACTTGTGTTTTAATCATAATTTGCCTCGCTTAGAATGGTGTTAAGTTCTGCCATAAAGCGCCCGCCTTGTGCGCCGTCAATCACTCGATGGTCATAAGACAATGCGAGGGGAAGTGTTAGTTTCGGGGTGAATTTTTGACCATCCCAAACAGGCTTGGTGTGTGAACGAGATACGCCAAGAATAGCGACTTCGGGGGCGTTGACAATAGGGGTGAACTGTGTGCCACCAATGCCACCAAGGCTAGAGATGGTAAAGCCTGCGCCTTGCATATCGCTGGGCTTGAGTTTGCCGTCGCGCGCTTTGGCGGAGGTTTGTGCTAATTCTGTTGCTAGTTCGACTAATGATTTTTGTTCAACATCACGAATAACTGGCACTACCAAGCCGTTCGGCGTGTCCATGGCAATGCCTAGATTGAAGTATTTTTTAATGATTAGGTTTTCGCCAGATTCATCAAGTGAGGCGTTAAAACGAGGATGATTTTTTAAGGCTTGAATCACACCTTTCATGATAAACACCAGTGGTGTGAGTTTGATGCCTTTGGCTTTTTGCGCCTGCCGATAGACTTCCATTTGCTCAATGTTGACTTCGTCAAACTGTGTCACATGGGGGATATTTAGCCAGCAGGCGGTTAAATGTTTGCCTGATAATTTGTTAATTCTGGACAGTGCCAATATTTCGGTATTGCCAAATTTGGAAAAATCAATAACAGGTATTTTGGGCAAAGTGCCACCCACTGTGCCTGAAGTGATGATTTGTTTTACATAGCCTTTAAGATCGGCATCTAATATTCTACCTTTTTGCCCTGTGCCAGATACATTGGACAAATCAACGCCTAATTCTCTGGCTAATTTACGAATAGAGGGTGAGGCGTGAGAGTCGCCTTTTGGAGTTACTGAAATGGCCTGATTGAGTGTGGGTGGTTTTGGTGTGGCTTTGGCGGATGTAGGTGTTGCTGGGGGGCTTTTTATTTGCACTGTGGCAGGAGGTGTGGGTGTTTCTTCTGCGTTGGTGCTTTCGATGTTGAGGATTAAATCACCTAATTTGATTTTATCGCCTAGTGCGACCTTGATATCAATAACCTTACCTGCAATTGGTGTGGGGATTTCCATTGAGGCTTTGTCACTTTCTAGGGTGATGATGCTGTCATCTGTTGATAATTTATCACCTGGATTGACGAGGATTTCAATCACCTCAACCTCATCAAAGTCGCCAATATCCGGCACTACCACAGGCACGACTTGTGGCTCAGTATTGGTTATTTTTACTGGGCTATCGTCTTCGCTCTTAATGGATAAAATAATGTCACCTTGCTTAATTTTGTCACCTAGTGCTATATTTATTGCGCTGATGATACCTGCAAAAGGAGTGGGGATTTCCATTGAGGCTTTGTCGCTTTCAAGGGTGACAATGCTGTCGTCGGCGTTTACTGTATCGCCAACCGAAACTAAAATCTCAATAACTTCAACTTCATCAAAATCACCAATATCAGGCAAGGGGATGTTCTTAATTTCAGACATGGGCAAACTATTACAATTTTAAAGTGGGTAATTATCGCATAAATCTTGAAAATTAACGGATAATGTTCGTCTATGTCAAATGCGCTCACAATCAAAGCACTCAGCAAAATTTATGCCAATGATTTTCATGCCTTAAAAGGAATTGATTTATCAATAAAAGAGGGGGATTTCTTTGCGCTATTAGGTAGCAATGGCGCGGGAAAAACTACAATAATTGGCATTGTTTGCGGGCTATTAGAGAAGACCGCAGGCAGTATTAGCGTGTTGGGCTTGAATCAAGATAATAGTGCTTATGAAGTGAAGCGCTTGATTGGATTAATGCCGCAGGAGTTTAATTTTAATCCATTTGAGCCGATTGAAGAAATCTTAATCAATCAGGCGGGTTATCACGGCATTGCTCGCACTCATGCTAAGATATATGCTGAAATTTTATTAAAACGCATGGAGCTTTGGGATAAGCGTCTTGATATGGCTAAATCGTTATCAGGTGGCATGAAAAGACGCTTGATGCTGGCAAGAGCGCTTATCCACAAGCCTAAAATTCTAATCTTAGATGAACCTAGTGCAGGTGTTGATGTTGAAATTCGTCGTTCAATGTGGGCATTTTTAAGGGAGTTAAATAAAGAGGGAGTGACTATTATTCTCACCACGCATTATTTAGAAGAGGCAGAGTCTTTATGTCGTAATATTGCCATTGTAGACAACGGAAAAGTGATAGAACAGACCAGTATGAAGCGATTGCTTTCTAAGGTTTCGCAACAAACTTTGATTTTAGAAAGTGGTGAAAAATTACCTCAAATTCCTGTTAAATTAGATTTTTCAGTCACGCAACTGGATGATTATTCGCTAGAAGTGGTGCTAGAATCGACCACAAGTATTACCCAAGCATTGCAAATTCTTGGCGAACATGGTATTAATATTGACCATGTTAGAAGCGCACAAAATCGCCTAGAAACTTTATTTTTAAACCTAACTTCAGGTAAATAATTATGTGGATTCAGTATAAAACCATTGTTATTAAAGAAATCTTACGATTTTCTAGAATTTGGGTGCAAACTCTTTTTCCACCGATTATTACCACTTCTCTTTATCTGCTCATCTTTGGTGGCTTGATGGGCGAGCGTATTGGTAATATGCAGGGTGTAGATTATTTGCATTTTATTATTCCTGGCATTATATTAATGACAGTAATTCAGAATTCTTATGCCAATACGGTTGCCTCGTTTTTCCTAGCAAAGTTTAATCACAGTATTGAGGAACTACTGGTTTCCCCTGTTTCTTATTGGGTGATTTTATTGGGTTATATTTCTGGTGGCGTGGCTCGGGGCTTAACAGTGGGTCTGGGGGTATTTATTGCGGTTTCTTTTTTTGTAGATTTGCAAATTTACAGTATGTTCATTGTTTTTATCATCTTTTTATTAACCGCTGTATTGTTTTCTCTAGCGGGGTTTATTAATGCAATATTTGCCCAATCATTTGATGACATTTCCATTGTTCCTACCTTTATCCTAATGCCAATGATTTATTTAGGCGGCATGTTTTATAGTATTGAAATTCTGCCGATGTTCTGGCAGAATTTAAGCAAATTTAATCCAATTTACTATATGGTTGATGGCTTTAGAATGGGGTTTTTAGGCAGTTCTACCACTAGCATTGTCGAATCAATAATGGTTTTATTGACGATGATTATTCTATTGGGCTTACTGGCCTTCTATTTGCTTAAAAGAGGTATCAATATCAAGACTTAATGCTAAAAAGCCTTGCTTGATTCATAATCAAGCAAGGCTTTTTAGGACGCTATTTAAGAATAATTATTTTAGATTTTTCTTCTTCTTTGCTTTTTTTATTCTCTTTTTGGAAAAAAGCTTGATTTTTTTATCGTTGGTTTTCTTATTCTTCTTAATTTTCTTGGTTAATTCTTTGTGCTGTAACTTAAGCGCCTTTTTCAGTTTTTCTATTTTTTTAACCGCTTTTTGTGCTTTTTTAGTTGCAATTAATGCTTCAATTTCTGCTTTTTTAGCAATGCGTATAGCAGTTTTTAGTTGTTTTTTGATGTTTGACATTAGATGTCCTCCTTGCGTTTATATAAATCGTCTACATTGCCAATAATTTTTGGATCAGGTGCGAAAACTATTTTGGTGTCTTTATTGGCGTAATCTAAATTATAAAGAAAATGTCTAATACAATTAATCCTTGCACGCTTTTTGTCATCCGACTTTACAGCAATCCAAGGAGAATCAGCAGTATTGGTGTAAAAAAACATATCTTTTCTGGCTTGAGTGTACTGCTCCCATTTGGTTAATGATTGCAAATCTATTTCGCTTAATTTCCATCTTTTTAAGGGGTCATTTTTGCGTAGATGAAAGCGTCTTAACTGCTCTTGACGGCTAACAGAAAACCAGTATTTAGAAAGTATAAAGCCATCATTAACCAGCATACGCTCTAATAAAGGCGCTTGACGCATAAACTCAAGATACTCTGAGTTTTTACAAAAGCCCATTACCCGCTCTACACCAGCCCTGTTATACCAAGAGCGGTCGAACAATACCATTTCTCCATTGGTGGGAAAATGTTTAATATAGCGTTGAAAATACCATTGACCCAATTCTGAATTTGATGGTTTTTCCAAAGCAATAACACGCGCAGCTCGTGGGTTAAGATGCTCCATAAAGCGTTTAATTGTTCCACCCTTACCAGCGGCATCACGACCTTCAAACAATAAGATAATTTTTTTATTGTGATTTTTGATCCAGTCTTGTGCTTTTAATAACTCTGTTTGTAATAAGTATTTTTCACTTTCATATTCTTCAACACTCATCTTTTTAGCATAAGGGTAATCCCCTGCTATTTCTGACAAGCTTAACAGCGTATTGCCAGACATGACTTTACTTTTATGCATCACATATTTTTTGTTTTGTAATTTTTTGATTCTGCTTTTAGCATCTTTTTTGCTGGATTTTTTTCTGATTGGCATAATATTATTTGTCGTGTTTAAATTAAAAATTTATAAGAATATCTTTATATTATTATATTATATACCTATAATAAATATATAATTATTCTTTTTTAATAATTAATGAACGGGCATCAAGTTGATTTGAATGCTAGTTAATTTTCTTTTCTTGATGGTTGAACAACCTTTTAATATTACTTCTGTGAGTGTAAAAAATCCATAGGCAGATAAGGATAATGGCGTAAGTGGCAACTAGATTGCCGATGATTAGATAAAAATAAATTGGCGTGAGCAGGGTGGCAATGAGGGCTGAGAGGGATGAAATTTTGAGTACTTTTGCCACGAAAATCCAAGTCAAGGCAAAACTTATACCGACTAAATAATTGAGTGCCAGTAAAGCGCCTAGGAAGGTTGCCACGCCTTTTCCACCTTTAAAACCAAAGAAAATAGGATACACATGACCTAAAAATGCCGCCAAGATGAGTATCGTCATCTCTAGCGTGTCTAGGGCTAAATAATGGGCGATTAATATAGGGGTTGCGCCTTTTAATCCGTCGCCAATAAGGGTGATGGCAGCAGCTTTTTTGCCACCGATTCTCAGCACATTGGTGGCACCTGGGTTATTTGATCCTTGCGTTCTAGGGTCGGGCAGATTTAGGATTTTGCAGACAATAATAGCGCTTGAAATTGAGCCAATTAAATAAGCGAAAGCGATTAAAGCAGGTAACATAGCAAACCTCGGAAAATTATTAGTGAATGTTACTATGGATATTGTCTTTATTCAAGGGTTAAAAATTGATTGTGTGATTGGAATTTACGCTTGGGAACGAAAAATTCGCCAAGATATTACGCTGGATATTGAGATGTCAGCGGACATTAAGGCCGCCAGTGAGACCGACCATATCGACCAAACCCTTGATTACAAAGCGGTTTCTAAACGCCTGATTGAGTTTGTTAAAATCAGTGAATTCCAACTAGTAGAAACCTTGGCAGAGAAAATCACGCAAATCATCCTAGTTGAATTTGGCGTAGAAAAGGTTAAGCTCACGCTCAATAAAGGCGAAGCGGTAACAGGTGCGCAAGGTGTGGGTGTGATTATTGAGCGTAGTCGTGGTTAAGTTACATATTAATATTGGCTCAAACCAAAATCGTAGGCAAAATATTGCCCAGTCAATTGACGCACTTAAAATGAACTTTTTTAATGTTGTGTGTTCGGACATTTTTGAAAGTCTGGCAGTTGGATTTGAAGGTGCAAATTTTTATAACATGGGTGTGAATGCAACTACGGATTTGAGCATTGCCGAGGTGTTGAGTATTTTGCACACGATTGAGGATAAACAAGGTAGAGACAGATCTCAACCAAAATTTTCTTCACGACAAATTGACCTAGATTTAGTGCTATACGACCAAGTGATTGATGTGGAAAACAACCTGCCTAGAAATGATATTTTAAAATATAATTTTGTTTTATTGCCCTTAGTGCAACTTAGCCCTCAGGGCGTTCATCCACTTGAAAATAAAACTTACGCCCAATTATCTGCAACCATAAAGCCATTAAAATCGTATAATATTGAAATCTTAACCGAGGAATGATGATGAAAAAAATACTATTTACCCTACTTGTGGCATTTTCTAGTTTGACAACATTTGCACAGGATTATGAGGCAGGCATAGATTATATTGTGCTTGATAAGCCTGTTAAAACCACCACGGGCGATAAAATTGAAGTGCGTGAGTTGTTCTGGTATTACTGCCCGCATTGTTATAATCTTGAATCAACACTAAATGCATGGCTGAAGAAATTACCTGCTAACGCCGAATTTGTATCGCAACCTGCAGTATTTTCTAAGCGCTGGAAAAAAGGTGCTATCTTTTATTTTGTCTTAGAAGAATTAGACCTACTCGGTAAATTACATGGGCCACTATTTAGTGCCATCCACACAAAGAATAAAAACTTTAATTCTAAAGAAAATTTTATTGATTGGGTTGTGTCTTTCGGCATCAGTAGGGAAAAAGTAGAAAAAGCTTTCAATTCTTTTACTGTCCGTATTAAACTCAATAAAGCCACCCTTAACTCCACTCAATACAAAATTATGGGTGTGCCAGTAATCGTAGTAAACGGTAAATATTGGACAGATGCCACTCACGCAGGCTCACATACCGATATGCTTAAAGTGGTGGATTTCTTAATCAAAAAAGAAAGCAAACTTGAATGAGTTGGTTCTAGTGCTATCAGGGCTTGACCCGTGTGGTGGCGCAGGATTGATTGGCGATATTGAAACGATTAACCAATTTGGTGTAACGCCACTGACGATTGCCACTTGCCTCACCGTGCAAAATACAGCGTCTATTAAGGGCTTGGTTGAAGTGGATTGTGATTTACTTGTTAAACAATTTAAGCATTTACAAGCCGATATTGATTTTGAAGTGGTGAAAATCGGTTTATTGTCTTCAATCAAACAAATCAAAACCATTGCCAAATTGGTCAAACATAAAACCATTATTCTTGACCCTATTGTTAAATCCAGCAGTAAATATGATTTCTTAGATGTGCCTTTAATTGACGCTTTGAAGCAACAATTATTACCTCTAGCAAAAATCATTACCCCTAATTTGGCAGAATTGCAAGCGTTAGCAGGTGAGAAAAATGAGCAAAAAGCCATTCAAAAACTCAACTGTAAATGGATATTACTAACCACCACCGATGTGTCTAATGTTGAAATTGAACACCGTCTATATCGCCATACTAAATTGATAAAAACCTATCAATACGACAAATTACCTGGTCATTATCACGGCTCTGGTTGTACACTTTCAAGCGCAATCAGTGCATTAATTGCCTCAGGGTTAGGTGTTGAAATAGCGTGTAAACGCGCATTAGACTACACTTACCAAACCTTGTTAAATGCCAAGCGTATCGGTAAAATGCAAAATCATCCTAATCGACAACTGCCATTATGAGTTTTATTAACAACTGGCTTCGCCCCGACATCCAAGCCATCAATGCTTACCATGTGCCCCCTTATGATGATATGGTGAAATTGGATGCAATGGAGTCACCATTCCCCTTGCCCGATGCGTTAATTGAACAGTATCTGGCGTGTTTGGCTAATGCTGAGTTGAACCGTTATCCTAGTCCAAATGCAAGCGAATTACAACAAACTTTGCGTCAGTTAATGGATATACCTGCGGATTTTGGCGTGCTTTTAGGCAATGGTTCGGACGAGTTGATTCAGCTTTTGGCGCTTGCGTGTGATACAGGCGACAGCATTCTAAGTGTTGAGCCAAGTTTTGTGATGTATCAAATGATTGCAAAATTTACCCGACTTAATTATCACGGTGTTGGGTTGAATGAGGATTTTGAGATTGATTTGTCCGCCATGTTGTCGGCGATTGAAACACATCAGCCAAAACTGATTTTTATCGCTTACCCGAATAACCCAACTGGCAATACATTTGACAGAGCGACTATTGAACAAATTATCACTTCAACCGATGCAATGGTAGTGCTTGATGAGGCTTATTACGCCTACGCTGATGATAGTTTTTTAGGCGATATTAGTAAGTATCCTAATTTAGTCTTACTTAGAACCGTCTCAAAAATTGGCTTTGCAGGACTGCGATTAGGTTTATTGATTGGCGCACAAGACACAGTGGCGGCGTTAGACAAATTACGCTTACCTTATAATATCAATACGCTCACGCAGATGAGTGCGGATTTTCTGCTCAAAGAAAAAGACGAAATCAACAAGAACGCTCAAATTATCCTCAAACAACGCACTAAATTATTATCCGCACTTAATGCTATTAACGGCTTGAAAGCCTACCCATCACAAGCCAATTTTCTTTTATTTAAAGCCTTAAATGCTTATAAATTGTTTGTTTTTTTAAAGGAAAATGGCGTGTTAATTAAAGACTTAAGTGCTGCCCAAAAACTCACAGATTGCCTGCGTGTAACCGTTGGCAACGCCGAACAAAATCAGCACTTTATCAACCTAGTAAAACGCTTTTATGATTAACAATAAAACCCTAGTCGCCTACTGCCATGACTATCTTAATGTGGCCGCATTTGATGATTATTGCCCCAACGGCTTGCAAATCGAAGGTAAGCCCGACATCAGAAAAATCATCTCAGGTGTGAGCGCCAATCAAGATTTAATTGATGCAGCAATTGATGAAAAAGTCGATGCACTATTTGTGCATCATGGATTTTTTTGGAAGAATGAAGCACCTGAAATTATTGGCATTAAGAAAAATCGTATTAAAGCACTGCTTGAGCATGACATTAATTTATTTGCCTACCACTTGCCACTTGATGCACATACAACAGTGGGCAACAATATCCAACTTGCACAACGCCTTGATATAAAAAATCCCGAGCCAATTGGTGACACCTTAGTTTGGCAAGGGGAAATTGACATGACATTATCACAACTCTCCAACACCATTGAACAAGCACTTAACCGAGCACCTTTGGTGTTTGGTGATGACAATAAATCATTAAAGCGTATTGCATGGTGCACAGGCGGCGCACAAAGTTATATTGAGCACGCCATCAACATTGGCGCAGATTGTTTTATCACTGGTGAAGTCTCAGAGCAAATCCCAGCCATTGCCAAAGAAAATAACATCGCCTTTATCTCTGCCGGACACCACGCTACCGAGCGTTATGGTGTGCAAGCCTTGTGTCAACATCTAAGTCAACAATTTGACTTAGAGCATCAATTTGTTGAGATTGACAATCAGGTTTGATGTTATAATTTTCAAGTTATATAATGTATCAAAAATTTCTATGAATAAAAAAATTAATTTTAGTATTATTGCATTTGTTTTATTTAGTTTGCTTGGTTGTGAGGCTCAAGAAACGCGCAAAATTATCGTCCCAGAGCGTGTTAAATCTTCCCAACAATCGTACAATGGTTCTCGTATTGATATAGCTGTTGGGTTGTTTCAAAATCGTTCTGATTATATGCGTGGCTTATTTTCTTCAAATATCGATAAACTGGGCAACCAATCAAAAACTATCTTAAAAACACATTTACAGCAAAGTAATTATTTTAATGTAATGGACCGCCAAAATTTAGAAGGTAATGCGCAAGAGGCAAAACGACTTAATGTTCAACAGAATATTAAAGGTGCAAGATATATTGCAACTGGTAATGTTACCGAGTTTGGGCGCAAAGTTACAGGGCACAAAATGCTATTTGGCATATTAGGTTCAGGAAAAAAACAAAGTGCTTATGCTAAAGTTTCTTTAAATATTGTGGATGTTTTAAGTTCTAAAATTGTTCATTCTGTGCAAGGCGCAGGTGAATACACTTTAAGCAATGAAGAGTTAATTGGTTTTGGTGGCAGTGCAGGTTATGATGCGACTTTAAATGGAAAAGTTCTTAACTTAGCGATTATAGAAGCTGTTAACAATTTAGTTAGCGATATACAAAGCGGTTCTTGGAGGAATAAGTGACAATGTTTAGCCGATATTCAATTGTTTTAATAACTGTTAGTATGCTATTGCTGGGCGGTTGTGCCAATCAAAATCAAAATATATATTATTGGGGAGAGTACGAAAGTATTATACGCCAATCTTATGTGGATCCAGGTTCTGTCGATACACGCAGTCAAATTGAAAAATTAAATACCGATTTGCAAAAAACCGAGGCTAATGGCAAAAAGGTTGCGCCCGGTCTTTATGCGAATTTAGGCATCTTATATGCTGAACAAGGAAAATACACACAATCCAGAGAGGCGTTATTACAAGAAAAAGCTTTGTTCCCAGAAGCCAGTGTATTGATTGATGGTATGTTGAATCGTGTAAGTCAAAAGCAGAAGAATTAGTTATGATGCAACTATTTAGAAAAATTGGATTAATTGCAATGTTTGCAATATTTATTATTGGTTGTCAGACAGTGGAACCTTATGATTACACTGAGTTTAAAAAAAGCAAACCACGCTCAATTGTCATTATTCCACCCAATAATAATACAGTTGAAGTTAATGCGCCTTATATTTATCTATCTACATTAACACAACCTTTGGCTGAAAAAGGTTATTATGTTTTGCCTGTTACAGTTATTGATCAATTTTTAAAAGAGAATGGATTGCCAACACCTGCAGAGATGAACGGCATTCCTTTAGAAAAAATAGATAAACATATTGGCGCTGACGCGGTATTGTATATAAAAATTAACGATTGGGGTCAGAAGTTTATGGTTGTTTCCTCTGTAACTACAGTTTCAGCAGAACTCAAATTAGTTGATGTAAAAACTGGCGCAGTTTTATGGGAATCAACTGCTATTGCTAGTAGAGATTCAGGTGATGGTGGTGGCGGTCTTGCAGGTATGTTGATTAGTGCAATTATCACTCAGGTTATGGCGTCCTCTATCGATAATACACACGAAGTGGCCAGATTTGCAAATACTATAGCCATAAATCACCAGTCAAGAGGCTTACTTGATGGTCCTTACAAAACACCTAGCAAATAAGAAATAAGTTTTTAGCTTGATTGGCTAAACCTCTTTTCTACTGATATTGTAAAACTTACCATTACCTTGCAAAGAGGTATAATACGGCTTTTATTATTTTCTGATTTTGAGACGATGAGCAAGAAGTTTGATGTTTGTGTTGTTGGTGCAACTGGCGCGGTGGGCGAGACCATTCTTTCTATTTTAGATGAGCGTGATTTCCCGATTAATAATTTATACCCTTTGGCAAGTGCGAGTTCGGCGGGCAAAAAAGTGTTTTGTCAGGGCAAGAGTTGGACGGTGCAGGATTTAAGTACTTTTGATTTTTCACAAGCGCAAATCGGATTATTTTCAGCAGGCGGTAATATTTCTGAGAAATATGCGCCAATTGCGGCTGAGGCAGGGTGTGTGGTGATTGATAATACTGCACATTTTCGCCGTGATAAAGACATCCCCTTAGTCGTGCCAGAGGTTAATGCGCATGCGATTGCAGGTTATACCCAGCGTAATATTATTGCCAATCCGAATTGTTCCACCATTCAAATGTTGGTGGCGCTTAAGCCGATTTATGATGCGGTAGGTATTGAACGCATCAATGTGGCAACTTATCAGGCGGTATCAGGCTCTGGCAAAGAGGCGATTAGTGAGTTAATTGAGCAAACTACTAAGTTATTAAGCGGTAATACTGAGGTTGATGTTGAGGTATATCCAAAACAAATTGCATTTAATGTAATTCCACATATTGATGTGTTTCAGGACAATGGCTACACCAAAGAAGAGATGAAAATGGTGTGGGAAACGCAAAAGATTTTTGAAGATGACAGTATTTTAGTCAACCCAACAGCAGTGCGTGTGCCAGTAATTTATGGACATTCTGAAGCGATTAATATTGAGACTAAAACCAAAATAACCGCTACTGAGGCGACTGATATTTTGTCAAAAGCAAGTGGCGTAACAGTGATGGACAAGCGTGAAGATGGCGGTTATGCCACTCCGTTTGTGGAAGCAACTAACCACGATGATACATTTGTAAGCCGCATCCGTGAGGACATTTCTTGTGAAAAAGGGCTTAATCTTTGGGTAGTTTCTGACAATATTCGCAAAGGTGCAGCATTGAATAGTGTTCAGATTGCTGAGATTTTGATTGAGGAGTATTTGTAAATTATGTCATCACAAAAACTACCCACTAGAAGTCTTATCGTTGTAAATAGTTATAATAAAAAGATAATTGAGATTGCAAAATGAATATGATTAAAGTATCCAGAAAAACCAACGAAACTGATATTGAAGTCGGGCTGAATTTATACGGCACAGGTCAGGCGAATATTGACACAGGCGTGCCGTTTCTTGATCATATGTTAGACCAAATCGCGCGTCACGGCCTGATGGATTTAACCATTAAATGTGATGGTGATACGCAGATTGATGATCATCACAGTGTAGAGGACATCGGCATTACGCTGGGTCAGGCGTTCTCTAAAGCTGTGGGCGACAAAGCAGGATTTACCCGTTATGGGCACGCTTTTGTGCCGTTGGACGAGGCATTGTCTCGTGTGGTGTTGGATTTATCAGGTCGCCCGGGATTAGAGCTTAATGTGAATTTCACCCGTGCGATGATTGGCTCGTTTGATGTGGATTTAATCTCGGAGTTTTTCCAAGGCTTTGTTAATCACGCTTTGATTACTCTGCATATTGATAACCTTAAAGGGGTAAATTCTCACCATCAGGCTGAGACGATATTCAAAGCGTTTGGCAGAGCATTGCGTATGGCAGTAACGCTAGACGAGCGCCAAGCAGGTGTGATTCCATCAACTAAAGGCTCGCTTTAAATATCCATGCAAAGTATTGCAATTGTTGATTACGGCATGGGCAATGTTCGTAGCGTGCAAAAGGCATTAGAGCATATTGCGCCTAATGATAAAATATTTCTTACTGATGATGTGGATTTAATTACTGATGCAGATCGTATTGTGTTTCCCGGTCAAGGGGCAATGGGTGCGTGTATGCAGGCTTTGAATGCACACGGTTTGGTTGAGGTGATGAAGCAAGCTGCAGGTGAAAAGCCTTTTTTGGGTATTTGCCTTGGGTTGCAACTTTTATTTGACCACTCTGAAGAAAATGGAGGCACTCAGGGTTTGTCTGTTCTGGCAGGCGAGGTAGTGCATTTTCCAAAAACTGAATTAAAAATCCCACACATGGGCTGGAATACGGTTAAACAAACGCAAACCCATCCACTTTGGCATAATATTGAAGACAACGCGCGCTTTTATAGTGTGCATAGTTATTATGTTAAACAAAATGACTCATCGGTGGTTACTGGGTCAAGTAACTATGGCGTTGATTTCACTTGTGCGATTGCCAAAGACAACATATTCGCTGTGCAATTTCACCCTGAAAAATCTCAGCATGATGGGTTGCAGTTATTAGATAATTTTGTTCACTGGAAAATCTAGAGATTTTTATAGTTATCTAATTCAAGAATAAGTCGAGTTTTGTCTTTTTGAGCAATTTCTAGCCAACTTTTATCTTTAAGTGCACCCGTTAGGGCGTATAAAAAGCACAAATGCGGTTCGCCCAATTTGACATAATACCATTTTCAATAATAAAATGAATAATATAGTGCTTATAATCGCCCCCATTTTTTGTAAATCCATCTGTGTGTAGATGCCGATTGCGTTTAATTGCTGTTCAGTCTTTTTACCCAAACCACGCAGTTTTGCTAATTCTCCCATAATCACAATTCAAAAAATAGCAATCAAATCACCGTGTTTTTATTTCTAAACAATGAACATAAGCCTGATGATCCATCGGCGTGTTGTTTTTCTGTGAGGAAAAAATCATCTCAGCAATGCAGTCCATCATCCTGTGTTCTGCCTCGTGCAGGTCTTTGGTTTTATGCAGGATTTTTTGATAATAATCTTGAATGCCCGTTGGCTGATTAATGGACAGTTGCTCTCTAAGGGATAAATGCAGATTGATGTGCAAAAAAGGATTAATTTCGCCTTGCTCTGGAAAATAATCTAATTCAATGTTGCTAATCAACTGATGATATTCAGGATGCATTTCAATTACTTGTGTGAGCTGGGTTTCTAGCGGGTCAAGTATTTCTTTATCTAAGAATTTTTGCCAAGCGTTGGCAAGGAATTGGCGTTGCTCGGTTCTATCTTGAGTGTAGAGCACTTATAAATTCTTCTCTTCGTATTCGCACAAATCAAGCAAGATACATTCTGTGCATAAGGGGGAACGCGCTTTACAAGTGTAACGACCGTGCAAAATCATTAAGTGATGTGCAGGCACTCGGTATTCATCAGGGATAAATTTCACCAATTTTTTCTCTACTTCCAATACCGTTTTACCACTGGCAATCGCGGTGCGATTAGCGACCCGATAAATATGCGTATCAACCGCAATAGTAGGGTGTCCGAATGCTGTGTTGAGAACCACATTGGCTGTTTTTCGTCCTACACCAGGCAGGGCTTCTAATTCTTTGCGGGTTTCAGGCACTTGAGAATCATATTTATCTATTAAAATTCTGCAAGCTTGCACAATATGTTTGGCTTTTGAGTTGAATAAACCGATGCTTTTGATAGTGTCTCTGACCACATCTTCGCCTAGATCAAAAATAGTCTCGGGCGTATCGGCAAGTGGGAATAATTTATCTGTTACTTTATTGACGCTTTTGTCCGTGGCTTGTGCTGACAAAGTTACAGCCACTAATAATTCAAATGGGGTTGAATAGTTTAATTCTGTTGTCGGGTTAGGTATCTTTTTGAGTAACCTGTTAAACATTTCACTGCGTGTTTCGGCGTTCATTGTCTCAAATCCGTTTTTGATTGAGCGAGCATTATACCTGAGTATTAAATTAATAGCAAAATGGGCTTACAACAGTTTAAGAGAGTGATTCCCCATATTTTTCCAATTGCTGCCAAAGTGATTCTTTTTTAGGGTGAGATTGACGCATAATTTTAATACGCTCAAAATATTCATCCACGGACAAATAGCCATTTTCTCCTGTTTGAATACGATTTTGCACAGTTTCAAACCAATCCTCTTGCTCGTCTTGCGTTAAGGATTCGGGATAATTTCTAGCCTTGAAATGTATTAGCAGCGTTGAAAGCTTTGCCCCTTTAAACTTCGGATGGAAATCCTTTAATTGCTCAACCTTCAAGCCTTGTATTTGCTCGGCAATGCGCTTATCAGCATTATCCATAAAGCCGTCATACAGCGTCTGATCAACATCAGGGCTTGTTAGGCGTTGCCCATCATTTCGATATAAATCCTGCGCAATCTTGCTAATTGCCATTTGGTTGTCTTTAATAAACGCCACTCTTTGCAGACAAGTATCCATATCAATCTGCAACTGCTCAACAATCTTAGGATCAAGTTTGTAAACATTCGGTACAAACATAGGGCTTTTATTAAAAATAATCTCCTTAATTTGCAATCTATCCACCCCTTCTGGCAATTCTGATTGTTTGGTAAACATCCGCCTCTTCAATTCATCTACCCCCAATGTCAACAAAATAGCAGGGTCTTGATCCAGATTAAATACAATCGCCCTATCGCTATACTCTGGATGATGCGCCAGCGCAACCGCAAGTCGCGCACAAGAAAGCGTGGCAGGATACATCCCTGAAATATGCAACATTGGCTCAAACAGTTTAATTTTCCCCTCAACCGTTTTCTTCTGTCTTAGACTAAAAGCATAATCGAACAACTGCGGCTGCGTGTCCTTAATAATTTTCGCAATCGCAATAGTAGCACGCACATCCGCCAAAGCATCGTGCGCATCAGCATGCTCAATGCCATTAGCGAGCGACAGCTGGTCAAGTTTAAAAATCGGCTTGCCGTTATCATCATGAACCCATTTAAGACTTGCATCCTTTTTAAGCGCGTAACACAAACGTACTACATCCAAAATATCCCAACGGGTATTACCATTTTGCCAATGCCAGGCATAGGGGTCTAGAAAATTACGATAAAGCGTGTAGC
>JAQRMT010000018.1 GCA_028599035.1 Gammaproteobacteria bacterium
CAGTGGATGGATAAATTAACTGCAATGGAATTTATTCAACTGGCAAGCAAGCAAACAGTTGCCAGAATGTTAGAGCGCGATGATTTCTCTAAACGCTACAAATCAGGGCAAGCTATTTCCACCCACGAATTTCTATATCCTTTGGTTCAGGGCAATGATTCTGTCGAATTACAAAGTGATGTAGAAATCGGCGGCACCGACCAAAAATTTAACTTATTAGTCGGTAGAGAGCTACAAAAACAAGCAGGACAAGAGCAACAAGTCATCCTCACCGTGCCGATTTTAGAAGGCTTAGACGGCGTACAAAAAATGTCCAAATCCTTAGGTAATTATATTGGTATTGACGACACAGCTGATGATATGTTTGGCAAAATTATGTCAATCTCAGATGATTTAATGTGGCGTTATTTTGAGCTATTAAGCTTTCAAAGTCTGGCAGCGATTGCCGACTTAAAACAAGCAATGGCAGACGGTGAAAACCCAAGAGATATTAAATTTATCCTCGCTGAGGAAATCATCACCCGTTTCCATAACGCTGATGCCGCCAAACAAGCGCAACAAAACTTTATTGACCGTTTTAGTAAAAATAAAATCCCCGATGAAATGGAAGAATTCACCTTCGATGTAGGCATCAAAATTGCCAACTTGCTCAAAGATGCCGGACTTTGCCCCAGCACTTCAAATGCCTATCAAATGATTAAGGCGGGTGCTGCTAAAATCAATGGTGAAAAAATCACCGACAGAAATCTTGAACTTGAAACAGGCACAGAAGTCTATCAAGTCGGCAAACGCAAATTCGCAAGAGTGACAATCAAATAAAGAAGTGTTATAATGCTCGCTTCCAGGGGATGACATGGCTTCGACGAGGAGTTGGATTTCAAGGATGCATGCCGAGGATGAGAATAACTCGTAACCGTTTCTCAAAAAAGATAGTTGCAAACGAAGACAACTACGCTCTAGCTGCATAGCTAGCCGCTCCCTTGAAATTGTCTGTGTTTCTTGGACAGCGGTCGCTTACAGACTCGCTAGGATTATTTTTTCAGGATAATTCAGTTAAAACGCACTGAAATCGCGCTTACATCCCTGATGGTCGGGTGGTAAGTTGCTAACTTTAATAGACTAAACTAAGCATGTAGACTCTTTGTTTGAAAGTTTTCGGACGCGGGTTCAATTCCCGCCATCTCCACCAACTAATCATATTAGCCCGTTTTATACGGGCTTTTTTATTGCCTAAAATACCGCTATATAAACAATAATTGAATGATGCAGACAAGTCTGCCAGATCGTCTTGGGTATGAATATCTTTAGCAAGCTCACTGGCAAAAGCACGAAGCTTTTGTTGGTCGATACCCGTGTTGTTAAATTGTTGTTTTGTTTGTTTTTTTATTATTGTGTTACTCATGTTTTTTCTCCTTTTTAGGGATTATAAAATATAAGGGTTTACACAATCTGGTTTACAGGGTCGTTTTTTTGCTAGCCTTTCATTTTAATAAATTCAAGAAATTACAACAATCTACTCCGACTTCTTTTAAGTTACAAACAGCTGGAATTTTATAGTTGGACTTAAGAGATGGCAGAGTATTTTGCCTTCCTTCTTCACTGACAAGAGTAGATCCTGTTTCTTGTGCTATGGCAATAATAAACAAATCATTTTCACCAACTCCCTTTGTATATTGTTCTTCAACAATACCAAGTGATTCTTTTATATTCTTAGCAATTAATAAACTTGTAGGAGTTAAATTGAGAATTTCAATATCATTATTTTTATTTTTAAGCCATTCTCCAAATTTTGGTATTTTATGGTTAACCTCTTCAAACGCCTTTTTTGAGATAACAAACTCTTTGTTTTGAACATTACTAGAAAACCAACTCTAAAGAGAATCAAAATGTTTATTTTCTGGTGGATAATTATCCCAAGCGTGAATCATAGATGAGGCATCAAAACTATACATATTGCTCCAATTGCCGTACATCACTAATTTTTAAATTATCCAGGTAAGTGCTTGCCTTCGCTAAAGTGATTTTTTTATTATGCAGAGAATCAAAAACTGTATAAACAAAAGGCTTACCAAAAATATTCATTGGTTCTCTATGCCTATATATTCTCGGTATAGATCCAGAGCCAACTTGATTAGCCTCTCTCTTTAATTGCTCTTCTTGGTAGTTCACATAGTTTTGATAATGTTCCTGAGATATTTTTTCATTTATCAAAAGCCGTACCAATATTGCTGTATTGCTAACACTCCAGAGCTTTCTATATTTTTCGAAGAAAGAGTTATACTCCTGAGCTTGCAACTTTAATACTTGTTCTATATCTATTTGAGTCAAAAAACCATCAGGAATCAATAAGTTACCAGCAAATTCATTTGCTTCTTTTTCCTTGCCTTGATAATTGCAAAAGTCCTCACCATTATCTATTGCACTTTCTCTATGCAATAACAAATGAGCCAGCTCGTGCATCAAGGTAAAAGTTTGCGCACCTAAACTTGTCTGTTTTTTGATGACAATTATTGGTAATATTTCATAGTACAAAGAAAAACCACGAACTGGATTTTTCTTATCTATTTGCCATTTACCGTTGTATCCATTGGATACAATAACCATGATACCTTTTTGTTCAACAGCATCACGTATAGCGCTAAAATCATCAGATACTGCCAACTCTAACCACCGTCTGATATTTGCACTTATATCTTTTATATCTTCATTGAGATTTAAATCATCAGGATACCAATCATTATTTATAGTTTCATCCAGGTCTTCTAGTAGCCCTAAATAAACTTGTCTCTGTTTCTCAACTTGTTCAACAAAACCTCGCAACTTTGGGGAATGAATTGGTTTTTGATTGTTAATTGTACGAAATTGAGGAGAATAAATTTTATCCTCTTGAGGTTCTTCAGACTCTAAGAAAAATAGTAAGTTACGTTTAAAATAGTTTGCTATTTTTTCTAACTGATTTACACTAAAAACCTCTTTACTTTCCATAGCTTGTTCAAGTGTTTTTTGAGCGATCTTAAGCTCTACAGATAGACATTCTATATCTATCTGTACTGCATTTAAGCACCATTCTAAACGACTCGGATTAATAGCTATTTTTTCCATGCCTCTATTATAGCTTGCCTGATTTACATCAGGTGCAGTTTATTATTTACATTAGGTTAATGCCTGCTTCAGTTGACATAAAAAGGGGCGCGGTCAAGTAAACTTCTTTCTGTAAAGTCCCATCTATTGTATCAAACCCACTCCTATCCATCCATTAAAAAACTACACCATCATCCAAAGCCAAATACAGTTATACCATTTTCAAAAATAAACTAAACAGTTATCTAATAAGTAAATTATCAGTCTTTGCGTGTTGATTTGCGTTTAGAGCGGGGGATTTTTTCTTTTGTGTGTTTGATTTGTTGTTCTTTAGAGATAATTTTATCGACTGATATTAAGTCATCAACGCTCTGGGCGATTTTTTTAAAGGCTTTTGGTGCTTGGATTTCAACCATTTGTTGCACAATCCACTTTTCATCAACATTGGTCATAGCCAGTTTGATTTTTTCTCCGAAATATCTTAAAAAGCGGTAGTCGGGCTGGTTATCGATAAAGTCGTAATCTGAATAGTCTTGTGAGCGTTGGTTGTAAGTATTGACAAACGACTTCCAATGATTGCCTTCGCCGATACGCTCGGTTTTGTTTTCCTGATAATAGAAGGCGGATTGCTTGGCTAATTTGCGAATCAGCTCTTGTCGTTGTTCGGTGTTGAGAGTTTTGAATACAAGACGATCAATGGATTGAATGAGAAAGCATAAGTATTCAGCAATTACATCAAAGACCTGCTCTTTTTCAATCACAAAGCCTTCGTTGATTAAATCTTCAAGGTGATTTTTGGTAATACGCCAGCAAATAAATGCCATTGCGCCACCGATGTCTTCGATGGTTTTGACTTGGGTTTTGTGCCATTTGCTTTTAACTCGCATAACGAAATTTTAACAAAAATTGAGGCTAATTAACCTATAATTATCTTTAATTTGCAGTTGTGGTGCTAATAAAATTAAATACTTTGTGCTATAACTTTGTACTTTTTTATTTTAGGAAGGATGATGTCAGATTTAACTTTGGTTATTGGTAATAAAAACTACTCGTCTTGGTCATTGCGACCTTGGATTTTTATGAAGCAATTTCAAATTGAGTTTAAAGAGAAGAAAGTATTTTTGTTTACAGATACGACTGACGACGAGCTCGCCCAATACAATTCTAATTCTAAAGTGCCCGTGTTGTTGGATAAAGAATTGGTTATTTGGGATTCATTAGCGATTCTTGAGTATTTATCAGAGCAATATTTAGCAGGTGGTGGCTTACCTAAGTCTCCTGATGTGCGTGCGATTTCTCGTTCAATCAGCGCAGAAATGCATTCAAGTTTTTTTAATATTAGGAATGATTTGCCGATGAATTGTAGAAAGCCATTAGTCAATATCGCTTTATCCGCAGAGACCCAAACAGAAGTGCAACGCATTGCCACTATTTGGCATCAGTGCAGGGTGCAATATGGCGATGCTGGAGAGTGGCTGTTTGGTCAGTATTCGATTGCTGATGCAATGTTTGCTCCGATTGTTTTGCGTTTTCATACTTATGGTGTCAAACTTGATGGGCAAGCGCAGGCGTATATGCAAAGTGTGCTTCAGCAAAAACACATTATTGATTGGATTGCCGCCGGTAAAGAGGAGACAGAAGTTATAGATGGGTATTAGTTGCTGATTTTATTAAAAGCGAAGTAAGAGAATAGTTATTCGCAGTTGTAGTTTCGAAAAGAGCCTAAGTCGTTGACATTGTCAAAACCCATTTGTACTAAATAGTTTTTTGCCGTTGAAGAGCGTGCGCCTGTGACACAATATAGGACGACTGCCTTGCTTTCGTCTAATATATTTTTAGCATTCATGATAGATTGTAAAGGCAGATTGATGGCGTTTGGCAGAGAGCCTTGGGCAAATTCATTGCTTGAACGCACATCAACCAATTGTGCACCATCGGATAGAAGTTTGCAAGCATCGTCGCCTGAAAATGAGTTGAACATAGTATAATTCTCTAAAATAAATTTTAAGTGAATAGGTTAAATATAAATTATTCACTATATAAGGGCATAATTATATACTAATGTTAAGTGCAAAACAATTAAGAGGCGATATTAAAGCAGTTGAATTGGCGTTGAAAAAACGCAATTTTTCTTTTGATGTGAATGCATTGAGTGCTTTAGAAGAGCGTCGTAAAAAAAATCAAATGGGAACGCAAGACTTGCAAAACTTGCGTAATACGCAGTCAAAATCCATTGGCAAGGCAAAAGCAGCGGGCGAAGATATTCAGCCATTGCTAAAGACGGTTGCTGATTTAGGCAATAAGCTTGGCGTTGCTAAAACTGAACTACAAACTATTCAGGTAGAAATTGACACTATTGTCATGGGAATGCCAAATATCCCACATGAGACAGTGCCTGAAGGTAACTCTGAAGAGGACAATGTTGAGGTTTCAAAATGGGGCGAGCCACAGCAGTATGATTTTGAAGTTAAAGATCATATTGATTTGGGCGAGTTACACGGGTTAGATTTTGAGACAGCGGCTAAGATAGCAGGTGCGCGTTTTTCAGTGATGACGGGCAAGATTGCCCGTTTACATCGTGCGCTAACACAGTTTATGCTCAATCACCACCTCGAAAATAATGGATACACCGAGGCTTATGTGCCTTATTTGGTGAATGCAGAGTCTCTCACAGGCACGGGTCAATTGCCTAAATTTGAGGCGGATTTGTTTAAAACGCATTTGCATGGCGAAGAAGGCGAGGCGAAAACCTTATATTTAATTCCAACGGGCGAAGTGCCGATTACCAATATGATGCGTGATCGCATTGTTAAAGAGGCTGATTTGCCGCTTAAATTTGTGGGGCATACGCCAAGTTTTCGTTCCGAAGCAGGGGCTTATGGGCGTGATACTCGTGGCCTAATTCGCCAGCATCAATTTGAAAAAGTGGAAATGGTGCAAGTGGTTAAAGCGCAGGATTCTTATCAGGTGTTAGAGGAGTTAACAAGTCATGCAGAGGGAATTTTGCAAGCGTTGGAATTGCCGTATCGCAAGGTGAATCTATGTGCAGGCGATTTAGGGTTTTCAGCCGCTAAAACTTACGACTTAGAGGTGTGGTTGCCAGGGCAAAATACTTATCGGGAGATTTCATCTTGTTCTTGCTTTGAAGATTTTCAAGCCAGACGCTTGCAACTTAGATGGAAAAACCCAGAAACCAACAAATCAGAACTGTTACACACATTAAACGGTTCTGGTCTAGCAGTGGGCAGGACTTTGGTTGCGGTGCTAGAAAACCACCAACAAGCTGACGGAAGCATTAAAATACCCGATGTGCTACATAGTTACATGGGCGGCATAACTATTATTAATTAATTTTTTTAGGAGAAAATATAATGAATTTATTAGATTTAATCATATCACCGGCGTTTGCCGAAGGCGAGGCAGCAACAATTACAGGCTCTGGGTTGGGTGATTTAGTGCCATTAGTATTGTTGTTTGTCGTTTTTTATTTTTTACTGATTCGACCACAACAAAAGCGTGCCAAAGACCATAAAGGGTTGTTGGCCGCATTAAAAGCTGGCGATGAAGTTGTTACTAACGGCGGTGTGATTGGCACGGTAAAGTCGGTGGACGAATCTTTTGCCACGGTTGAAATTGCTGACGGCGTTGTTATTAAAGTGCAAAAGCAAGGGATTAATCAAAAAATGCCTAAAGGCAGTGCTAAAATTTAATCGCTAGGAATTAGTAAACTTATGAATCATTATTCTGGACTGAAGAATGTATTAATTGCATTTTTCTTATTGCTTTCTGCCTTATACGCCTTGCCTAATATTTTTGGTTCAGATTTGGCGGTGCAGGTGTCTAGTGCTGGCAATAAAAAAGTTACTGCGTCTGATCTAACGAACATTACCAGCATATTAAAAAGCAAAGGGATTAATTACAAATCAGCTACTATATCAAATCGCCGTATTTTGGTGCGCTTTGAAGATAGTGCTGATCAGCTTTCTGCTAAGGATTATCTTAAAACAGCGTTGGGTCGTCACTTTGTTGTGGCACTTAATCTGGCGCCTTCAGTGCCATTATGGTTGGCAGATTTAGGGGGTAAGGCAATGTCGCTTGGTTTGGATTTGCGTGGTGGTGTGCATTTCTTACTAGAAGTGGATATGCACTCAGTATTGGCGATGTCGATTGATAGACACTATAACGAATTGCGCACTTTGTTGCGCACTGAGCGACTGTATAAGAGCATTAAAAAAGAAGGTGACAGTATTGCCATTCGTCTTAAAGCACTTAGTTATAAAGCTAAAGTGTTAAAAATTATTAAGTCAGAATTGGATGATTTAGTGGTTTTAGAAACTCAAAACAAAGACCCGTTAGTGATTCAAGTGGGTATCAGTAATGACGCACAAAAACAAGCAAAAAATAATGCTTTAAAGCAAAACATCACCACGCTAAGAAACCGAGTAAATGAGCTGGGTGTGGCAGAACCTATTATTCAGCAACAAGGTTTAGAGCGAATAGTGGTGCAGTTGCCGGGTGTACAAGACACGGCGAGAGCGAAAGAGATTCTGGGTGCAGTGGCAACCTTGGAATTTAGACTGGTGGATGAAAAAAATGACCCGCAAACAGCCATCCAATCAGGCAGAATGCCTATCGGATCAAAACTGTATTATTTCAAAGATGGCAGACCTTTGCTATTGAAAACCAGGGTGATTGCAACGGGTGAGAATATCACGGGTGCGGCTTCAGGTGTTGATTCAGAAAATAGCACGCCAATGGTTAATATCACTTTGGATAATGCAGGTGGTCGGGCAATGCTGGACACCACTAAGAAATATTTGCGCCACCGTATGGCAGTGGTGTTTATTGAAAATAAAGTAGAAACCATTACTAGAAATGGCAAGGTTAGCAAAAAACGCACCACCACCAAAGATATTATTAATGCTGCCACCATTCAAGGTACATTTTCAACACGCTTTCAAATTACGGGTATTGATAGCGCCCGAGAGGCGCGTAATTTAGCATTATTACTCAGAGCAGGCTCGCTTTCAGTGCCGATTGAGATTATTGAAGAACGGACTATTGGCCCGAGCCTAGGGGCAGATAATATTGAAAAAGGTGTTTTGAGTGTTGTTGCTGGTTTTGTGTTGGTATTGCTATTTATGGCGATGCGCTATCGTATTTTTGGCATGGTAGCAAATGTTGCTTTGACGCTCAATTTAGTGATGATTGTTGCCGTACTTTCTTTATTGCAAGCCACATTGACTTTACCAGGTATCGCCGGCATCGTGCTCACTGTAGGTATGGCAGTTGATGCTAATGTATTGATTTTTGAGCGCATTAAAGAAGAGCTGAGTGCGGATAGTAATATCCAAAAAGCCATTTCTAGTGGCTATGATAAGGCAGTATTAACGATTGCTGATGCTAATATTACCACGCTGATTGCAGCACTGGTGTTGTTTAGTTTTGGCACAGGGCCAATTAAAGGTTTTGCCATTACTTTGTCTATCGGTATTATTACTTCAATGTTCACGGCGATTATTGTTTCCAGAGCCATTATTAATAAAATTTATGGCGGTAAAAAAATACAGGAGTTGTCGATATGAAGGCATTAAACATCCCCAAAATTGACTTTGTCGGCAAGCGCACTTATGCGATTGTGGTCTCAGTAATGTTAATTATTGCCTCTTTATTTTCATTATCAACAAATGGACTAAAGTTTGGGATTGACTTTACTGGCGGCACTTTGCTTGAAGTGGGTTACTCGCAAGAAGTTGATTTGGCTGTCGTGCGTGCTACACTCAGTAAGGCGAATTTTAAAAGTGCCAATGTGCAACATTTTGGTTCAACCAAAGAAATCCTTATTCGCCTTGAGCCGCAAGCGATCTCTAGTGCGAAACTCAGCTCTAAAATTATCCGTCTGCTAGGTGATGGCGTAGATATTCGTCGTGTGGAGTTTGTTGGCCCTAAAGTAGGCGAAGAATTGACTAATGACGGTGGTTTGGCGATGTTGTATGCCTTGATTGGTATCTTGATTTATGTAGCATTTCGCTTTGAATACCGCTTTGCGCTAGGCTCAATTTCAGCACTTATTCATGATGTGATTATCACTCTGGGTATTTTTTCAATCTTGCAAGTAGAATTTGATTTAACAGTATTGGCGGCGATTTTGGCAGTGATTGGTTATTCGTTGAATGACACTATTGTGGTGTTTGACAGAATTCGTGAAAACTTTTTATCGACACGATACACAGATGCTGCAAAAATTATCAATGGCGCACTTAATCAAACCCTTTCTAGGACGATTATGACCTCAGTAACAACCTTGCTAGTGTTGTTGGCGTTGTTTTTCCTTGGCGGTGAAATTATCCACAGTTTTGCCTTAGCATTATTGATTGGCGTGGTGGTCGGCACTTATTCATCAATCTATGTGGCAAGTTCAATGATTTTGGCGTTGGGCATTAGTAAAGAAGATTTGTTGCCTTCTGAGAAGGAAGAACAGGCTATTGACAACAGGCCGTAAGTCTATTTTTTAAATTTTTCAAACACTAAGCAGGCATTCGTACCACCAAAACCAAAACTATTTGACATCACTCGATTGAGTGATTGCACAGTGGTTGCTTGGACAATTGGCACACCTTCAGCGGCTTCATCTAGTGTGTTAATGTTGACAGATTCTGCCATAAAATTATTTTGCAGCATCAGCAATGAGTAGATTGATTCATTAACCCCCGCAGCACCTAAGGCGTGCCCAGAAAGAGATTTAGTTGAGCCAACATTCGGGATGTTACCCCCAAATACTGCCTTAATAGCACCAAGTTCCTTAACATCGCCCACAGGCGTTGAAGTGCCGTGTGCGTTAATATAGTCAATTGGGCCATTTACTGTTGAGATGGCAATTTCCATGCAGCGTTTAGCGCCTTCGCCGCTTGGTGCAACCATATCATAGCCATCAGATGTTGCACCATAGCCAGTAAGTTCGGCAAGGATGGTAGCACCTCGTGCTTCTGCGTGCTCTAAAGATTCCAACACTAAGGCGCCTCCTCCACCAGAAATTACAAAACCATCCCGGTCTGTGTCAAAGGCACGAGAGGCTTTTTCAGGGACTTCATTGTATTTAGAGGACAGTGCGCCCATGGCATCAAATAGCATCGTTAGTGACCAGTTCAATTCTTCACCGCCACCTGCAAATACCACATCTTGTTTGCCTAATTGAATTTGCTCCATCGCATTGCCAATGCAATGCGCACTGGTTGAGCAAGCAGAACTGATTGAATAATTAATGCCTTTGATTTTAAATAAGGTAGACAGGCAAGCGGAAGTGGTTGATCCCATAGTGCGTGGCACACGGTAAGGACCAACACGCTTAATGCCTTTCTCTCTTAAGATGTCTGCGGCTTCCACTACATTTTGGTTACTGGCACCACCAGAACCCATAATAAGTCCTGTGCGTGGGTTAGAGACTTGTGCTTCAGTTAACCCAGATTGCTTGATAGCCTCATCCAATGCAACAGCATTATAGATAGCAGCATCTGCCATGAAGCGTTTCATTTTTCTATCAATAATTTCGCTAGAATCTATCTCAGCGATAGCACCAGATACGTGCGAACGAAGCTCCATATCTGCTTGAGACTCATCAAATTTAATGCCTGATTTAGCAGTTCTTAAGGAAGTTAAAACTTCTGCACAGTTTGCGCCTAAACTAGAAACAATCCCCATTCCTGTGACAACAACTCTATTCATTACATTTTGCTGGTATCAGTAAACAATCCAACCTTGAGATTGGTGGCTTCGTAAATCACCTTGCCATCCACTTCCATGGTTGCGTCTGCCACACCCATATATAATTTACGCGCAATAACACGGGATAAGTTGATTTTATAGGTAATTTTTTTCGCATTAGGAAGTACTTGCCCAGTAAATTTAATGCCTCCGCCTAGTGCGCGACCACGACCAGGGCCCCCTAACCAACCTAAATAAAAGCCAACCAGTTGCCACATTGCATCTAAACCCAAGCAACCCGGCATTACAGGGTCATCATTAAAATGACACTTAAAAAACCATAAATCAGGATTAATATCTAATTCTGCAATAATTTCACCTTTGCCGTACTCGCCACCTTCACTTGAGATGTGAGTGATACGGTCAAACATTAGCATTGGTGGCTGAGGTAATTGTGCATTACCAGGGCCGAACAATTCACCGTTACCGCACTTGATGAGTTCTTCGTAAGAAAAGGAATTTTGCATAGTTTCTATTTGTCAAATATTTTCTTGAGAATTATACCCGATTTAGACTAGATTTTGATATCTGCTATTAAATCATCGGTGTCTTCTAGTCCTATCGAAAGGCGGATGAGCCCATCAGTAATATTAGCACTGGTTTTTTCTTCATCGCTTAGACGACCGTGTGTGGTGGTTGCTGGGTGGGTAATGGTAGATTTTGTATCGCCTAAATTGGCAGTAATAGAAAATATTTCAGTGGCGTTGATTAGTTTAAACGCCGCTACTTTCCCACCCTTAACTTCAAACGACACAATACCACCAAACCCTGATTGCTGTGTTTTTGCAAGCGGGTGATGCGGATGAGCTTTCAAGCCTAAATAGTGCACTTTTGCTATTTGTGGTTGGTTTTCTAGCCAAGTTGCAACTTTGAGTGCATTCTCACAATGTGCTTTCATTCTAAGACTAAGCGTATCCAAACCTTTTAATACAATCCATGCATTAAAGGCACTTAGGCTAGGACCTGTGGCACGCGCAAAACTAGCCACCTGCTCAATAATTTTTTCACTGCCTAACACCGCACCTGCTAGACAGCGCCCTTGCCCATCAATATATTTAGTTGCTGAGTGGATAACAATATCTGCCCCTAATTTGATGGGCATTTGTAGTGCCGGCGATAAAATTGCATTATCCACCGCCAATAAAATATCATTGGCTCGGCTAATTTTACTCAACGCAGCGATATCTACCACTTCGCCCAACGGATTAGAAGGCGTCTCCAATAAAAATAATTTTGTATTATCTTGAACGGCATCTTCCCACTGCGATAAATTACTTAAATCAACATAACTAATAGCAATATCAAACTTGCTAACAATGGTATTGAGTAGCACAATCGAGGTACCAAACATATTGCGTGAAGCCACAATGTGGTCGCCTGATTTAACCAATGCCATAATGGTGGCAAAAATTGCCGCCATACCAGATGTTGTGGCGACACATGCTTGTGCGCCTTCAAGTGCGGCTAGTTTTTTCTCAAAAGCGTCCACTGTCGGGTTGGTGAACCGTGCGTAGATGTTGCCCGGCTCTTCTTTGGCAAAGCGAGCTGCTGCTTGCTCTGCTGAGTCAAACTTAAAACTAGAAGTGAGGAAAATCGCCTCAGAATGCTCCTGTTCGTTGGTCGTTTGATAGCCCTCACGGACGGCTATTGTGTCAAATTTTAAATGCTTCATAAGGTCTATTCTACATCATTACAAATTAATTCTGAACTTTCGTTGGTGTTGTTTTTTTGTTTGGTAGCATCAGAGCGCAAGTCTTCAATGCTTTGTAAGTAGTTTTTATCGACATCGCCAGTAATGTATTTGCCATTAAAACAAGAGCAGTCAAAGGTTGTGATGGTTGGATTACCCTGCTGGACACACCAAATTAAATCTTCTAAGTCTTGATAAATGAGTTTGTCAGCGCCGATGGCAGTGCAAACTTCATCCGTGGTTTTATTATGGGCAATAAATTCTTTATTGCTTGCCATATCGATGCCATAAACATTAGGATAGCGTACTGCGGGGGCAGCTGAGGCAAAAAATACTTTTGCAGCGCCCGCATCTCGTGCCATTTGCACAATCTGCTGGCTGGTGGTACCACGCACAATAGAATCGTCCACTAATAGGACATTTCTGCCTTTAAATTCAAGTTCAATTGCACTTAACTTTTGGCGTACGGATTTTTTTCGTTGTTTTTGTCCAGGCATAATGAAGGTGCGGGCAATATAGCGGTTTTTAATCAAGCCTTCGGAATACTTTACACCAAGCTTTTGTGCTAATTGTAGTGCTGATACTCTTGAGGTGTCTGGGATTGGAATCACCACATCAATTTTTTCATTTCCCCATTCTTGCTGGATTTTTTTTGCCAATTTTTCGCCCATTCTTAGGCGTGATTTATACACGGAAATATTGTCAATCACAGAATCTGGGCGGGCAAAATAAACAAATTCAAAGATGCAAGGTGAATATTTGGTTGAATCTGAGCATTGTTGTGTAAATATGTTGCCTTTTCTGTCGATAACAACACCTTCGCCTGGGGCAATATCTCGGGTAACTTCATAGCCTAATGCCGTGAGTGCAACACTTTCCGAGGCAAGCATATATTTGGTGCCACCATTCGTGGTGCGTTTGCCTAAGATGAGCGGGCGAATGCCATTTGGGTCACGGAAGCCAAAAACACCATAACCTGGAATCATGCCAATGGCTGCATAAGCACCCCGTACTCGTTTATGCACTTGTGTGATTGAGGTAAAAATATCTTTCTCATTAATGCGTTGTTTTTCTAGTTTAGCCAACTCTCCAGCAAACACATTGAGTAAGATTTCTGAGTCAGAATTGGTGTTAATATGGCGTAAGTCTTGTTCAAACAATTCTTGTGCTAATTCTTCAGTATTGGTTAGGTTGCCATTATGTGCAAAAGCAATGCCATAAGGTGAATTGACATAAAAAGGCTGTGCCTCTGCACCAGAAGAGCTGCCCGCAGTTGGGTAGCGCACATGACCAATACCCATATCGCCCAACAACCCTTCCATGTGCTTGGCTCTAAAGGCGTTTCTAACTAAGCCGTTTGACTTGCGCATATAAAAACGACCCTTATGCGAAGTAACAATACCAGCAGCATCTTGTCCACGGTGCTGAAGAATGGTTAGCGCATCGTAAATATAGAGTGCTGTGTCTTTTTTAGTGGTGGATAAAATGCCAACAATGCCGCACATAAGTTATTTCCTTATTCGTTTTTGATAAATAATAAATGTTGTGATAATTCAGGCTGAATGCTTGAAGCCATATCTTGAAATGCGCTGAGCAAACTACGAGATTCAACCCAATAATATCCTTGCGACACGAAGTCAATGCTTTGTAGCACTAAGACCATTACAACGATAAACACACAGCCCTTAAATAACCCAACAATAGCGCCCCATATTTTATTTTTTATGCCGTCAATATTACGCGCATTAAGTACGATATCAGCCCTACGCAAGCCGTTTAAAATTGTTTGAAACAATGGCGATAGCCGGCAAGGCGCACTTGTGCCAATTGAAACATTAAGGATATTTGTAAGCCATAGAGTAACCCCAAGAATAACGGTAAATATGCCGGCAAATGACGCACTGATGCGTAATGAATTATTATTAAAAATAATCTTCATAACGCCAAGATTAGCAAGACTATCTACATAAGACCAACTAATAAGTGCAGTTATTATGAGCAGAATCGATATAGCAAAAAATCGGTTGAGTACACAAGGGTTGTTAATGTTTGACGAGACATCTATGAGCTTATATAGCGTTCTTTTGATAGCGATAACACCGATGAAAATCGCACCAAACGCAATGGCAAGATGCGATTGACGAGAGGGTGTTAGCCAGTTAATAATTTCGATGTTGGAGAGCCGTTCATAAAACAACCAAGCAATAAAAATGGTAAGTATTAAAAAGATTAGATTAATCAACTCATTGGATAACCCTCGCTTAAAGCCAAGCACAAGGAAAACCAGCAAGGTTGTCAGCGTCAACCAATCAGACCATACCAACAGAGCAATCATCTCCCAAATACTTGAAAAAATTTCATTCATAATTATGCAAAGGTCTCTTCTAACTACTTTTAATCATTATAAAGTTGATTTTACAAGAATTATTCAAGCACTTTGAGTGCATCGCCGACAATATGAAAAGAGCCAAAAATGACGATGCGCTGAGCTTGTTTGGTATTCAATGCCTGATAGATTGCAGACGAAACATCTTTGTAAACCTTGATTTTGCTTGATAAACTAAATTTTTCACTCAAATCTTGCATCGCAATAGCACGACTAACTTTGAGCGGAACCAGCAGCCATTCGTCAATCAATGGCGCAATAGTGTTAATCATTGCTTCAATATTTTTGTCATTTAGTGCAGAAAATATGGCAATGGTTGGCTGTTTATCTGTGTTGAGCACATCTGCCAAAACTTGCACGGCTGCGGGGTTGTGGGCGACATCCAGCACAAGGGTTTTTCCATTGATGATTTTGATCTGGAAACGAGCAAATAATTTGGCGTTTTCAATGCCTCTAGCCAGTTGATTTTGCTTCACAGTAAACACAGATTGTAATTGATTAACTGCGGCAATGGCGAGTGCAGCATTGGTCTTTTGATGCTCACCTTGCAGGCTGATAGCGCCAGAATAAGGCGTGTCAATGAAGGTTAACAACGCACCAATTTTCTCAGCGTACTGAATAACGCTGTTTGGTGGGCTTAAATCAGCACACACGCACGGAATATTGCCACGCATAATGCCTGCCTTTTCCCGCCCAATTAGCTCACGGGTAGTGCCTAAATAATCTGTATGGTCAATATCAATATTGGTGATAACTCCCACATCACTATCAACCACATTGACCGAATCAAGCCGACCGCCCAGCCCGATTTCCAGCACGGCAATAGCCACTTTTTCGTTGGTAAAAATAATCAATGCTGCCAGCGTTGAAAATTCAAAATAAGTTAAAGAAGTATCGTCTCTGGCTTGTTCTATTTGCTCAAATGCTGTGCAAATTTGCGCATTGCTGACTTGCACACCATTAATACAAAATCGTTCATTATATTGCAAAATATGGGGCGAGGTAAATCGTGCCACTTTGGTATTTGTCTGCTGATAAATACTGTCAATAAAAGCAATGGTTGAGCCTTTGCCGTTCGTGCCAGCCACGGTAATGACTTTAAAATCAACACCAGTTGGAAATAGACTTCGATACACTTTTTGGATGCGCTCTAAGCCTAAATCAATCTCCTGAGAATGTAGATTTTCTTGCCAAGCCAACCACTGCTCTAATGTTTTCAGTCTTCCCAAAACTCGCCTTCAATGGTGCTATCTTTGGTTGGTTTTTTGCCCTCATTGGGCGCTGTGTGAATAAAAACTGAGCTTTTTTTGGTAAATACTTTTTCAGCATTTTTTGCCAAAACTTTATGAATAAAATACCCCCTAGAAAAAGGCATCAGCCCCAAAAGCCCAATGCCATCGGTAATAAATCCAGGCGTTAACAACAATACACCTGAGACTAAAATCACCACACCTTCCAACATCTCAAAAGCAGGCGTTTGACCATTGGTCATAGCATTTTGCGCTTTAGCCATGGTCGACCAGCCCTGTTGTTTTAATAAAAAAGAGCCAATAAACGCCGTTACAATCACCAGTAAAACCGTTGAAAGCCCGCCAATTGCATCGCCTACTGAGGCAAGCACATAAATCTCAAGTAGCGTCATGGCAACAAATAAAGGAAAAATCATAATCGTTTCTCGTTAGTAAAAATTAAATCCCAAACCCCATGCCCTAGTCGCTCACCTCGTCGTTCAAACTTGGTGATAGGTCGGTATTGAGGTCTTGGTGAATATGTAGGGATGTTTTGGGTATTTTTAAAGTGCGGATGATTTTCTAAGGTATCTAGCATTTGAACGGCATAATGCTCCCAATCAGTCGCCATATGAATACGCCCGCCTTGTCTAATTTTTTGCGATAAGATATCCAAAAAATCTGTATTAACGATGCGGCGTTTGTGGTGTTTTTTCTTATGCCAAGGGTCAGGAAAAAACAGCTGAAAACCATCCAAACTGTCGTTTTCTATATGGTGCGTTAAAACCTCAACCGCATCTGCTTGAATGATTTTCAGATTGTTTAACTGGCGTTTATGCGCCTCGTTAATCAGCCTACCAATACCCGCCTCATATACCTCAATGCCCAAAAAATTCCTATCAAGCGTATTAATTGCCATCTCTAGCAAACTGTCTCCATTGCCAAACCCTACTTCTAAAACAACCTTTTGTTGCTTAACAAACAAAGCATCCAAATCAATTTTACCCTCAGGCAAATCCACCCCATAATCCACCCAAAACTCAGTTAAACCCGCCTTTTGCCCCAGCGTCAATCTGCCTGAGCGTTTAACGAAACTTTGGATTTTTTTCATTTTGTATTTCTCTCATTATTAAAAAGGGGACGCTACCCTTTTTTA
>JAQRMT010000019.1 GCA_028599035.1 Gammaproteobacteria bacterium
CGTTGAAGGCAAGGCTTTCACCAAAACAGCGTGGTGAAGTCCTTGCCTTTTAATTGTTCAATATTGGAATCGAGCCAACCTCTCTTGTTCGCTTCCAAGCGTGTCCGTAAATTACTTCGTAAGTGGCAGGTAGTTTGTCGTTTTGGCGATAAGATTCGTACATTTTAATCATTGATTGAAATTTGCCTTTGCCTGTGAGTGATTTAGAACGGGCACTGACAGTTTGTGCGCCGATAGACTTTAAGTCTCTCAATAAATGGGTTACGCTTTGATAGGTCAAGGTTAAGGTTTCCGCTTCCATTACTGGCGCTTGAAAACTATTTTGTAGTAGTTGGTCGCCAATATCGTGCATATCAATAAAGGTGTTTACATGGGTTTCATTGTCGACCACTGCCCAACTTTTTTTCAACTCTTTGAGTGTATCAGGGCCAAAAGTAGAGAATAACATTAAGCCATCATTTTTCAGTACTCGGTGACATTCTGCAAACAGTTGACTAAGGTCGCCACACCACTGCATCATCAAATTAGAAATAACAATATCAACGCTGTTGTTTGCCAAAGGCAAGTGATTGGCATCAGCGCATAGTTTGTAATCTATTAGGTTATTTCTAAGTGCCTCTTGTGCAAAATCTAGGCAAATTATTTTTGAATTTGGAAAGCGTGTTAATAGAAATTGAGACAACAAGCCTGTGCCTGCACCTAAATCTAAAATAGTATTTGTATTGCCAGAAATCACCTCTAGTTTTGCATCAAGACGCATGGCAATTTCTTTTTGTAAAAAAGCATGCTCGTTATATTGAGCTGATGCCTTATTAAAAGCCACTCTTACTTGAGACATTGAGCGACTTTATTGGCAATCTTATGCATTAGTTCAAAATAGTGCCCGGCACCCTGTGCTATATTAAAACCTATAATATCTATATTTTCTGAATGAATATTCAGCCCCTCAATGAGTGAATTGGTGCGTTTTTTTGGCACTTCTGTGGTGGCAAGCAAGCATTTTGTTTGCGTATTTTTCATAATCTTTTTAGCTTTAAGCATTTTAAATATACTTAACCTTTCGCCATGATAACTCGTAATATTAGCTGATTTTTTTAACTGATTGGCGCTGGTGAAATAATCAAAAGTATTGGAGTAACTTGCAAGCACTTTGGACTTATAGGCTGACAACCCTTGGTTAACATCTTGCTTGAGTTTGTCTAACTCTTTATTAAGCCTGTTTAAATTCATTGTATAGTTTATTTGATTATCAGGGTCAATTTCAATCAACTTTCCAGTCAATTTTTTTGCAAATATTTGCATATTATTTACATCTAACCAAAGGTGATAGTTAACTACTTCCTGATGCTCATCATGCTCTTCGTGTTCATTATGTCCTTCATGTGCATCATGTTCTTCGTGCTCATCATGCGCTTCATGCTCTTCATTATAAATAAGATAAATATTTTCCATATTGCCAATAATGAATTTTTTATTGGCATTAAGATTGCCCATTACTTTTTTCAACCCACTTTCAAAAATAGGATGAATAAAAACAGCCAAGTCTGCATGACTTAATAAAGATAATTGAGAGGGTTTTAAATAGGCGTGCTCTGGCGATTGATTGGTTTTTAGTAATAGTTTTGGCTCTGTTATTCCTTGCGTTAAACTACTGACAATAGAGTGAATAGGCTTAATACTAACTACAATATTGGGCGCTGCAAAGGCATTTGTGGAAAATAACAGTGTTGCTACTAAGAGTGAGCGAAAGGTCATCATAATTTATACCAAAAAGGAAATAATTATACTATGAGCCCTTTACATAAATAGGGAATAATCAGCAAAGGTCTCACTACTTAATTTATTTTTGACAAATAAAAATAGCACGCTGAGGTGCTGGTAATCCTTCAATGGTTAAATTATCGTCATTAGGGTCTAAAAAATCTTTGAGCGATTGCGTGTTATTGCCAATCCAGTGCGTGGCTTGTTGCTCTTTAGGCGTGGTTTTTGTTACATCCACCAGTTTTATTTTTTTAAACCCAACTTCTTTTAACCAAGTGCGCAATGTATCGGTTGATGGTAAACACCAAACATTACGCATTCTGGCATAACGGTCTTTGGGGATAATCTTCTTACCCTGTTTTTCATCAATAACGAGTGTTTCTAAAATCAATTCCCCCTCTTCTGTTAGCACGGTTTTAAGTTGCCCTAAATGTAATAAATGGTCTTTTTGATGATACAAAACCCCCATTGAAAATACGGCATCAAATAATGGTTTTTTTGGTATTTGCTCTAGTTTGAGTGGTAGAACAAACGCATTGGGCGGATTATCTATTAATGTGCGAATTGCGCTAAATTGGTAATTGAATAATAAAAATGGCTCAATACCCAGCGCCAACTCTGCACCTGCTAGTGCCATTAGATAAGTGAAATAACCATTGCCAGAGCCAACATCCAGTACAGTTTTCCCTTTTAGCGAGCGAATATGTGGCAATACTCTGTCCCATTTCATATCGCCACGCCATTCACTATCAAGCTGTAAACCACCTATTTGATAAGGGCCTTTGCGCCATGGCATCAGTTGTTTTAAGGATTTCTGCAGGTGTTTACTGTCGTTGTTTTCAGCGTCAATCTTTAAATAAGGCGCTTGATAGTCAACTCTACCTTTGTTGTATTTGTTAATTTCATCAATAGCCTCTTCCCATTTAGGGATATTTCCATTATTAACAGCCAGAGATTTTCTTGATGTGTCAATGAGTTGCTTGCATTCTGTTGACAGTTTTGATTGTGAACATTGTTTTGAAAAATTATTAATCATAGGGGTTTGTAGTCATATAAAATGTGCGTTTAGACAATAACATTTTAATTACTTGGAGATAGAAAAAATGATAAAAAATATTTTAAATTTAGTAACAGCATTAACTTTATCAGCGGGTGTTATCGCTGGTGGCGATGACCGTGATACAGGTCCGGTGGAGTCGTTAGAAGTAATGATGCCAAGCGTTGAGCACGCTGTTGGCAACCATAGCCCATCTGTTAAGAGCTATCAAGCCCCAGCTCCAGCCCCAAAGACGATGAAATTAACCGTAGGTGGTAAAGCCGTATCTGTTCGTGCACATGTTGCTTGTCAAGACAGGCTTGGCTTATCTGATAGCAATATTGCTATTTTTAAAGCAGCAAAAGTTGGCGGTTACTTGTATAACACAGGTCCAATTGAATCACTGGGTACATTATTTTCACCTAAGAGATGGGACAGTTACTTTACTTGTATAGATGCACATGGTGGCTAATATAAGATAACCAAACACAATAAAAAAGCCCGCAATTGCGGGCTTTTTTATTACTTGTTATTGGTAATTTTTCAGATTTCAAGCAATGAATCTTCTTTTTCGTTTAATTTAGCGTCGATTGATTTAATGTGATCATCGGTGATTTTTTGAATGTTTTCTTCTGCTTTGTGTGCCTCATCTTCTGAAACTTCTTTATCTTTTAACAACTCTTTAAAATCAGAATTAGCATCACGGCGAATATTGCGAATCGCAACTTTGGCTTGTTCGGCTTCATCTTTTACCACACGCACTAATTCACGGCGACGCTCTTCTGTGAGCGGAGGAAGAGGGATGCGCATTACTTGTCCAACAGTTTGTGGATTAAGCCCTAAATCGGAAGTTATAATGGCTTTTTCGACTATGGCAACCATCTCTTTTTCCCACGGAGACACTTTTAAGGTGCGTGAATCTTCTGCACTAATATTAGCAACTTGAGAAATAGGCACCATTGAGCCGTAGTAATCAACTTGGATTTGCTCAAGTAAGGAAGGGTTTGCACGACCTGCTCTAATTTTAGTAAAATTATTTTCTAACGAGGCAATGCTCTTGTTCATGCGTTCATTGGCATCTTGTTGTATTTCGTTTAACATAAGTTGATCCTTAAGGGTGAATGATGGTGCCAGAAGGCTTACCGTTTAAAATATCAGACAGCGTGTTGGTATCTTCAAGCATACTAAAAACACAAATGTCTAAGCCGTGTTCGCGACACAGTGCAAACGCTGCTGTGTCCATAATTTGTAGGTTTCTTTCAATTGCTTCATCAAAACTCAGAGTCTCATAGCGTGTGGCATCAGGGTTTTTTACTGGGTCATCGGTGTAAACCCCATCAACTTTAGTGGCTTTAAAAACCACATCTGCCTCAATCTCAATACCCCGCAATACTGCGCCTGTATCAGTTGTAAAGCATGGACTGCCTGTGCCTGCTGAGAAAATTACCACCTTACCTGCACTTAGTGCTTGCTTGGCTTTATTGTGATCAACAGGGTCACAAACTCCACCACCAATGGGGAAACCTGACATTACTAACACATCAATGTTTGCACGCCTGCAAGCATCGCCAATCGCCAAGGCGTTAATCACGGTAGCCAGCATACCCATGTGGTCGCCTGTTACACGATTCATACCCGCCTCAGCAAGTGCCGATCCTCTAAAAATATTGCCACCACCGACAACAATGCCCACTTCCACTTTTTGCTCAAGCGCTGAGTGAATAATATCTACCACTTGACTGAGTGTCTTTGGGTCTAGCGTGTTGTTATCAGTGGCAAGCGCTTCGCCACTAAGTTTTAAGAGAATGCGTTGGTATTTACTCATGATTGGGGCATTGATTTAAATATTTTTAATACGGCGATTTTACCGTTATAATTAACCCTTTGCCCGACATATTTATGGAACAAATTAGCATTCGTGGTGCCAGAGTTCACAATCTAAAAAATATTGATATTGATATTCCTCGCAACAAACTGGTGGTTATTACGGGTTTGTCTGGCTCGGGCAAGTCATCACTGGCATTTGATACGATTTATGCCGAAGGACAGCGCCGCTATGTTGAGTCGTTATCAGCCTACGCACGGCAATTTTTGTCATTAATGGAAAAACCTGATGTGGATCATATTGAGGGTTTATCGCCTGCTATCTCAATTGAACAAAAAGCCACTTCGCACAATCCTCGTTCAACCGTTGGCACCATTACCGAGATTTATGATTATTTAAGATTGTTGTTCGCACGCGTTGGTACGCCAAAATGCCCTAAACATAAGATTGATTTGGTATCGCAAACCATTTCACAAATGGTGGACAATATTATGACCCTGCCAGAAGGTGAGAAGATTATGCTGCTTGCCCCTGTGGTGAAAAATCGTAAAGGCAGCCATACAAAAATGCTGGCGGAGCTTTCACACCAAGGTTTTTTGCGTGCTCGGATTGATGGCAAAGTGGTTTATTTGGATGAGTTGGATGAGCTGGATGGCAAAGTTCACCATACTATTGAGATTGTTGTCGATCGCCTCAAGGTGCGAAAAGATGTGGCGTTACGCCTATCCGAATCATTAGAGACAACGCTAAATTTAAGTGCTGGATTGGTGCGCATTGCCTCAATAGATGAGGGTTCAAAGCAAGAAGAATTAGTGTTTTCAGCTAAGTTTTCCTGTGTTGAATGTGGCTACTCTTTAACTGAACTTGAACCTAGATTGTTTTCATTTAACAACCCTGTTGGCGCTTGCCAAAGTTGTGATGGTTTAGGCATTAAAGATATTTTTGATGAAAATAAAGTGATTAGCAATCCTGAGATAAGTTTAGCCGATGGTGCGATTTATGGCTGGGGTCGTTCAAATGCTTATTTTTATCAAATTTTGGTTTTGGTTGGACAATATTATGGTTTTAGTATTGAAACACCTTATGAACAATTAAGTGCTGAGCATAAAAAAATTGTGTTGTACGGCAGTGGTAAAGATGCCATTGATTTCTCAAAAATTAAAGGGCGTAAAGGTTGGTCAAACAAAGCCAAGCCATTTGAAGGCGTGATTCCTAGAATGATGCGTCGTTATGAAGAAAGCGAGATTCGCTCAGTGCGTGAGGAGCTGTCTCGTTTCGTTGTGAGTAAAAATTGTACAAGTTGTGATGGCAATAGACTGAACGAGTCTGCTAGAAATGTTTTTATTGCTGATTACAATTTATCTAATATCACCAAACTTTCGATTGCCAGTAGTTATGATTTTTTCAAAAACTTAAAACTCGAAGGCGTTCGTGGAGAGATTGCTGAGAAAATTCTTAAAGAAATTGTCCAACGACTGGAGTTTTTGCTAAATGTTGGTTTGGAGTATTTAAGTTTAGACCGTCGTTCTGGCACTCTTTCAGGCGGAGAGGCACAACGAATTCGTCTTGCCAGTCAGATTGGTGCGGGGCTTATGGGCGTGTTATATGTATTGGATGAGCCTTCTATCGGACTACATCAACGCGATAATCAAAAACTGCTAAATACTTTACTTTATTTGCGTGATATTGGCAATACAGTGATCGTGGTTGAGCACGATGAAGATGCCATTAAACAAGCGGATTTTGTGGTTGATATTGGTCCTGGTGCAGGTGTGCATGGTGGCGAGATTATTGCCACTGGTACGCCACAACAAATTGCCGATAATCCTAAATCAATCACTGGAGATTATATTAGTGGTCGCCAAAGCATTGCTGTGCCGAAGAAACGCAAGAAATCAAGTAAATGGTTGCGCATCAAAGGTGCGACTGGTAATAATTTAAAGCAAGTGGATTTGTCTATTCCTGTGGGCGTTTTAACTTGTGTTACAGGGGTTTCCGGCTCTGGAAAATCCACTTTGATTAATGATACTTTGTATTCGCTGGCTGCCAAGCATCTTAATCGTGCACAAATCACACCTTCGCCGTATAAATCTATCACAGGTTTGGATTATTTTGACAAGGTGGTGAATATCGATCAAAGTCCAATTGGGCGAACGCCTCGCTCCAATCCTGCCACTTATACGGGCGTATTTACGCTCATTCGTGATTTGTTTGCACAAACCCTAGAGGCGCGTTCTCGTGGTTACAAGGCAGGGCGATTTAGTTTTAATGTCAAAGGTGGTCGTTGTGAGGCGTGTAAAGGAGATGGTTTGATTAAGGTGGAAATGCACTTTTTGGCTGATATTTATGTGCCCTGTGATGTGTGCGATGGGCATCGTTATAACCGTGAAACCTTGGAAATATCCTATAAAGGCAAGACTATTGCGCAAGTGTTGAGCATGACAGTTGAAACCGCTGTTGCGTTTTTTGACCCCATCCCAAAAATCAAACAAAAATTACAAACTTTGATGGATGTAGGTTTGTCTTATATCACGCTAGGGCAAAATGCTACAACCTTGTCTGGTGGTGAGGCACAACGCATTAAACTCGCCAAAGAATTATCAAAAATAGACACAGGACAAACCTTATATGTTCTCGATGAGCCGACTACAGGGCTGCATTTTCACGACATTAAGCAGTTATTGTCCGTGATTACTCGTCTACGAGAAAGAGAAAATACCATTGTTATCATTGAACATAATTTAGATGTTATTAAAACCGCTGATTGGGTCGTGGATTTAGGTCCTGAAGGCGGCAACAAAGGTGGCAATATTATTGCCACAGGCACTCCTGAGGAGGTTGTAAAGGTTAAAAAATCCTATACAGGGCAGTATTTAAAGTCTTTATTGAAACTGAACTGATTTCAATTTATAAATAATATTCTTAAGTTTGACTAAGACAGGTAAATAATGCTTGTCTTTAGCAAAGTAGGCTTCCATATGCTTTGAATCGGCAATCTTAATTAAATTCTTATTATCACTTGAGGCTTGTTGGTAGTGATTTTTTTCTGCCTTTTCTCCGTTATGAACTGTGAAGTAAAAATCAGTTTGGTTTGGATTTCTCTCTAGCGCATTGGTAAAAGCTAGGAACAAGCCTAACTCATCAATTTGCGGGTCTTCTGGATAAATATCATAATCTTTTTTGACCTTATCATCATCGCGCTCAAGATATTGAAAATGGACTGATTCTAATACGCTCTTATTAATAATAAAGCTTGATTTGGCATCTATCTTGTAGCCTGAAGCAAAAAGTGCACCAAGTCCAGAAGGTCTCGCAGTGGCACTGTAATGATATGTCTCATTTTCTTTATTAAGTATGCGTTGTTCGGTGGCAACTTCAACGCCCGTACTTGTGTGGAATACCGTATAAATAACTGTATGTGGTTTGAGTGCCAACGCCGAAGAAGATAGCAGGAATAGTAATAAAAACCTCATCTTTGCAAAACCTTCTGAATGGCTTTTGGATAGAGAATATGCTCCTGTTCTAGTACTTTTTTTGCCAATTTCAGTGCGTCATCATTTGCCTCGATTGCCACCGATTTTTGCAATATCACCTCACCAGAATCTAATTCATTGGTGACAAAATGCACACTTGCGCCAGCAAATGCCTCCCCCGCATCAATCGCTCGTTGATGGGTGTTAAGCCCTTTAAACTTTGGTAAAAGGGCAGGATGGATATTGAGGATTTTCCCTGCAAAGGCATCAATAAACTCAACCGATAAAATGCGCATAAAGCCTGCCAATATGATTAATTTTGGATTAAAGGTATTAATGTGCTGTTTTAGGCTTTGGTCAAAGTCCTCACGGGTGGAAAATTGTGTGTGATCGATGATTTTGGTAGCAATGTCCGCATTTTTTGCTCGTTCTAAGCCAAAAGCATCGGCTTTATTGCTAATCACACAGTCGATTTTGATGCCGATATTATCAGCATTATTAATAATGGATTGCAGGTTTGAACCTGAACCCGAAATAAGAATAACGACGCTAGATAACGACTTGTTCGCCATTGTTTTCAATGATTTCACCAATCAACCAAGCCACCTCACCTTGTGCTTTTAAGTGCTCAATAGCCTCTGCGCTTTTATTGCCACTGACCACTAGCACCATGCCCACACCACAATTAAACACCCGATACATTTCCGTCATTTCAATATTACCATTGTCTTGTAAAAATTGAAAAATAGCGGGCAATGTCCAAGAATCTGCATCCAGTTTTGCCGCTAAATTGTCTGGCAATACTCTGGGAATATTTTCTAACAAACCGCCACCTGTGATATGAGAAATGGCGTGCACTGAGTGTTTTTCAAGCAAAGATAAAACAGATTTTACATAAATTTTGGTCGGCTCAATCAGTTGTAGTAGCTGTTCTTCAGTGGGCTTAGTGCGTTCCAACACCTTGCGAATTAATGAATAACCGTTAGAATGTGGACCTGATGATCCGAGTGCAATAATATGGTCGCCATTAGCGACTTTGCTGCCGTCAATCACCGCCTCTTTTTCAGCAATACCGACACAAAAACCCGCCAAATCGTAATCTTCGCCTGCATACATGCCCGGCATCTCAGCCGTTTCACCGCCAATCAACGCACAGCCTGATTGCTTACAACCTTCGCCAATACCAGAGATGACCGATACAGCAATATCAGTGTTTAGTCTGCCCGTGGCGTAGTAGTCCAAAAAGAACAAAGGCTCTGCACCTTGAACGATTAAATCATTCACACACATAGCCACTAAGTCAATGCCAATAGTATCGTGTTTTCCCAGCATTTCAGCCACTTTAAGCTTAGTGCCTACGCCATCAGTGCCAGAGATTAACACGGGATTTTTGTACTTGTTGATGGGCAACTCAAACATCGCACCGAAGCCACCCAGACCTGCTAACACGCCTTCTCTATTAGTGGATTTGGCAATAGGTTTGATTTGTTCGATTAAATCGTTGCCTTTGTTGATATCAACGCCAGCGTCTTGGTAAGTCAATGATGACATAGATTTTTTTCCGTATAATTATTCAGTTTTATCTGTCTTACAATGAACTTTTCTTCACTGCCAAACGCCCTTTCAATTTTACGCATCATTTTAACAGTGCCTGTGGTTTTAACTTTGTTAAATCATCAATATTTTTTGGCAATGGCGCTGTTCTTTGTTGCCGGCATTACTGATGCGCTAGACGGCTGGATTGCCAAACGATACGCCTTTCAAACCAGACTTGGCTCTATTCTTGACCCCGCTGCCGACAAACTTTTATTGGTCAGTAGTTTTATCACACTTTATATTATCGGCTTATTACCGCTGTGGCTATTGGCGCTGATTTTCCTGCGGGATTTGATGATTGTCTCAGCCGCAGTGGGCAGTTTTATGGGTAATGGGCACGCTCAAAACATCTTATTAACCCCCTCTAGGCTCTCGAAAATCAACACCACGCTACAAATTGCATTGGTGTTATTTCTGGTCATTGCGCAGTTATATCCTGCATTATTTGTATGGCATACGATTTTCTTTATTATCATTGCCACCTCAACAGTGCTTAGTGGCGCAGATTACATCTGGATTTGGACTGAAAAAGCCATCTCTCAAGAAAAGAAAAAATAACCATGAAACAACTTGGTCTGCCTGTTTTACTCAATGCAAAAATGCGACTTAGCAATTTTATTGGTGATAAAAATAGCCAAATTTTAACTTTTATTAACCCCTTATTTGACGATAACAGCGCCAGCGTTGTGATGGTATTAGGCGCTAATTCCAGTGGCAAAACGCATCTACTACAAGGCTGCACTTTTGCGGCGATGGACAAACAACTCAATGCGCTTTATATTGACATTAAGCAAGAATGCCCCGAGGGATTTATTGCCGAATTGTCCAATACTGATTGGGTGTGTATCGACAATATCGATTATTCAAACAACACACAACAACAAGAATTATTCGATTTATACAATCAAATCAAACACACGCAAACCAAGCTCATCCTCAGTGCTGAACACCTGCCAACAACGCTATTAAAAGATTTAAAAACCCGATTATCCCAAGGCGTTAATTTCACCCTTGAAACCCTCGCCGATGCACAAAAAACAACCATTCTGCAAAGCAAAATGACACAGAAAAACATCCACATTGATAAGAAAATATACGCCTATTTATTCAAATATTATTCAAGAGATTTGAGCGATTTGCTAAATGCCATCGACCAATTAGACACGGCCTCGCTACAAACCAAAGGCAATATCACCATTCCCTTAATCAAAAAAATATTGCACAAGTAGCAGGCAAAAAAATATACACAATTGACCTACGAACAAAGATACCATATTTATCTACTAAACAAACAAGGGTGTTGCTAAAACAAACAAGGGTGTTGCTAGCACTAACAAGCTCGTTTCTTTTTCTAACAAGCTCGTTTCCTTGCCTAACAAGCTCGTTTCTTTTTCTAACAAGCTCGTTTCCTTGCCTAACAAGCTCGTTTCTTTTTCTAACAAGCTCGTTTCTTTTTCTAACAAGCTCGTTTCTTTTTCTAACAAGCTCGTTTCTTCTAGCAACACCCTTGTCTGTTTTAACAAAATGCCCAACAACCAAGCAAAAAACACTGCCACTAAAGCATTTAACTAATTTAACCGTCAGGAGGCCCTTATGAACAGACTTACCTAGAATTTAATTAATTGGGTAAAATTCTTGCCGATGAACACGATTATTCTACACACTCAAAATTTGGATATTGCCAACAGAATGGCGGATGTTGTTGGCGTGGAGTTTGAGGCTCGAGCGACACATTTTCGTTTTTTAACCGATAAAAAACTTGATGTCACACCTTTGCGTGAGGTGTTAGGGGCGGACATTAATTATTTGCCTGCGTTTGATTTTACTAAGGTGAGGCTGTTTGTTAGTGATATGGATTCAACTTTGATCAATATTGAATGCATTGATGAGATTGCGGATTTCGCTCATCTCAAGCCACAAGTGGCTAAGATTACTGAGAGGGCAATGCAGGGCGAGTTGGATTTTAATGCGTCTTTGATTGAACGCGTGGCTTTGTTGAAAGGGTTGGATGTAGAGGTGTTAGACCGAGTTTATACTGAGCGATTAAGGGTGAATTCTGGTGGCAAAGAATTACTTCAATTCTTAAAAATGCAAGGAATAAAAACGGCAGTTGTGTCGGGCGGGTTTAGGTATTTTACTCAGCGTTTGGTGCAAGATATTGGGCTGGATTATGAGCGTGCTAATACATTGGCAATTGAGAACAATCATTTAACAGGCGGGGTTGAAGGTGAGATTATTAACGCTACTGCCAAAGCTAAGTTTGTTACCGAGCTGTGTGCAAAGCACCAAGTATCGTCTAATCAGGTAATCGTGGCAGGTGATGGGGCAAATGATTTAGAGATGATGGCAGTAGCGGGCTTATCGGTGGCTTATCACGCCAAACCCACAGTAATTGAATGTGCAGATATTGTGATTAGTTACGGTGGTTTAGATATAATAATAGATTTTTTCGATGATTAAGTTATAGTTATGCTACCTGAAATTGGACATTTTGCGTTAATCTTAGCCTTGATGGCGACTGCATTACAAGTGGTGTTACCTGGCGTGGGGCTATGGCGGGGGAATTTTGCCTTAACACAGTTGTCTAGACCTCTGTTATGGATGCAGTTTTTTTGGATTGCAGTGTCTTTTGCGTTGTTGATGAATGCTTTTTTGGTGGATGATTTTTCAGTGAAATATGTGGCGAGTAACTCTAATACTCAGTTACCAAGTTTGTTTAAAATGTCTGCTGTTTGGGGTGCGCATGAGGGTTCTTTGTTATTGTGGGCGTTGATATTATCGGCTTGGAGTGTGGCAGTATCGATTTTTTCTAAGCGCTTACCATCAGAGGTTCTGAACCATATTTTAATTATATTGGGGCTGATTAGTATTGGCTTTTTGTTGTTTTTATTGCTAACTTCTAATCCATTTGAACGCTTAGATATTGTACCTGTGCAAGGGCGAGAATTAAATCCGCTATTGCAAGATTTTGGTTTGATTATTCATCCGCCAATGCTGTATATGGGCTATGTAGGAATGGCAATACCGTTCGCTTTTGTATTGTCATCTTTGATTCGTGGGCAACTAGATTCCACCTGGCTTAGGTGGTCACGCCCTTGGACATTGATTGCTTGGGCGTTTTTAACCTTTGGTATTACGCTAGGCTCTTGGTGGGCTTATTATGAGCTTGGCTGGGGCGGCTGGTGGTTTTGGGATCCCGTAGAAAATGCTTCGTTTATGCCGTGGTTAGTGGCAACTGCCTTAGTGCACTCTTTAAGCGTGAGCGAAAAACGCGGCGCTTTTAAGCATTGGACAGTATTATTGGCTATTTCAGGGTTTTCCCTCAGTTTGCTGGGGACATTTTTAGTGCGTTCAGGTATTCTGACCTCGGTGCATTCATTCGCTGCAGACCCTGATAGGGGTTTGTTTATTTTGGTATTTTTAGTGATTGTGGTTGGTGGTTCGCTGGGTTTGTATGCTTGGCGTGCTCATTTAATGCGAAGTAATCATCAGTTTGCGCCATTTTCTAGGGAAAGTGGGCTACTGATTAACAATATCTTATTGGTTGCTGCTATGTTGAGTGTTTTTTTAGGCACGCTGTATCCCTTGTTATTAGATTCATTAGGGCTAGGGAAAATCTCAGTGGGCGCACCGTATTTTGATGCGGTGTTTATCCCTATTATGATACCAGCGGTGTTGGCAATGGCAGTTGGGGCGTTTTTGCGTTGGAAAAAAGACAGTATCAGCCGAGTGGTTGATGCAATCATACATATTGTATTTGTTGTTTTTACATTGACGCTAATAACATTTTTAGCAATGGGCGATGATAGTAATATTTTTGTGTTGCTGGCAATATTTTTGTTTGCATGGATTGTGCTCCATTCGTCGCTGTTGTTAGTGCAAAGATTGCGCCAAAAAGGCAAGCCTAATATGGCGTTTCTGGGCATGATTGTGGCGCATATCGGCATTGCTGTATTTTTATTGGGTGCAACAGTTACCACGCAATATGGCGTAGAAAAAGATATTAAAATGTCGTTGAACGAAACTGTGGAAATTGAAGGTTACGCCTTTACTTTTAGAGGGGTTGAAGGTCTTAATGGCGCAAACTATACAGGCAATAAAGGCGTGATTGATGTAGCATACCAGGGTGAGAAAATTGCCACTTTGCGACCTGAAAAACGCCAATATGTGACGGGTATGCCGATGACTGAAGCGGCGATTGACCCATCACTGTATCGTGATATTTATGTGGCTTTGGGTGAGTCTTTGGGTGAGGGTGCATGGAGCTTGAGGTTGTATTACAAGCCGTTGATAAGATGGATTTGGCTAGGGGGATTATTTATTGTATTCGGCGCTTTATTGGCGGCATTTGATAGGCGATATAGACTTAAAGTGAGGACTGGCGTATGAATTTTTATTTATGGGTTGCCTTAATGTTGTTTGTTTCAGCGTTATGGTTAATTTGGTTTTTATATCGACCATTGAAAGCCAACACCTTTAATCTTGAAAAGTCTAATATTGCATTAGGTAGACAAAAACAGGCGGAATTAAAACAAGACCTGCAAGCAGACTTAATTGATGAGCAAGCATTCAAACAAGCCAATGACGAGATTGCACAAACCCTAGCCATGGAGATGGAGCACACAATAGGCGTTACTGCCAGTACTCAAAAAAATATACCACTTTGGTTACCAGTTTTGATTGTGGTATTTTTGGCTAGTGCTTCTTGGGGTGTGTATCAGTCGTTGACTTCGCAAAGTATTGTTAGTGCAAAATCAGAGACAGCGCCAACTTTAACACAAAGCATTAGTAAAATTAGACAGCATGTGGCTGAACGGCCTGATGATGCTGAGGCGTGGAGAATGTTAGGTTTGGCGTTGTTTGAATTTAATGATGTCAAAAAATCTTTAGAGGCTTATCAGCGCTCTTACGAACTAGAACCAAAAAATATTGCAATGTTGGTTGAATATGCCTCAACCTTGGCAAGCGCGCAAAATAATCAATTTACCGGGCGTGTTTCTACTTTGGTGCGTGAAGCGTTAGAGATTGATGAAAATGCACCAGATGCCCTGTATTTAGCAGGTTGGGTTGCGGTTAATGCACAGCAATTAGGATTGGCGCAAAAGCTCTGGCAAAAGGCATTATCATTGTTGCCTGAAGGTCAGCCAGACAAAGCTATTTTGCAACAGATGTTAGGCAAGTTATCACAAGTGCAAGGTGGCACAAAATCAACACCAAGCCAAGAAGAGCCAGCATCCAAACTTCAAGTAACGATTAAAGTTGCCTTATCTGATCGCCTGCGTCAGGCAGAGTTTAGTGACCACTATTTAATGATCTATGTCAAAGCCGCACGGGGCAGACCAATGCCAATTGCCATTCAAAAAATCAAGTTAAAAGACTTCACCGGCGTGGTGACATTAACGGATGCAAATTCAGTAATGCCAAGTAAAAAATTATCACAATCCTCAAAAGTGCTTGGCGTAGCACGCCTAAGCAAGTCTGGATCAGCTATGAGGCAGGCGGGCGATATTGAGGCACTCAGTCAAGTTATCGATGTGAGAGACAACCCTACAATTGAATTGCTATTAAAGTAAACACATGGGTGACACATTACAATTAGCAAAAGACTTAATCTCAATTAGTTCGATTACTCCTGACGATAAAGGCTGTCAGATGTTGATGATTGACAGACTAAAAAAAATTGGCTTTGAAATTGATGATTTAAAATTCGGCGAAGTTGATAATTTTTGGGCGAAGCGAGGCAATACTACGCCTACATTTGTATTTGCAGGGCATACCGATGTTGTGCCAGTGGGTAAAAATTGGAAAACCAACCCTTTTAAACCAGAAGTGATTGATGGGCTGTTGTATGGACGAGGTGCGGCAGATATGAAAGGCTCGTTGGCAGCAATGATTAGTGCAACTGAGCGATTTGTTAAGGATTTTCCGACACACAAAGGCAGTATTGGTTTTCTCATTACCTCTGATGAAGAAGGGCCTGCGGTGGATGGCACAATCAAGGTATGTGAACATCTAAAAGCACAAAACCAAGTGGTAGATTATTGCCTAGTGGGCGAGCCATCTTCAGGTAAACAATTGGGCGATGTGATTAAAAATGGCAGACGAGGCTCGTTAAATGCCACATTAACGCTTATTGGCAAACAAGGTCATATTGCTTATCCACACTTGGCAAATAATCCCATTCATTTATTAGCACCAGTATTGAATAGTTTGATTGCTGAAGTGTGGGATGAGGGTAATGACTATTTTCCAGCCACCAGTTTTCAAATATCCAATATTAATTCAGGCACGGGTGTAACGAATGTTATTCCAGGTGAAGTTGAAATGGTTTTTAATTTTAGATATTCTAGTGAATCAACCTATAAAGGTCTACAAAAAAGAGTGTGTGAAATCCTGGACTCATACGCTTTTGAATACAAAATTGATTGGAATCATTCAGGTTACCCCTTCCTCACGCCTAAGGGAAATTTGGTCAGTGCTTGCACTCAAGCGATTAAAGAGGTCAAAGGCATTGACAGTAAGTTATCTACCTCAGGCGGTACTTCTGATGGGCGTTTTATTGCACCTATACTGGATGCACAAGTGGTAGAACTCGGTCCATTAAACGCTACTATCCATCAAGTAGACGAATGCGTGAGTGTGAAAGATTTAGAAGATTTGAGCGATATTTATTATCAAATTCTTAAAAATATTTTGGCTTAATGCGCTTTGATGTAATCACACTATTCCCTGAAATGTTCTCAGCAATTAAAGACGAGGGGGTGGTTGCGCGTGGGATTAAAAAATCTTTGCTGTTTATTAACACTTGGCAACTTCGAGATTTTAGTAATAACAAGCACCGTAATATTGATGATGCGCCGTATGGTGGTGGGGCTGGGATGGTGATGCAGGTTGAGCCTATTCGTGATTGCCTTGGTAAAATTAAACAAGATAATCCCGATACAACGGTGATTTATCTTTCGCCACAGGGAGAAAAATTAGACAATAATTTGGTTGTTGAATTGTCTAAACTTGAATCAATTACCTTGTTGTGTGGGCGTTATGAAGGTATTGATGAGCGGGTTATTCAGCACGATGTTGATAGAGAGGTATCAATTGGTGATTTTGTTATTAGTGGCGGCGAGTTGGCTGCGATGGTGGTGATTGATGCACTCAGTCGGCAAATTCCAGGGGTATTGGGTAATCAAGATTCACTCAATGATTCATTTACTAATGGTTCGTTGGATTATCCGCATTACACTCGCCCCGAGACAATTGATAATCAAAGTGTGCCAGCAGTTTTACTTAGTGGTCATCAGGCGAATATTGATGCTTGGCGAACAGAACAGGCCAAGAAAAATACACAGAAAAAACGCCCCGATTTATTTAACACACTGAATTCAAGAGGTGAGACCTTTGCATAAATATGAATAATCATCAAAAATCCACTTTTCATCCCCCTAGAGGATTGCTGGGTGTCGCTAACCCTCCTAGAGGATTGCTGTGTAGCGCTAACCCTGCTAGGACAAGGTTTAAGAAAATCACCAATCTGGCATTCTGTTCAATACCCCCTTGAGGGGTAAAAATTGAATTTTGCTAA
>JAQRMT010000002.1:0-16116 GCA_028599035.1 Gammaproteobacteria bacterium
GTGTCAGCACCCAGTCTGTTTTCATTTTCTGCCTGTACAATCTTCAACGCTTCCATCACCGCAGAACTTTGGTGTCCTGCTGGGTATTTTGCTACCCAAACATCAATTTGTTTTTTTGCTTGATTAGAAATCATAATGCCAAACCTCTCATTTTTATAGAAGCAAATATTTTTTCCTGATGCAAATTCAACGCAGTTAAAAGGATAAAGACAGAGTTTCTCATCGGTCTATTTCTCCAAAAACAATATCCTGCGTGCCGATAATGGTTACCACATCTGAAAGCATATGTCCTTTTGCCATCTCGTCCATTGCCGCTAAATGAGCAAAACCTGGTGCTCTAATTTTCACCCTATAAGGCTTGTTTGCGCCATCGGAAATTAAGTAGATGCCAAATTCTCCTTTAGGGTGTTCGATGGCTTTATAGACTTCGCCTTCTGGCAAGCAATAGCCCTCGGTAAATAGTTTAAAGTGATGGATAAGCGATTCCATATCGTCTTTCATGGCTTCACGATTTGGTGGTGCGACTTTGTGGTCGTCGCTCATCACCGAACCTGGATTAACCCTTAACCAATCTATACATTGTTTAATAATATAATTAGATTGGCGCATCTCTTCCATACGCACCAAATAGCGATCGTAACTATCGCCCGTCACACCCACTGGAATGTCAAATTCTAATTTATCGTAAACTGCATACGGTTGATTTTTCCTCAAATCCCACGCCACACCGGAGCCACGCAACATCGGCCCTGTAAAGCCTAATTGCTTGGCACGATTAGCGGAAACAATGCCAATATTTACCAAACGCTGTTTCCAGATACGATTGTCTGTCAATAAATCATCATATTGTTTAATGCTTTTTGGAAATTCTTTAACAAAATCATCGATAAAATCCAATAACGAACCTTGACGATTTTTATTCATCGTTTCTAATTCTTTAGGCTTACGGAAATCATTTTTTAAATATTGTGGCATCTTATCAGGCAAATCACGATACACGCCGCCTGGGCGATAGTAAGTCGCATGCATTCGTGATCCTGATACCGCTTCGTAGCAATCAATTAACTTTTCTCGTTCACGAAAAGCGTACAAGAAAATACTCATGGCACCGACATCAAGCCCGTGTGTACCCAACCACATTAGGTGATTAAGGATGCGGGTAATTTCATCAAACATCACCCGAATGTATTGCGCTCGCTGTGGTACTTCTAACTCAAGCATAGTTTCAATCGCCATTACATAAGCGTGCTCATTACACATCATTGACACATAGTCGAGCCTATCCATATAGCCAATAGACTGGTTATAGGGTTTAGATTCTGCAAGTTTTTCGGTGCCACGGTGCAATAAGCCAATATGTGGGTCAGCTCGTTCAATCACCTCGCCATCAATTTCTAAGATAAGACGCAAAACACCATGTGCCGCTGGATGTTGCGGACCAAAGTTAAGTGTATAGTTACGGATTTCAGCCATTTTATAAAACCTTATTTCCTAATTACTCTGGGCACATTAATATTCGGCTCGATACTCACTGGTTCATAAACCACACGACCCAATTTTTCATCATAACGCATTTCAACTTCACCAATCATAGGGAAATCCTTACGCAATGGATGTCCGACAAAGCCATAATCAGTCAAAATACGACGCAAATCTGTATGATTTTCAAACAAAATACCCAGCAAATCAAATGCCTCTCGTTCATACCAATCTGCCGCTGCCCAGACACCTGTTACTGTTTTAATTATCGGTTCAGCCTCATTCACAAATGCTTTCACTCGAAGTCGGTAATTTTTACGCACTGAAAGCAAATGGTAAACCACAGCAAAACGCTTGTCATGCCTGTCCTTATCACCCTGTTCTTCACGCGCTCTACCAAAGCCAGAAGAACTGGCATTAGCATCCCAATCAGACTGACCATAAGTCAAATAATCTACGCCACACAAATCAATCAAAGTATCAAAAAAGAAAGCCTCTCTGAGTTTTAAGCACGACTCAATAATATCGGCAGTATCGACCGTTAAAGTCAATTCGCCAAACGCCTCAACGACCTTTCCTTTGCCAAATTCTTCAACTAATTGTGCTTTTAAATCTTGCATTTATGTTCTCGCAATGGTGTTGGTGCGTTTAATTTTATCTTGTAATTGCAAAATACCATACAATAGCGCCTCTGCTGTTGGCGGACAACCTGGCACATATACATCAACAGGTACAATGCGATCACAGCCTCTAACGACTGCATAAGAATAATGATAATACCCGCCGCCATTCGCACACGAGCCCATAGAAATCACCCATCTTGGCTCAGGCATCTGGTCATAAACCTTGCGTAAAGCAGGCGCCATTTTATTGGTCAGCGTGCCAGCAACAATCATTAAATCAGATTGGCGTGGCGTAGGTCTAAAAACGATACCAAAACGATCAAGATCATAACGAGAAGAGCCCGCCTCCATCATCTCTACCGCGCAACACGCCAAACCAAAAGTCATCGGCCACAGCGATCCTGTTCTTGCCCAATTAATCACTTTATCAAGCGAAGTGGTGACAAATCCTTCTTTCATTAAGCCTTCAATTGCCATAATAAACCCTTATTATTCCCACTCTAGCGCACCTTTTTTCCATTCGAATATAAAGCCCACCACCAATAAAAATAAAAAAATACTCATACTAACAAAACCAAACCAACCTAGTTGGGACTGAACCACCGCCCATGGAAAGACAAAGGCGACCTCCAAATCAAACAAAATAAACAAAATTGCCACTAGATAATACCGCACATTAAAATACATACGAGAGTCGTCAAACGCAGGAAAACCACACTCGAACTGAGAATTTTTCTCTTCATCTGGTTTGCTTGGCCCCAATAAATAGCCGATTAACATTGGTCCAATACCAAATGCAATCCCTAAAAAAATAAAAACCATAATGGGTAAATAATTTTCTAACACCTTATCTCTCTCATTAATAGAAGTAAAACATTATAGCCAATTTATTAGAGATTTTTCCGTAATTATGGTGTATTTTTGTTTTAGGCTGTTTAGCGCATCAAAGCGGCTAATCTAATTAATGCTTGCTCTACTCTACTTGTGTGCCACCAATGGTGAGTTCGTCAATTTTAAGACTCGGCTGACCTACGCCTACTGGTACACTTTGTCCATCTTTGCCACAGACGCCAACGCCGCTGTCAAGTTTTAGGTCATTGGCAACCCTGGATATTTTTTTGAGGACTTCGTCGCCAGCGCCGATAAGAGTTGCACCTTTGACAGGGTGGGTGATTTTTCCGTTTTTGATAAGATAGGCCTCGTTAGCAGAGAAAACGAATTTTCCTGAGGTAATGTCCACTTGTCCGCCGTCAAAGTTTACAGCGTAAATGCCTTCGTCAACCGAGGCAATCATCTCTTCTAAGGTGTCTTCTCCATTAAGCATATAGGTGTTGGTCATTCTGGGCATAGGGATGTGGGCGTAAGATTCGCGCCGTGCATTGCCACTAGATTGCCGACCCATTAATCTGGCGTTTAATTTATCAAATAAATAGCCTTTTAGAATGCCGTTTTCAATCAGAGTGGTGTTCTGTGTTGGCGTGCCTTCATCGTCGATGGTTAGCGAACCACGGCGATTAGCCAAAGTGCCATTATCAACAATCGTGCATTTCTCGCTCGCCACTTGTTCACCGATTTTGCCGGTAAAAACCGAGGTACCTTTACGATTAAAATCCCCTTCCAGGCCATGACCAATCGCCTCATGCAGCAGAACGCCTGGCCAGCCTGGCCCCAATATTACGGGCAGTTTACCGGCAGGGGCATTTTTAGCCTCCAGTGCGACTAATGCCTGACGAATGGCTTCATGTGTATAAACTTCTGCTAAATTATGGTCAATAAAGTAGCGATAATCATAACGACCGCCACCACCACTTGATGCGGACTCAATGCGTCCATTATGCTCCACAATTACGCTGACGCTGATACGCACCATGGGGCGGTAATCTTTTTGATAAACGCCGTCTGTGGACACAATCAATACTTCTGTATAAGCGCCTGATAATGAAGCGCTGACTTGTGTAACTTTTGGCTCTTTTCTGGCAATAGCGTCAATTCTCTTTAATAAATCGACTTTTTCTGCTGAGGTTAGGCTACCTAAGGGGCTAAGTCCGCTGTATTTGGCTACTTGAGGGACGGATTGAAACGATTGAATGGCTTGCGGTGCTTTATATTGAGAAATGCCTTTGGCAAAATTAATGGCTTTTTCAATGGCACTTATATTTAAATCATCTGAGTAAGAAAACCCAGTTTGTTCGCCTTTAACGGCACGCGTGCCAACGCCATGGCTAATATGATAAGTGCCAGATTTGACAATTCGTTCTTCTAAAAACCACGACTCGGCAACAGAGTGTTGGAAATACAAATCGGCATAATCAGTGCCTTTAACAAACAAATTTGAGAGCAGGCTCTCAATTTTATCTCGGTTTAAATGATGCTGGTCTAATAATTGTTCAATCATAATGGTTTAATAATAGGCTCGTCCCATGGTCCAGTAATTTTATATTCAAACTCTGCCACTCCATCAACAATTTTGTTAATTATTCTGCCATCAAATAGCGCTTCATCTACCAACCACACACCTAGCCCGACCAATCCACCACCTGCAAGATAGGTCGCTACAGGCACTGCATCACTAATAGCAGGCGTTACTTTTGCTATCAAATCATATTGTTTATCAACAATATCCCCCTGCCCGCTTAAAACAATACTGCTTGATGAAGCTTCAAGATTAAAATGCTCAACCTTAGCTGTCGCATTTTGTAGGCGAATTTTCGTGGCTATGTTGTCATAAGCAAAGCCTTTATTGGTCACATCAGAGAGGTTTAATTTCAAGCGCCTGGTAATCGATTTGATATTCAACAGCGACAGAATACGCCCAATATTGGGGTCTTCGTCAGTAAACACGCCTTCTTTCACATTCATAGTAATGTAGCCAGTAATATCTTGATAATTCATATTCCACGGGGTGCATTCGCAAGCAAGGTGGATGTCAAGGTCAAATTCTCCGCCAGTAACTTTTTCTTTCACTTTTAGTTTTTCTAAAAACTCGGCCAAGTTTTTACCCTTTGCCTTGGCGTTCAGTTGCGTTTTGCTGCCGTCCCAAGCGCCTTGAAAACTTAACGCTTTACTGCCAACGCCAAATCCTTCAAATTGCAAATCGTTAATAATAAGCACATTGTCTTTAGAAGTCAATTCGGCACTAAAATCTGGCAAAATATTTTCATCCACATAAATGCCTTCTGTACTCAAATGCATATTCGGGAAATCTTGGGGGCTAATTTTCCAATCCCCTTTAATCGCATCTAAAGCGGTTATTTGTACGCCTAATAATTGGACAGTTGGAATGCCGCCCTCATTTGGAATAATGACTATATCACCCTTAACCGATTCAGATTCAATTCGTGCGTGCCAAGATTGATTAAATCGTTTGGTGATATAAGTCTCAAATTTAGCGTCATTGTTCGCCAATTCCACGCCAAAAGTGCGCTCATCGTCATCATTCTTGTTGTTAGGATTGATGCGAATATCAAAAGGGGTGCCACGAATATCGCCCACACCAGTAGCCGTAATTTCATTGTGATGAAACAGCAGCTTTGAATCGTAACCTTCAACCACAACTGCGCCTTCTAAAACACTCAAACGGTTGTCTTTAAGTGTCAAATCAATGTCCAATTTTGACATTCTTTGATCTAGCGGAATGATCAATCGCATATTGCCGTTCACCTTGCCAGACAAGCTAAATTGATTGAGCGTTTTATTCACCTCTTCACTCAGCGGAGAGCGCTTCAAAAATGCAAGCAAATGCTCGCTCTGAGTGTTGATTTTTCCAGTTACCTCAACATCTAAATAAGGTTGACTGATATCCACAATCTGCACCTTGATCGCATTTAGAGCCATCTCATTGAGTTTGGTATCATGCACCATGACTTGGATGTTTTTACCATCGGTCTCAAGACTGGCATTGAGCTGTTTAAGTGATTTCCAATCAGAATTAAACAACAATTCCATCTCTTTTAATTGCGCACTGAATCGCAGTTCAGCGTCACTTGTGGTTGATAGATTTTTCTTAATATGTAATTTTGAGTGTTGCAATGTGCCTGCAATAAAACCGCGTTTTATCCAAGCATAAGTGTCATCACCCACCCATTGTAAAGGCAGATATTTAGCAATATTATTAGCCTGCATACGCTCTATATAACTCTCAAGCTCAACAAAGTCATCGCCTTGATGATGAGAAAATTTAACCGTGCTATTGATTGACAAATCCTTGTTGCTAATCACTATTGGTAAAATTAAAGAATGCTTACGCTCAAATTGTGTGCGTGACAAAGTAGCAATAATATCCACCTCTCCCAATTGCGCATCTGATAAACCAAATCCGAGATTTTGCCCCGTTATTTCAAGAGAAATTTGCGCCTTATCATGTGTAAATAACATTGGCGCAATCTCAAGGTCTTGCTCTGTTTTGATTAAAGTTTTGTTGATACTTAATGACTTGAGAAAATCAAGCAACTCTAGGTTTTGAGGGGAGGCTAACTGCTGAATTTTATTAACATTAAATCCCTCTTTATTCTGATTGGCATTGGGATAAAGCACCAAAGTATCAATAAAAACTTTGCCTGGACTGTAAATATCATTAATAAGTGAACTTAAGTGAATTTGCCATTTCAAATGGTCAATAGTTGCTATTGGTTTTTTTTGCCTGCTAGGCGTATCAATGCTCAAACCATCTATTTGTAAAAACAAATGCCCTTGCTTAAAATCAAAATGCATATCAGACAGCGTAACCTCTAAATTACTAAGCTCAGACAACTGGGTTTCAATAGGTGTTTTGATTAATGAGGGGAATATGACAAAAAATGCCACCACTAAAGCAATAATTAACGCCACAATTGCGCTAAACCAAGTACTTAACTTTAGCACCTTAACACTGTGAGATAATATTTTTTTATGCATTATGGGGCATTATAAGATATTTTCAAAAACACCTAATGCCTTATTTTTTTGCACCTTGTCAAAATCAAATAGTTGCCCGTTCATCGCAATATAAATACCAGATTTCTGAGTTTGCACACTACTCAAGGCAAAACCTAAGTTAAACAACGCATCCGATTGATTAATTGAATAAGGCACCATTGCCCCAAACAATACAATGGTTTTATCGTGAATATTCTCGCCCAATAATTTGGCAGTTTCCACCATAGTATCTGTGCCATGCGTAATTAAAATAGCATCTTCCTCACACGCAAGACATTTAGACAAAATCAACGCTCGATTATCACCTGTTATCTCTAGCGAATCTTTCAAAAACAACACTTCTGACAAAGTATCTGCCATTGAACGCACACAATTTAGCATATCAACAAGTTGCGTCTGCTCAAACGACAACTCACCCGTTAGGGCATTGTATTGTTTATCAATCGTGCCGCCAGTAATTAGAACTTTGATTTTCATAATAATAAATTCAGGCGCTTAAAAACAAAACAACCGCTAAGAAAAGCGGTTGTTTTTGTTTACTGAGCCAATGGTTTTAAAAAATACCGCTAATAGAGCGAACCAAACCATTCTCTAATGGTTTTAACGCCTCATCAAACTTTAAGTTCACCTTGTTTGCTGTGCTAACAATACGAGTTCGATATGTCTTCCAGTTGACCTGCCCGCCTGATACATTTTGCGTCAGCTTGGTTCCAGTTCCTTGTTCAACATTGGTATTTTGTTTCTGGTTGACAACCTCGCCAGCCAATGGTCTTTCTCTAACTTGAAGATCAGTAATCATAGTATAGTAAATATCTGCCACCATCGCATCACCAATGAAGCCAAGTATGCCGCCCACTACTGCGGCATTTCTTGAAGAATTAGGACTATTTCCCATAGCGCCACCAAGTAGTGCACCACCAAAACCACCCTCTAATGCATCTGCTGATGCTCTTGCGTCTGATTTCCCAACCTTCAAGATATTAGCTTGCAACATAAAATTAGCCTCATCAGGATTTTGTGTTAGCGTGTAGCCCCTACCAGCCAATGTGTTTTTGATTCTCGTTGCAATATTTAAATCTTTATCTGATGTGTTGCGAATATTAACAAAAACCACCTTTTTCTTTTGTGATACTGGCTCTAAGAAAATTGTCGCACTCATTTTGGTCTGAGTGTCTAAATTTGCTTTCTTAATCATCGTCGTGGCAGCACAACCTGTTAAGCCCATAACCACCATTAGTATTACCATTAAACCTGCTATTTTTTTCATTTTTTTCTCCAAAAAACCCTCAAAATTAGGAAGTAATTAAATGCGAGGATCTTCACTTAACCACTATTAGACGAGAAATTATACCAAATATCTATCAGTCTACCTATATTTATTAATCTAGTCTCTTTTGCCAAAAATATCTGCGCCGATGCGCACAAAAGTTGCACCATTTTCAATAGCCAACTCCAAATCGCGACTCATGCCCATTGATAGCGTATCTAAATTAGGGTATTTTTTGAATATGTTTGCCATTTTAGCAAAACTTTGTTTGGCATTATCAGGGCTGGGGATGCACATAAAACCCCTTAATATAAGGTTTGAAAAAGTAGCAAAATGAGGGATGATGTCATCAATTTTTTCAGGGGAAATGCCCGATTTTGTTGGCTCATTATCAATGTTGATTTGCAGTAAAACATTGAGTTTTTCAACATTATCAGGGCGCTGTTGATTAAGTCGTTTGGCAATTTTAAGCCTATCAACACTATGTACCCAATCAAAATTCTGTGCGATTTGTTGAGTTTTGTTAGATTGAATTGCGCCAATAAAATGCCAGATTAAATTTTGATTTTCCAATGCTTTAATTTTGTCTAACGCTTCTTGTAGATAATTTTCGCCAAAATGATATTGCCCTGCATCAATCGCTTGTTGTAAATCGCTAATAGGCTTGGTTTTGCTAACAGCAATCAGGGTTACTTGTTGATTTTTATCAAGAGCGCTGATACGCACTTGAACTTTTTTTAAATTTCGTGCAATCAAAATACTGTTGTTGCGTCAAATACAGGCCCATCAACACACACTCGTTTCATTGCCACGCCTTGATCTGTTTGCACTTCCACCACGCAACCTGCACACCCACCCACCGCACACGCCATATATTCCTCTAACGAAACCTGACAAGGTAAATTATATTCTTTAGCCAAATTAGCCACTGCTTCAAGCATTGGGTGTGGGCCGCAAGCATACACTTCAACTTGCGCTAAGTCTTCGGTAGGCAATGTGTCTAAATATGTGCGTGCCAAATCTGTGACAAAGCCTTTAAATACACCTTTATAGCCCTGCAAACTGGCAAGCCTACACGCCACGCCCCAGCTTTCTAGTAAGGGCATAGTGTGGCTTGCCTTTGGGCAAGGATTGCCTATTTTGCTGAGTTCTGGTGTGAATGGAAATGGCACTTCTGAGCCTAAAATAACAAACGGGTCATACTCAGTGTCTTTAATTTGCTGTGCAATGGCAATCATTGGCGGCATACCTACACCGCCACCAATCAATAACGGCAATTTTTTATCAGTGAGTTCAAAACCATTCCCAATCGGACCGATAATGGACAGAACATCGCCTACTTTACGCTCAGACAGTTGGCGAGTACCCTCACCCACCACTTTATAAAGCAAATCAAAAGTGCCATTTTCCACATCCACCGACATAATCGAAATCGGTCGCCTCATTGCCAACGCATTTGATACCGTAATATGCACAAATTGCCCTGGCTTAGTCTGCTGGGCAATGCTATCTGATGCCAGTGTTAAAATAAATTGTGCGCCCTCAAATTGATAATGCGCCAGAATTTGACAATCACAAACTTTAATAGTATTTCCATGTGATTTATTCATCAGCAGTAATTAGTGTGCCAACACCACCATCAGTAAAGACTTCTAAGAGCACGGCATGAGAGACACGCCCGTCAATAATATGCGTGGATTTAACACCATTTCTAACTGCTGACAGAGCACAGCCAATCTTTGGTAGCATACCACCGTAAATTGTGCCATCAGCAATTAACTCATCAACTTTTTTAGCACTCAGACCCGTTAATAGCTCACCCTCGCCATCTAACAAACCAATAGTATTGGTTAACAAAATCAATTTTTCAGCATCAAGTGTTTCAGCGATTGAACCTGCGACTAAATCGGCATTAATATTGTAAAAGCACTCATCTGCACCTGTACCAATTGGTGCAATAACAGGAATAGCATTAAGCGATGCGTCAATCACCGAAATGTCAATGTCATCAACTTCACCCACAAAGCCTAAATCAACCCCTTCTGGTGTCGGTAATTTCTTAGCAGAAACCAAACACTTACCCTTGCCTACTAAACCAATAGCGTGTCCACCATGTTGATGAATTAAATCTACAATTTCTTTATTCACCACATCACCTAAAACCTTTTTTACCACATCCATGGTTTCACTATCAGTCACACGCATACCACCAATGAATTCACTTTTCTTGCCGATTTTCTCCAGTGTTTTTCCGATTTGTGGTCCGCCACCATGTACCACAATTGGGTTCATGCCGACTGATTTCATCAACACAACATCACGCGCAAAACTAGATTTTAGTTTTTCGTCTATCATTGCATTACCACCATACTTAATGACAATGGTTTTGTCTTTAAATTTTTGAATATACGGTAGTGCTTCAATTAAGACACGTGTGATTTCAGACATGTTAGTGTTTGAGAAAATATTAAAAAAATTCTATTTTACCTAACAAGTATTCTTTAAGGGCATCCCCAGAAACCCTAGCCAAAAAAACTTGCAAAACTTCATTAGGGTTTCTGGGATGCCCTTAAGCCTTATAAAGAAATTTTTCTAAGTCTAAGTGCATTTACAATCACCGACACCGAGCTAAAACTCATCGCTGTTGCGGCAATCATGGGGGAAAGCAACACGCCAAATACAGGAAACAATACCCCAGCAGCTATCGGCACCCCTAAAATATTGTAAATAAATGCAAAAAATAAATTTTGCTTGATGTTTTTCATCACTGCATAACTTAATTTTTTAGCCTTGACAATCCCATATAAATCCCCCCGTACTAAAGTAATTTCCGCGCTTTGGATTGCTACATCAGTGCCTGTACCCATCGCTATTCCCACGTCTGCTTGTGCTAAAGCAGGTGAGTCATTCACCCCATCGCCTGCCATGGCTACAATTTTCCCCTGTGCTTGAAATTGTTTGATTTTATTAAGTTTATCTTCTGGCAGGCACTGTGCTTGGAATTCACTTAAATTAAGTTCATCAGCAACTGCTTTGGCAGTATTTTTATTATCGCCTGTCATCATAATGACATCCACCCCTTTTGCCATTAACTCAGTGATGGCTTTTTTACTACTTGATTTAATGCTATCGCTAATGGACACATAGCCCAACACCTTATCATCAACACCAATATAAGAAACAGTTTTGCCTTGTTCTTGTGCAAAAATGATTTTTTGCATTAATACATCATCACCAATGTTAACCTTGTTCGTTGTCATTAACGCCAGATTACCTAATGTTATTTTTTGTTTATCAATTGTGCCAACTACGCCTTTACCAGTAATCGCTTCAAAATCTGCTACTTCAACAAGACTGATATTTTTTTCTTTAGCAAACTGCACCACGGCCTGTGCCAAAGGATGTTCACTATATTGGTTGAGTGAAGCTATTTTTTGCAATAAATCATCGGCACTGAGGGTCTGGGAAAACACTTCTTCCACTGAGGGTTTGCCTTGGGTAAGCGTGCCCGTTTTATCAGTGATTAACACATCAACCTTATCCATTATTTCTAAAACTTGGGCGTTTTTAATGAGCACGCCTGATTGCGCCCCTTTGCCCACCCCAACCATTACTGACATCGGTGTTGCTAAGCCTAAGGCACAAGGACAAGCAATAATCAAAACTGCTACTGCATTCACAAAGCCATAAACCAGTGCGGGTTCTGGCCCAAGCCAAACCCAAATCATAAAAGTTAAAATTGCTATTAAAACCACGATTGGTACAAAATATTTAGCAATAGTATCGGCTAATTTTTGAATAGGTGCGCGCGAACGAGATGCAGTTTTAACCATTTCAATAATTTGAGAAAGTAAGGTTTCTGCACCTACTTTTTGGGTGCACATCACAAAAGACTGATTACCATTAATACTACCAGCAGTCACTTTATCACCTTCAACTTTATCAACAGGAATGGGTTCACCAGAAATCATTGATTCATCAAGACTACTTTTGCCTTGAGTAATAACGCCATCTACAGCAATTTTTTCTCCAGGTTTAACTCTTAGCAAGTCATCTTTTCTAATCTTATCAATGGCAATCACGACTTCTGCATTATCCTTAAGTAATATCGCCGTTGCAGGTGCTAATTGTAATAATGCTTTTAATGCACCACTGGTCTGACTGTGTGCCTTTGCTTCTAATAATTGCCCCAATAAAACCAAAGTTAAAATTACCGCCGTGGCTTCAAAGTAAAGTAAAACCGTGCCACTTTCGGCTTTAAAATCATCAGGAAAAATCTCAGGGAAAAACAATCCTACCACACTAAAAATAAACGCAACCCCGGTGCCAATACCCACCAAAGTAAACATATTAAGATTCCAAGTGATAATGGATTTATAAGCACGCTCAAAAAACATCCAACAAGTCCAAAAAACAATGGGCAAAGTTAAAACAAATTGCACAAAACCCAAATTTTGTTCGCTCATTAAAACATTGAGTGGATTATTAGGAATTAAATCGGACATTGAGATAATAAAAACTGGCAAAGCAAACAAAACTGATATTTTCATTTTTTTAAGCAAATCTTGATAAGTTTTTTGCTCGCTATCTTCAGCCTCTAGCATCACTAAATCCATCCCACAAATAGGGCAACTTCCCGGCATATCTTGAACAATATCAGAATGCATTGGGCAAGTAAATTGGGTAGTTTGCGTGGCGCTAGGCTGTTCTACTAAATCCATACCGCAGATTGGGCAACCGCTTTGTGTTGGGTAAGTTTTTTCACCCTCACAAAACATCGGACAATAAAACACACTGTTCCCATCTTTAATACTTGTTTGTTGTTTTGGGTGGTGTATAAACTCATGCTCTGGCATAGTAATCGTATAATGCAACCCAGCCGTTAATAAAGCCTGTTGCAAAGTATCAAGTGATAAATGACTCTGCATTTCAACCACCACGGCTTTGGTGGCTAAATCAATCTCTACCTTATGTATGTCAGATAGCGCTAACAATGCCTTTTCTACATTGGTTTTACATCCTCCACAAGACATATGTAAAACTTGATAAGTATGTTTCATATTTATTATCTTTTTAAACCTAAACCACTACAAATTGCCCCATCATACCTCTATCTTCATGTTCTAGAATATGACAATGATACATATAAGGTGTTTTTGTATCACGAAACTCAGGAAACTTCATAATCACACTCACCCGCTCTCTAGAATTAACCAATACTACATCCTTAAATCCTAGTTCATGTCCTGTGACCGTGCCACTACTTTTATTGATAATTTTAAATTGCACATTATGAATATGAAAAGGATGCGCCATCATCGAGGTATTTTCTAAATGCCAGATTTCCGTACTGCCAGCCTTAACCACTTCATCAATTCGATTAATATCCATGGTTTTACCATTAATGCTGAAAGCATCACCACCAAACATCATTCTTGGTCCCATTTGCATTTGTAAGACCATTTTTCTCTGCTTGCTTACTACGGATTGCTGTGGGTTGCTGTGCTTGATTAAAGTTTTAGGGATGCTACTCGTGCTTTTAGGTGTACCAGAAGCATCAATCTGAAAAATATCCATATCCTGACGGTCACTACCCATCATGCTACCCATCATACCCATACCACCCATGCCTGATGACTCTTGCACAGCAGTATGTTGTAGAATTGGATGCCCACCATCACTCACATCCACCAAAATTTCTACTCGTTCAGCAGGTGCCAAACGGACCGTATTAACTTTAATTGAATACTCCAATAAACCTCCATCACTACCGATAATAGTAAACACACGATTATCACTAAAACTTAAATGATAAGTTCTGGCATTTGAACCATTCAGCAGTCGCAATCGTAATAAAGATTTTTTGGCTTTTAAAACTGGGTTAATTACACCATTAACTAATACTGTAGAGCCTTTTTTACCCATCATCCCGCCCATCATTCCACTGAGATAACGAAAACGTCCATTATAACTAAAATCTTTATCTTGAATAATCACCGGCAAGTCATCTACACCATACTCAAAAGGTAGCTTTAATGCCTTTGATTTTTCATCGTCAATAATAAACATCCCTGCCAAACCTTGATAGACTTGCTCAGCTGTTTTATGCAGTTGATGCGAGTGATACCAAAGCGTTGCTGCATCTTGGATAATGTCAAACTGAGTTTGCCAAGTTTTGTTGGGTTCAATTGGTTGATGTGGACCGCCATCGGCTTTGGCAGGTAGCTTCATACCGTGCCAGTGTAGTGTAGTAGTTTCATCAATGGTGTTTTTAACGCTAATATGCACTTTATCGCCTTTATTAGCACGTAACGTTACCCCTAGAAAACCTTGATTTATACCCAAGGTTGGTGTGATTTTATTAGGCAAAATAGCGCTTTTACCAGACTGAATACTTAAATTAAAATAAACATCCTTACCCACTCTTTTGCCTAGTTCTAGCTTTGGTGCTCTAAAAGTATTGCGAAAAACCTTACTGCTTGCCCATGCAATCTGCTTTGGTAATGCAGCTAAAACCAAGCCTGCTTGGATAAATTTTCTTCTACTAATCATTTGAACCTCGCGTTATACTTTTGTTGAATATTTTTTGGCCATAGGCTGTGTAGATAATCTAGTACTGCCTGCTTTTCTTTATCCGTTAATTTATCTTTAAACGCTGGCATCCATCCACCTAATGGTGTGCCACCATTGTTAATGGTATTTAATAACAATTTTGGTGAATGGTGCCAAGTATGCGCACTACCATTCAGTGGTGGTGCGGGAAAACTCCCATCTGCTTGACGCTTCTTCCAGTCTTTCACTATACCTTGACCAGCTTTACCATGACAGACTACACAATTATTCTCAAAAGTAGTTTTTCCTAATTGAATTTTGCTAGCTGCTTGCGCATCTGAATCAAAACAACTGCTCAACAACACACTTATTAGTGCGACTATAAATATTTTCATCTTTTTTCTCCTGATTATTTCTATTAGATCAAATTTGCATCCATCTGCGACTACAAATTTTTTAGTAAAGGGCAAAAAAATACCCAATAAAAAAATCAGACGGTCGGAGGGGGTGTTAGAACTGGCTCATGTAAAGAATAGTAATGTGCGTTGACAAAAATATACGATGTCAGTGCTAGTGTTAAATGCTGCAGGGTTGGTATGGTGCTTTGAATAGCCATACAAGCAACACAAATACCATCACACTGAACATGTTCGCCGCTCATTAACATAGTTTGTGTAGGTTGGTTTTCAATAGACAAGTAAGATGCATCATCATTAACACTAGATTGGACGCTTGCAAGCGAAGTAAATAAAAACAATAACAACATGAATAAAATTTTCATACTAAAAAATTTTATCACAGAAAAATTACCTGTAAATCATTTAATAATTCAAACCCTCGCTTACTAGGAGAAATGCGCTGATTATTCAACTCAAGCAGCCCCAAAGAATGGGCTTTGTTAAGCTGTTCTCTCATAGTTTCAATAGATTGTCCTGTGCGCTTTTCAAATAAACTTGATGAAAATCCCTGTTTTAATCTTAAGGCATTAAGCATAAACTCAAAGTTAATCTGCTTTACCACAGTTACTGTGCTTTGATTATTCTCAATAAAATCTTTAGGTGATTTTGATTGTACAGTACGAAGTATGTCGCCCTTTGTAGTTATTTTCCCATGTGCACCAGCGCCAATGCCCAAGTAATCGCCAAACTGCCAATAGTTCAAATTGTGTTTAGCAGGTCTCTGTGAAAACGCTGACACCTCGTACTGAGAAAAACCCGCCTGCTCTAATAATTGATACCCCTGTGCTTGCATTTCCCAATTTTCTTCTTGCGAAAGTTTTGG